>NZ_AKJL01000051.1 GCF_000282355.1 Pseudomonas sp. GM49
GGGGGGGAGCCGTTCGGGTTGGCCGGGTAGCTTTCGGTGACCTTGCCGTGGTTGTCGACGAAACGCATCGCCACGCAACCCGACAGATCGGCTTCCAGAAGTGCTTCTTCGCTGGCGAACTCGGCATGACCTTCGCCGTGGGCGATGGCGATCGGCATGCGCGAACCGGCCATGCCCTGCAGGAAGATCGAGTTCGACTCCTGGATCTGCACCATGGCAACACGGGCTTCGAACTGCTCGGAACGGTTGCGCACGAAGTGCGGCCAGAACTCGCTGCCCGGGATCAGCTCGTGCAGGTTGGACATCATCTGGCAACCGTTGCACACGCCGAGGGTGAAGCTGTCGTTACGCTCGAAGAAACCCTGGAACGCATCGCGGGCGCGGCTGTTGAACAGCGCGGATTTCGCCCAGCCTTCACCGGCACCCAATACGTCGCCGTAAGAGAAACCACCGCAAGCGACCATGCCCTTGAACTCGTTCAGGTCGACACGGCCGGCCAGAATGTCGCTCATGTGCACGTCAATCGCGTTGAAACCGGCGCGGTCGAACGCAGCCGCCATTTCCACCTGACCGTTGACGCCCTGCTCACGCAATACGGCAACCTGTGGGCGAATGCCTTTCTTGATGTAAGGCGCGGCGATGTCCTGGTTGATGTCGTAGCTCAGCTTGACGCTCAGGCCCGGGTTGTCTTCTTCCAGCAGCACGTCGAACTCTTGCTCGGCGCAGTCGGCGTTGTCACGCAGACGCTGGATCTGGTAGCTGGTCTCGGCCCACTGGCGTTGCAGCAGACGACGCTGGCCTTCGAACACGGTGTCACCGTTGAAGGTGATGCCGATCTCGCCATTGTTGATTGGCTGACCGATCACCGACACACAATCGCCCAGGCCGGCAGCGCTGAACTGCGCGAGGATGTCCGGGGTGGCGTCCTGGCGAACCTGGATTACCGCACCCAGTTCTTCGTTGAACAGGATCGCGGCGATGTCGGCGGAAGAATCCGCCAGGCTGTCGAGGTTCAGGCTCAGGCCGCAGTGACCGGCGAACGCCATTTCCACCACGCTGGTCAGCAGACCACCGTCGGAACGGTCGTGGTAAGCCAGCAGGTGACCGTCGGCGTTGAGGCCCTGGATCACGGCGAAGAAGGCCTTGAGGTCTTCAGCGTCATCGACGTCCGGAGCCTGCTTGCCGAGTTTGCCGTGAACCTGCGCGAGGATCGAGGCGCCCATGCGGTTCTGACCACGGCCCAGGTCGATCAGGATCAGGTCGGTGGTGCCCTTGTCCATGCGCAGTTGCGGGGTCAGGGTCTGACGGATGTCAGTCACTGGCGCGAAACCGGTCACGATCAGGGACATCGGCGAAGTGACGGACTTGTCCACGCCTTCATCGTTCCAGCGCGTGGCCATGGACATCGAGTCCTTGCCCACCGGAATGGTGATGCCCAGCTCAGGGCAGAGTTCCATGCCGACCGCTTTCACGGTGTCGTACAGACGCGCGTCTTCACCCGGGTGACCGGCAGCGGACATCCAGTTCGCCGACAGCTTGATGTCGGAGATCTTGCCGATGCGCGAAGCCGCGATGTTGGTCAGGGTTTCGCCGATGGCCATGCGGCCCGACGCCGGAGCGTCCAGCAGTGCCAGCGGAGTACGCTCGCCCATGGCCATGGCTTCACCGGTGTAGACGTCGAAGCTGGTGGCGGTGACGGCAACGTCGGCCACCGGCACCTGCCACGGGCCGACCATCTGGTCACGGGCCACGAGGCCGGTGATGGTGCGGTCGCCGATGGTGATCAGGAAGCTCTTGCTGGCCACGGCCGGGTGATGCAGGACGCGCTCGACGCAGTCGGCAATGTTCAGGGTCGACGGATCGAAGTCATCGCCCAGTTCTGCTTCACGAACCACCGAACGGTGCATGCGCGGAGCCTTGCCCAGCAACACTTCCAGTGGCATGTCCACCGGGCTGTTGCCGAAATGGCTGTCGGTGACAGTCAGCTGAGGTTCGGCAGTGGCTTCGCCGACGACGGCAAACGGGCAACGCTCACGTTCGCAGATCGCCTTGAAGCGTTCGAAATCCGCCGGGCCTACGGCCAGAACGTAACGTTCCTGGGATTCGTTGGACCAGATTTCGTGCGGGGCCATGCCCGGCTCGTCGTTTGGAATGTTGCGCAGTTCGAAACGGCCACCGCGGTCGCCGTCGTTGACCAGTTCCGGGAAGGCGTTGGACAGACCGCCCGCGCCCACGTCGTGGATGAAGCTGATCGGGTTCTTGTCGCCCAGTTGCCAGCAACGGTCGATGACTTCCTGGCAGCGACGTTCCATTTCCGGGTTTTCACGCTGAACCGAAGCGAAATCCAGGTCCGCCGAGCTGGTGCCGGTGGCCATGGAGGAAGCTGCACCGCCGCCCAGGCCGATCAGCATCGCCGGGCCGCCGAGCACGATCAGCTTGGAGCCAACCAGGATCTCGCCTTTCTTGACGTGCTCTTCACGGATGTTGCCCATGCCGCCAGCCAGCATGATCGGCTTGTGGTAGCCGCGAACCTCATCACCGTGTGGCGTGGTGATCGATTGTTCGAAGGTACGGAAGTAACCGGTCAGCGCCGGACGGCCGAATTCGTTGTTGAACGCGGCACCGCCCAATGGGCCTTCGATCATGATGTCCAGTGCGGTAACGATGCGCTCAGGCTTGCCGTACGGCACTTCCCACGGCTGTTCGAAGCCCGGGATCTGCAGGTTGGACACGGTGAAACCGGTCAGGCCAGCCTTCGGCTTGGCACCGCGACCGGTGGCGCCTTCGTCGCGGATTTCGCCACCGGAACCGGTGGACGCGCCCGGGAACGGAGCAATCGCGGTCGGGTGGTTATGGGTTTCAACCTTCATCAGGATGTGCACCGGTTCCTGCACCGCGCCGTACTGGCGGGTTTCAGGGTCCGGGAAGAAGCGGCCGGCCACGGAACCGACGATCACCGAAGCGTTGTCCTTATAAGCAGACAGGACACCTTCGCTGTGCATCTGGTAGGTGTTCTTGATCATGCCGAACAGGCTTTTTTCCTGGCTCTGGCCGTCGATGTCCCAACTGGCGTTGAAGATCTTGTGACGGCAGTGCTCGGAGTTCGCCTGGGCGAACATCATCAGTTCGATGTCATGCGGGTTACGCTTCAAGCCGACGAAGGCGTTGACCAGGTAGTCGATCTCGTCTTCGGCCAGGGCCAGGCCCAGCTCGGTGTTGGCTTTTTCCAGCGCGGCGCGGCCGCCACCCAGCACGTCGATGGCGGTCAGGGGTTTCGGTTCGGCGTGACTGAACAGGCCGGCGGCCTGTTCGAGGTTGCCCAGGACGATCTGGGTCATGCGGTCGTGCAGCCCGTCAGCAATAAGCTGGGCTTCAGCGTCGCTGAACTGGCCGGCCACATAGAACGCGATGCCGCGCTCCAGGCGCTGGATTTTCGCCAGGCCGCAGTTGCGGGCGATGTCGCTGGCCTTGCTCGACCACGGCGAGATGGTGCCGAAACGCGGCAGCACCAGAAACAGACGACCGGTCGGTTCTTGTACCGGAACGCTTGGACCGTACTTCAGAAGGCGCGCAAGCACCTGCTGTTCGTCGCCGGTCAGGACGCCGGTAACTTCGGCGAAGTGAGCGAATTCAGCATACAGGCCGCTGACAGCCGGAACCTTCTGGCTCAGTTGCTCAAGGAGCTTGCTGTGGCGAAAGGCAGAAAGGGCAGGAGCGCCGCGCAGGATCAACATCTTCGGGACAGCCTCGGGAAGGGGTGTGCTTTGAGGCCGTGCATTCTAGCCTAAACAGCCCGCGACAGCACCCGAAACGCTACGCACGGTTGCACTCGGGTATCGATCTGTGTTTCTGCCTCGAAAGTCAGGTTAACCAGGCATGTGACGACAGCTTATTTTTACTGTAACAGAATGCAGACAAGGCCCGTTCCTGCGGGGTTTCGGCCGGATTTGTGATCTCTAGCAGACTAGCCCTTCACTGTCGAGATATGGCGCCCGTGGTCCTTTGCGTATACTGCGCAGATGTTTTTCCCAACGGCTTTACGTCCGCGGTACGCCAAATGGCTGATCGCAACCGGACTCTTCCTGATGCTCGGTGGCTGTGTTGATAAACCCAACACGCTCGAGCGCGTAAAGGAGGATGGTGTGCTGCGGGTGGTTACCCGAAACAGCCCCGCCACCTACTTTCAGGATCGCAACGGTGAAACCGGCTTCGAATACGAGCTGGTGAAGCGCTTCGCCGACGATCTGGGGGTCGAGCTCAAGATCGAGACCGCCGACAACCTCGATGACCTGTTCAACCAGGTCGGCAAGCCCAACGGTCCGGTGCTGGCGGCTGCCGGCCTGGTCAGCAGCGACGAACGCAAAAAGCAGGTGCGCTTCTCCCACTCCTACCTGGAAGTCACCCCGCAGATCATCTACCGCAACGGCCAGTCACGGCCGACCGATGCGAAGGACCTGGTGGGCAAGAAGATCATGGTGCTCAAGGGCAGCACCCACGCCGAACAACTGGCGCAGTTGAAACAGAAGTTTCCCGGCATCGAATACGAAGAGTCTGACGCGGTCGAGGTCGTCGATCTCCTGCGCATGGTGGACGAAGGTCAGATCGACCTGACGCTGGTCGACTCCAACGAAGTGGCAATGAACCAGGTGTACTTCACCAACATCCGGGTCGCCTTCGACCTCGGTGACGCCAGCAACCAGAGCTGGGCCGTCGCGCCGGGCGACGACAACAGCCTGCTCAACGAAATCAACGATTACCTCGACAAGGTCAAGAAAAACGGCACCCTGCAACGCCTCAAGGACCGCTACTACGGGCATGTCGACGTCCTCGGCTACATGGGCGCCACCACGTTTGCCCAACACTTGCAGCAACGCCTGCCCAAGTACGAACAGCACTTCAAGGCGTACGCCAAGAAAGAGAAAGTCGACTGGCGCCTGTTGGCGGCCATCGGGTACCAGGAGTCGTTGTGGCAAGCGGCCGTCACGTCCAAGACCGGCGTGCGCGGCCTGATGATGCTGACCCAGAACACCGCGCAGGCCATGGGCGTGTCCAATCGCCTCGATCCGAAACAAAGCATCATGGGCGGCGCCAAGTACCTGGCCTACATGAAAGACCAGCTCGACGATTCGATTCAGGAACCCGACCGTACCTGGTTTGCCCTGGCGGCCTACAACGTCGGCAGCGGCCACCTGGATGACGCACGCAAACTGGCGGCCAGGGAAGGGTTGAACCCGGACAAATGGCTGGATGTGAAGAAGATCCTGCCGCGCCTGTCGGAAAAGAAGTGGTACAGCAAGACCCGTTACGGCTACGCCCGTGGCGGCGAACCGGTGCATTTCGTGGCGAACATCCGTCGTTACTACGACATCCTGACCTGGGTCACGCAGCCGCAGCTTGAAGGCGATCAGGTCGCCGAGGGCAAACTGCTGGTGCCGGGGATCGACAAGACCAAGCCGGCGCAGGAACCTTCGCCCCTGTAGGAGCGAGCTTGCTCGCGATGGTGGGTAACGATAACGCGGGTTTTCTGAAAGAACGCGGCGCTCTCAAGTCCATCGCGAGCAAGCTCGCTCCTACAGGGTTTTGTGTTGGTTTTTAAGCCTTGGCCGCCGCCAGAATCAGCGCCTTCATCTCCGAAACAGCCGACTTGAACCCAACGAACAGCGCGTGGGCCACCAGTGCATGGCCGATGTTCAGCTCGTTGATGCCCTTGATCGCCGCCACGGCTTCAACGTTGTGATAGTGCAGGCCATGGCCGGCATTTACGATCAGCCCCTGGGCCAGGCCAAAGGCCACGCCATCGGCCACACGCTTGAGTTCTTCAGCGACTTCGGTTGGCGTCTCGGCATCGGCATAACGCCCGGTGTGCAGTTCGATGGCCGGCGCGCCGACACGGCGGGAGGCTTCGATCTGACGCTCGTCGGCATCGATGAACAGCGACACTTCGGAGCCGATCTTCGACAGGCGCTCGACCGCGGCCTTGATCCGCGCTTCCTGCCCCGCCACATCCAGGCCACCTTCGGTGGTCAGTTCCTGACGGGTTTCCGGCACCAGGCAAATGTGCGCCGGGCGGATGCGCTCGGCGAACTGCATCATTTCTTCGGTGACGCCCATTTCGAAGTTCATGCGGGTTTGCAGCACGTCCTTGAGCAGCAGAACGTCGCGCTCCTGGATGTGCCGACGGTCTTCGCGCAGGTGCACGGTGATGCCGTCAGCGCCCGCCTCTTCCGCGTCCAGTGCTGCCTTGACCGGGTCCGGGTAACGGGTACCCCGGGCCTGACGCAGGGTGGCAACGTGGTCGATGTTCACGCCAAGGAGAATACGGGTGCTGGTGGTCACGGAAGCGCTCCAGAAGAAGAGAAAGTTCGGTGCACAGCATACATGGGGAATTTACGGTTTTCGAAACAACTCGCGGGAAACCAAAGGTCGGCCCCCGAGATGCACCGCCAGCGCCTGACGCATCAAGCGCTTGGCCGCCGACAAGGCACCCGGCGCGCTCCAGTCGGCATCAGCCATGGCCAGCAGTTCAGTGCCATTGAACAAACCCGGTTGCAGCAGGTAGACCCGCTCCAGCCCGGCATCCACTTGCAAACGATAAAGACCGTCGGGGGCGATGGCCTCATCATGGATATCCGTAGTCAGTGAGAATCCGTAGCCGAGGTCATCGAGCAAGCGCCACTCGAAGGAGCGCAGCAAGGGCTCCAGGGGTCGACCTTCGGCCAGGGCCAGCAAGGTGGCGGCGTAATGATCGAACACCGAAGGGAGCGGATCTTCAGCGGGCAACAGACGAATCAGCAGTTCATTGAGGTAAAGACCGCTGAACAGCGCCTCGCCATTGAGCCAGGTGGAAACACCGGCACTTTCCATGCGCCCGACGTTCTTCAGCTCACCCTTGCCCCGGAACTCGACTTCCAATGGCACGAACGGCCGCGCCAACGTTCCGGCCTTGCCCCTCGCACTGCGCAACACTGCCCGCAACCGGCCTTGCGGCGTGAGGAAATCCACCAGCGCGCTGTTTTCACGGTAGGCGCGGGAGTGCAGGACGTAGGCGGGCTGGCCGATTGGCGGGGTTGAGGACATGGCAATCAGAATTCTCAAGATAGGAAAACGATCTTACAAACACCCCAAAACCAATGTGGGAGCGAGCTTGCTCGCGATTGCGGTCTGTCAGTCAACATTGACGTTGAATTTCAGGCCCTCATCGCGAGCAAGCTCGCTCCCACAGGGTTTCTCTGGTGTATCAGGAACCGAGTCTTACAGGTCGCCATAACCCAGCGAACGCAGCGCACGTTCGTCATCGGACCAGCCACCCTTAACCTTGACCCACAGGTTGAGCATGATCTTGGAGTCGAACAGCAGCTCCATGTCCTTGCGCGCCTCGGTGCCGATGCGCTTGATGCGCTCGCCCTTGTCGCCAATGATGATTTTCTTCTGGCCATCGCGCTCGACGAGGATCAAGGCATGGATATGCAGGGTCTTGCCCTGCTGCTTGAACTCTTCGATTTCGACCGTGATCTGGTACGGCAGCTCGGCGCCCATCTGGCGCATGATTTTCTCGCGCACCAGTTCAGCGGCGAGGAAACGGCTGCTGCGGTCGGTGATCTGGTCTTCCGGGAAAAAGTGATCGTTTTCCGGCAGGTGCCCGGCAATCACTCGTTCCAGCGCATCGAGGTTGTGCCCGTGCTGCGCGGAAATCGGCATGATCTGCGCATTCGGCAGCTGCTCCTGCAACCAGCTCAGGTGCGGCATCAACTCGGCTTTGTCTTCGATGCGATCGGTCTTGTTCAGCGCCACGATCAGCGGGCCGGTCACGTACTGGACGCGCTCGAGAACCATCTGGTCCTCTTCGGTCCACTTGGTGCGGTCGACCACGAAGATCACCACGTCGACGTCTTTCAACGCCGCCGAAGCGGTCTTGTTCATGTAGCGGTTCAGGGCCTTTTCGCCGCCCTTGTGCATGCCAGGGGTGTCGACGTAGATCGCCTGCACGTCGCCCTCGGTCTTGATACCGAGCATGTTGTGACGGGTGGTCTGCGGCTTGCGCGAGGTGATTGCCAGCTTCTGACCGAGGATGTGGTTCAGCAGCGTGGACTTGCCCACGTTCGGACGGCCGACGATGGCAACATAGCCACAGCGAGTTGCGGTTGTATCAGTCATTGCCATTCTCCACACCCAGGGCAATCAGTGCTGCGGCGGCCGCTACCTGTTCGGCAATACGACGACTCACACCCTGACCTCGGCTTTTTTCATTCAGTAAGATGATTTCGCATTCGACGAAGAACGTCCGGCAATGCGGCTCACCCTGGATATCCACCACTTCGTAACGCGGCAGCTCACAACCACGGGACTGCAGGAACTCCTGCAGGCGGGTCTTTGGATCTTTGTTGGTGTCGACCAGCGTCAGGCCTTCGAACTCTCCGGCCAGCCAGGCGAGCACACGCTCGCGGGCCACTTCCATGCCGGCATCGAGGTAGATTGCACCGATCAGCGCTTCCAGGGCATCGGCCAGAATCGACTCGCGACGAAAGCCGCCGCTTTTCAGTTCACCGGAACCCAGGCGCAGGTATTCGCCCAGATCGAAACCACGAGCCAGTACGGCCAGGGTCTCACCTTTCACCAGACGCGCGCGCAAACGCGACAACTGGCCTTCGCGGGCCAGCGGGAACCGCTCGAACAGCGCCTCACCGGCGACGAAGTTGAGAATGGCGTCACCGAGGAACTCCAGGCGTTCATTGTTACGCCCGGCAAAACTGCGGTGAGTCAGGGCCAGGACCATCAGTTCCTGATCCTTGAAGGTGTAGCCGAGCTGACGCTCTAGACGGCTTAAGGAGACGCTCACGGTTTACCCACGCTGAGTTCGTGGCTGGATTCCACCGCCATCGCCGTGATGCGGCGCAGGCTTGGGACAATTAACGCTGTGTTCAAAAATTACGTCCTGAATATCATTGGCTTCATGCTTCCGGGCGCCGAAATGTGCCGGTTCCAGAAATGCATTCGGCGCTGTGTTCAACAGCGCCGTGTTTGATTACTTGATCAGGCCAACCCGCGAGAAATTCGGCAGGTGGCTGAGTTTTGGTTCCGGCCAGCTCATCCAGACCGCAAAGGCCTTGCCGACGATATTCTTGTCGGGAACCATGCCCAGCAGATCCTTGGGAATGCTCGGATCATCCCAGTAGCGACTGTCGTTCGAGTTGTCGCGGTTGTCGCCCATCATGAAGTAGTGCCCGGCCGGCACGGTCCATGAATGGTCCGGCATTGCACGGTAGCGGCTCATTTCCTTGCGGATCATGTGCTCGGCTGCACCGAGTTTTTCCTTGTAGAGCTCAGCGCTGCCCAGCGTGCCCGGCTCGGAGCCGACCAGTTGCTCGGCAATCGATTGACCGTTGACGAACAGACGCTTGTCGGCGGTGTAACGAACCGTGTCGCCCGGCAGGCCGACTACACGCTTGATGTAGTTGACGTTCGGATCGCTCGGGTAACGAAACACCATGACATCGCCGCGCTGCGGATCACCGACTTCGATGATTTTCTTGTCGATCACCGGCAAGCGGATCCCGTAGGAAAACTTGCTCACCAGAATGAAGTCGCCGACATCCAGGGTTGGCTTCATCGAACCGGAAGGAATCTGGAACGGTTCCACCAGGAACGAACGCAGCACCAGCACAATGAACAACACCGGGAAGAACGACTTGCCGTATTCAACCAGCAGCGGCTCCTTGTTCAGCTTCTCGACCACAACCATGTCAGGCTGGCTGACGCTGCCCTGATAGGAGGCGATGGCGGCACGCCGACGCGGCGCCAGGATCAACAGATCGAGCAACGCCAACAGGCCGCAGACGAACACGGCGATGACCAGCAACAGCGGGAAATTTAGTGACATAGGACCTAACTATCCAACCTGAGCACTGCAAGGAAGGCTTCCTGTGGAATTTCCACGTTGCCGACTTGCTTCATGCGTTTCTTACCGGCCTTTTGCTTTTCCAGCAGCTTCTTCTTACGGCTGACGTCACCACCGTAGCATTTGGCCAATACGTTCTTTCTGAGCGCCTTGACGGTTGTCCGCGCCACAATCTGCCCGCCAATGGCGGCCTGGATTGCCACGTCGAACATCTGCCGCGGAATCAGATCCTTCATCTTCTCGGTCAACTGGCGACCTTTGTAGTGCGAGTTGTCACGGTGCACGATCAGCGCCAGGGCGTCGACTTTGTCGCCGTTGATCAGCACGTCCAGTTTCACCAGGCTGGCCGATTGGTAACGATCGAAATGGTAGTCCAGAGAAGCATAGCCGCGACTGGTGGATTTCAGACGATCGAAGAAGTCCAGCACCACTTCGTTCATCGGCAGGTCGTAGGTCACTTGTACCTGGGAGCCGAGGAACAGCATGTCGACCTGCACACCGCGTTTTTCGATGCACAGGGTAATGACGTTACCCAAGTGCTCTTGCGGCACAAGAATATTGGCGCGCACGATCGGCTCGCGCATGTCTTCGATGGCAGACAGGTCCGGCAGTTTCGACGGGTTATCGACGTAGATCGTCTCACCGGTCTTGAGCAGCAGCTCGAAGATTACCGTCGGCGCCGTGGTAATCAGGTCCAGGTTGTACTCGCGCTCCAGGCGCTCCTGGATGATTTCCATGTGCAGCATGCCGAGGAAGCCGCAACGGAAGCCGAAGCCCAGGGCGTCGGAGCTTTCCGGCGTGTATTGCAGCGACGAATCGTTGAGGGTGAGCTTTTGCAGCGCTTCACGGAAATCTTCGAAGTCGTCGGAGCTGACCGGGAACAGACCGGCGTATACCTGCGGCTGAATGCGCTTGAAGCCTGGCAGTACGTCAACGTCCGGAGTTGTACTCAAGGTCAGGGTATCGCCCACTGGCGCGCCGTGAATGTCCTTGATGCTGGCGATGATGAAGCCCACTTCACCGGCCTTCAGGTCAACGGTCGGGGTGTGTTTCGGGTTGAACACGCCGACGCTGTCCACCAGGTGGATCTTGCCGGTGGATTTGACCAGGATCTTGTCACCCTTCTTCACGCGGCCGTGGCGCACGCGCACCAGGGAGACAACGCCCAGGTAGTTGTCGAACCAGGAGTCGATGATCAACGCTTGCAGCGGATCTTCGATGTTGCCGGTCGGCGCCGGAATGGTGGTCACCAGGCGCTCGAGCACTTCATCGACGCCCAGACCGGTCTTGGCACTGCAAGTGACCGCGTCGGTGGCATCGATGCCGATGATTTTTTCGATTTCTTCCTTCACGCGGTCCGGATCGGCCTGTGGCAGGTCGATCTTGTTCAGCACCGGCATCACTTCCAGGCCCTGTTCGATCGCCGTGTAGCAGTTGGCAACCGACTGCGCTTCAACACCTTGACCGGCATCGACCACCAGCAGCGCGCCTTCACAGGCAGCCAGCGAACGGCTCACCTCATAGGTGAAGTCAACGTGGCCGGGGGTATCAATGAAGTTGAGCTGGTAGTTGATACCGTCGCGAGCCTTGTAATACAGGGTGACGCTGTGCGCCTTGATGGTGATCCCGCGCTCGCGCTCGAGGTCCATGGAGTCCAGGACCTGGGCTTCCATTTCGCGCTCGGCCAGGCCGCCACACATCTGGATGAAGCGATCGGCCAGCGTCGACTTGCCATGGTCAATGTGGGCGATGATGGAGAAATTGCGGATATGACTCAAATCACTCACGGATCAACACTCAAAAAGGCTGCAGGCATAGCCCGCCGAAAAATAGCCGGGAATTGTACCTGATCCACGGCGCAAGCGTCACGTTCGCAGGTCAGACGGCACCTACAAAAACGCCCCGGTCTTGCGACCAGGGCGTTTTTTATCGTCAAAGCGGTCGGGAAATGCCCGTCATCAGCCTGCCCGGCGCATCAGCCAGAGCCCCGCCACGGCACAAACACCCGCTGGCACCAGCACCGAAAGCAAGGGTGGGAAGCCGAACACCTGGCTCGACGGCCCCAGCAGATCCTGAACGATGCGGAAGGTGAAGCCCACCAGCACGCCGGTGAACACTCGTTGACCCAGGGTCACCGAACGCAGCGGACCAAAGATGAAGGAAATCGCCATCAACACCAGGGCGGCAGTGACCAGCGGCTGCAACACCTTGACCCAAAATGCCAGCCAATAACGGCTGTTGTTCAACCCCTGCTCCGCCAGATAGTGGATATACCCCCACAGACCGCTGATCGACAGCGACTCCGGCACCATGACCACCGTGCTCAGCAATTGCGGACTCAAGGCTACTTCCCATCGCTCGACCGGGGTCGACACCACTTCAGTGCTGCGCTCGTGGAACAGCGTCGTCGTGACGTCCGTCAACTGCCAGTGATCCGTGTCGAACTCGGCACGCTTGGCGAAGCTCGCCGACAGCATGTGCCGTTCGTTGTCGAAACGGTAGCGGGTCACGCCGTACAGGATGCCGTTGGGTTGTACCGAGTTGACGTGAATGAACTCATCGCCCTGGCGGTGCCACAAGCCGTGCTTGGCGCTTTGTGCATCGCCGCTGCCCTGGGCCAGCGAGCGATTGGCCTGCGCGGCGGTTTCGGCAGGCGGCGCGATGTACTCGCCGACCAGCACACCGGCGAGCATCAATACCAGCATCGGTTTCATCACCGCCCAGACGATCCGGCCGATCGACACACCGGCGGCGCGCATGACGGTCAGTTCACTGTTGCTGGCCAGACTGCCCAGACCGATCAGGCAACCGATCAGCGCGGCCATCGGCAGCATTTCGTACATCCGGCGTGGCGCAGTCAGCGTCACATAACTCAGAACATCGAGCAGGGTGTAGGTATCGGTGACTTCACTCATCTCGTCGATGAAGGCAAACAGTGTCGCCAGGCCAAGAATGATCCCGAGCACCGCCAGAATCGCAATCAACACGCTGCTACCAATGTAGCGATCCAGCTTAACCACGGGCCACCTCCAGCGCGCTGCGGCGACTTGCCCTCTTCAAACGCAAGGGCTCCCAATAGAGCAGGCCCAGGCCGATGGCCAGGAAAATCCCGTGCACCCACCACAAGCCCAGTGCCGCGGGGATCTTGCCCTTGTCCAGGGCACCGCGGGCGGCAATCAGAATGGTCAGGTAGGCCATATAAAGAAGAACCGCCGGCAGCAACTTGAGGAACCGGCCCTGACGCGGGTTGACCCGCGACAACGGTACCGCCATCAAGGTCACGATGAACACCAGCAACGGCAGTGACATACGCCATTGCAATTCGGCGCGCAAACGAATGTCTTCACTGCCGACCAACGTACTGGTCGGCATCGCATCACGGTCTGTGACTTCGTCGCTGACGTCCGGTTTTGGCAGCAACACACCGTACTCGTCGTATTTGATCGCCCGGTAGTCGGCCTGACCCGGACTACCGTCATAGCGATAGCCGTTATCAAGGATCAGGTAGCGGTTGCCGTCCGGGCGAATCTCCTGACGCCCCTTTTCCGCCACCAGGACAGAAATCCCGCGATCCTTGTTATTGGAACTGATGTTTTTTTGCGAGATGAACACACCGCCCAGATTGACGCGGTCATCCGACATGCGCTCGGTGTAGGTGACCCGGGTACCGTCTCGCAGGGCCTGGAAACGCCCTGGCTCCAGGGTATCGAATTCGGTCAGGGCATCCTGCTTGTTCAGCAGCAACTGAAACTGGTTGGCCCCTTGTGGCGCCAGGCTCAGGCTCAGCCACGCCACGATGAGTGCAACCAGGGTGGCCGGAAACATTGTCATCCAAACCAGCCGCTGCTGGCTCATGCCGGTGGCCGAGAGCACGGTCATTTCACTTTCGAGGTACAGGCGCCCGTAGGACAACAGGATCCCGAGAAACAGCCCAAGCGGCAGAATCAGTTGGAGGAATCCCGGCAGACGAAAGCCCATGATCAGGAACAGCGAACCCGGATCCAGCAGGCCAGAGGCCGCCTGGGCGAGGTACTTGATGAAACGACCGCTCATGATGATGACCAGCAGCACGGCGCTGACGGCGCTCAAGGTCAACAGGACTTCGCGGGACAGGTAACGGAAGACAATCAAACCAGACACTCCAGGGTTGTCAGGCTAAGGCGGCCAAACAAGCAAACGTATCGGACAGCCCGCAAGGCAGAGCCGCCGAAAAAAGATGGCGCATTATCCTGTGATTGGGCACGCCTGTCACTGCGCAATACATTGGGCCGCAGGGTGTGTAGGAGCGAGCGAGCTCGCGATGGTCGTTAACGATAACGCGGGAGGCCTGAAACCCCGCGGCACCCTCAGGTTCTTCGCGAGCAAGCTCGCTCCTACGCTGGCTCACAAAACCATGAAGATCGTACAACCGAGGGTTGTCAGCCGCCGGTAGCGAGGTTCAAACTGCGGCCTTTGTCGCCGGTCGATCCTGGCGCCTTTCTGTTTATAAGCAATCGACGCACATAAGGTGTCGGGCGCATGCGTGATAACCATCAATTCAGGGACCCGGACATGGAACTGGTTGTAAAAAGCGTCAACCCCGAAACGTTGAAGACCGCCACTCTCGTGGTCTCCGTCGGCGAAGGCCGCAAGCTCGGCGCTGTTGCCAAACAACTCGACGAACTGAGCGGCGGCGCGATCAGCGCAGTGCTTAAGCGCGGCGACCTGGCCGGCAAGGTTGGCCAGAGCCTGTTGCTGCACAGCCTGCCGAACCTCAAGGCCGAGCGTGTGCTGCTGGTGGGCGTGGGCAAGGATGATGAACTGGGTGACCGCCCGTTCCGCAAAATCATCGCCGGTATCCTCAACTCCCTGAAAGGCCTGGGTGGCAGCGATGCGGTGCTGGCCCTGGATGAAGTGGTCGTCAAAGGCCGCGACAGCTACGGCAAGACCCGCCTGCTGGCCGAAACCCTGGTGGACGGCGAATACAGCTTCGAGCAGTTCAAGAGCCAGAAAGCCGATCCCCGCGCCCTGAAGAAAATCACCCTGCTGACCATCAAAGCCGCTCAGGCCGAAGTGCAACGCGCCGTGACCCACGCCACCGCCATCGCCAACGGCATGGCCTTCACCCGTGATCTGGGCAACCTGCCGCCGAACATCTGCCACCCGACCTTCCTCGGTGAGCAGGCAAAAGAGCTGGGTAAAGAGTTCAAGGACCTGAAAGTCGAAGTCCTCGACGAGAAGAAGATCAAGGCGCTGGGCATGGGCTCGTTCTATGCCGTGGGCCAGGGCAGCGCACAGCCACCACGCCTGATCGTCATGCAATACAACGGCGGCAAGAAATCCGAGAAGCCATACGCGCTGGTTGGCAAGGGCATCACCTTCGACACCGGCGGTATCAGCCTGAAACCGGGCGCCGGCATGGATGAAATGAAGTACGACATGGGCGGCGCCGCCAGCGTGTTCGGCACCCTGCGCGCCGTGCTCGAGCTGAAACTGCCGATCAACCTGGTGTGCATCCTGGCCTGCGCCGAGAACATGCCGAGCGGCACTGCTTCGCGACCAGGCGACATCGTGACCACCATGAGCGGCCAGACTGTGGAAATCCTCAACACCGACGCCGAAGGCCGTCTGGTGCTGTGCGACGCCCTGACCTATTCCGAGCGTTTCAAGCCACAAGCCGTTATCGACATCGCGACCCTGACCGGCGCCTGCGTGGTAGCCCTGGGTTCCCACACGTCGGGCCTGCTGGGTAACAATGACGAACTGATCGGCCAACTGCTGAGCGCCGGCAAGGCTGCCGACGACCGCGCCTGGCAACTGCCGCTGTTCGATGAGTACCAGGAACAGCTAGACAGTCCATTTGCCGACATCGCCAACATTGGTGGCCCGAAAGCCGGCACCATCACCGCTGCCTGCTTCCTGTCGCGCTTCACCAAGAACCTGAACTGGGCGCACCTGGACATCGCCGGCACTGCCTGGACCAGCGGCGGCAAGGACAAGGGCGCCACTGGCCGTCCGGTTCCCCTGCTGACCCAGTACCTGCTGGATCGCGCCAAAGCCTGAAACCGTTGATGGGCGGCGGCGTCACTTTCCGGTGATGCCGCTTGCCGCTCTGGAACCGCAATGACCAAAGTCGACTTCTATATCCTGCCCAGCGCCGATCCTTCGGCACGCCTGGACTTTGCCTGCAAGCTCACCGAGAAAGCCTGGCGCATGGGCCACCGGATCTACCTGCATTGCAGCGACGCGGCCCAGCGTGACGATCTGGATGCGCGGCTATGGGCGTTCAAGGGCGAAAGCTTCGTGCCCCACGGCCCTGCCGACAGCGAACCTGACGGCTTGATTGTTTTGGGGTTGGGCGATGACTGCGGTCAGCATCAGGATTTGCTGGTCAATCTCGACCTGAAAGTCCCGGCCTTCGCCAACAAGTTCGCCAGAGTGGCGGAAGTGGTGGTGGAGGATCCGACGATCAGAGCGGCCGCGCGGGAGAGTTTCCGTTTCTACCGCGAACAGGGCTATCCTCTGCAAGATCACCGTTTACAGCGACTCTGAGCCTTCCAATGGACACTCCAAAACCGCTGCAACAGTCCGCGCACCTGCTGGACGACCTTGAGTCGATCCGCCAATTGCTCGGCGATGACAACCTGCAACCGCCCCTGCTGACCGACACGGTCGAGGAAGGCGATCAGGAACAGATTCCCATGTTGTTCGACGCCGTGAGCGAGCCTTCGCCACCCGTCGAAGCGACAACCCCTGCCCCCATCGTTGAACCCGTCGCCGCGGCGACGTCGACACCGGCCGCCAGCAAGAACCCGGATGACTTGCTGCACCTGGACAGCGAATTGCGCGCCGCCGCGCAGCTGATCATGCAAGACGTGATCGACGATTTCGCCCCGCACATCGAAACCGAAATCAAACGCCGCCTCAGTGCACGACTTGAGCGGTTGTTGAGCCAGTACAACGATTGAAGCAGCTTTTTTTGTAGGAGCGAGCTTGCTCGCGAAGAACGTGAGGGCGACGCGTTTATCAGGGAACACGCGTTATCGTTAAAGTCCATCGCGAGCAGGCTCGCTCCTACAGAGAGCAAAATGCAGTTCAAGCGCTCAAATAGCGCCCGATCAACGCGATCCCGCTGGCCAGCACCAGCCACGTCACCAGGCGCACGAACGCCTCGCGGGACAAGCGCATGGTCAACCGTCGACCGAACCACAGCCCCAGCACCATGGCCGGCAACAGACAAACCGCCAGCACCAGTAACGGCAAATCGGCATACACACCGGCGATTGCAAACAGGCTCAAACGCACCACCGTACTGCAACTGATCAGTGCGCTCTGGGTGGCCCGGGCTGCCTCCTTGGGCAACCGGCTGTTCAGATAGATCGCATAGAGAAAGCCGCCGCTGCCAAACAACGCACCAAACATTCCGCCCACCGTCCCCATCGGCAGCACCCACAGGGCGGACAGTTGCGTCGGCCGGGTCTTGATCCACAGGCTGTAAATCGCATAGCAGCTGATGAACAACCCCATCAACAGCAGCAACAGGTCGGACTTGAGGTTCAGCAGGAAAATCACTCCCAGCGTGCAACCCACGGCCATACACGGCAACAACCGCAACAGCTCCGGCCTGGCTACATCGCGCCGCGAAGGCAACAGATTGCCGAATGCCGCGACAAAATCGAGCAGCACCAGCAACGGCACGATCTTCGACAGCGGCATGAACAGAATCAGAATCGGTCCCGCCACCAGCGCCGTACCGAAACCGGCGATGCCAAATACGATGTAGGCCAGGGCAATCCCTGCGCCGATGACCAGCCATTCCATGGCGCCGAATGGCCATTGGGTTAACAACTCAAGCACACTCATTCTCCCTGTCTTCCTTGATTACCGCTGACGACTTTAAACCTGTGGGAGCGAGCTTGCTCGCGATGGCGTCTTAAAATTCATCGACGATGTCGACTGCTGGAGCGCTATCGTCGGATCGCCGCCCGGAGCAAGCTCGCTCCCACATCAAGCGGCTCCACAAGGGATTTATGCTGGGCCATGGAGATTGCCGGGCAAATGCCTTTAAACTGCGCCCCATGATTAAAGATCCCTTTGCAAGACTCGGCCTGGACCGCGAAGTCCTGACCGTCAGCCAGCTCAATGGCCGCGCGCGGGTGTTGCTCGAAGACGTGTTCAGCAACATCTGGGTCGAAGGCGAAATCTCCAACCTCGCCCGCCCGGCTTCCGGCCACGTGTATTTCACCCTCAAGGACAGCGGCGCCCAGGTGCGTTGCGCGCTGTTCCGGCAGAACGCGGCACGGGTTCGCCAGGCCTTGAAGGACGGGCTCGCGGTCAAGGTGCGCGGCAAAGTCTCGCTGTTCGAAGGGCGCGGTGATTATCAGCTGATCCTCGACACCGTGGAGCCGGCCGGCGATGGCGCCTTGCGCCTGGCTTTCGATGCACTCAAGGAAAAGCTCAGCGCCGAAGGCCTGTTCAGTGCCGAGCGCAAGGTCCCGCTGCCGGCGCATCCGCAACGCATCGGCATCATCAGTTCGCCCACCGGCGCGGTGATCCGCGACATCATCAGTGTGTTCCGCCGCCGCGCACCGCAGGTGCAGTTGACGCTGATCCCCACCGCCGTACAGGGCCGCGAAGCCACCGCGCAGATTGTCCGCGCCCTGAAACTGGCGGATGCCCGCGGTTTCGACGCACTGATCCTGGCCCGGGGCGGCGGCTCGCTGGAAGACCTCTGGTGCTTCAACGAAGAAGCCGTGGCCCGCGCCGTAGATGCCTGCGTGACGCCGATTGTCAGCGCGGTCGGCCATGAAACCGACGTATCGATCAGCGACTTCGTGGCCGACGTTCGCGCACCCACCCCTTCCGCTGCCGCCGAATTGCTGGCACCGGATTCCAGCGATCTGGTGCGTCGAGTCGAAAGCCTGCACCGCCGGCTGGTGATGCGCATGCGTGACCGCCTGATGCGCGATCGACTACGCCTGGAAGGTATCTCCCGGCGCCTGCGTCATCCCGGCGAGCGCCTGCGCCAGCAAGCGCAACGCCTGGACGACCTGGACATGCGCATGCGCCGCGCGTTCGAGCGTAGCCTCAACACCCGTCGCGAACGCTTGATCCGCCTGGAAACCCGTCTGGCCGCACAACATCCGGGCCGGCAACTGGCAATGCTGCGCCAGCGCCTCGACAGCCTGGCCGAACGCCTGCCGCGCGCCATCCGCGAAGGCCTGAAGAACCGTCGCCTGCAATTGCACAGCCAGATGCAGACACTGCATGTAGTCAGCCCGTTGGCGACCCTCGGCCGTGGTTACAGCATTTTGCTGGACGAGCGCGGCAATGCGATCCGCAGCGCCGCGCAAACCCATACCGGCCAGCGCCTGAAAGCCAAACTGGGCGAAGGCGAACTGCAAGTCCGGGTCGAAGACAATCACCTGACGCCCGTCACCCTTTCTTTACTGGACTGATCCATGCCGCGCTTCCTGGCTCCATTGCTGTTGCTGTGCCTGACCTTCAATGCCCACGCCGATAGCTACATCACCCGTCTGTTGAACAAACCGGTGCCGGGCGGCGTTGCGGTGGTCGACCTGGGCACATCCACCCAGGCGCCAAAAGCCAGTTATCAAGGCAAACCGGTGCTGGTTGTCAAGGAACAGGAAAACTGGCTGGCCATCGTCGGCGTGCCGCTGACGGTCAAACCAGGGGTTCAATCGATCAGCAGCGGCGGTCGTAATCTGAGTTTTACAGTTGGCAACAAGGCATACCCGGAACAGCGCATCACCCTGAAGAACACCCAACAGGTCAATCCGGACCCGGAAAACCTCAAGCGCATCGAACGTGAACTGGCCGAGCAGATTGCCGCTTACCGCACGTTCAGCCCCAATACCCCGAGCAACGTGCTGCTGGACAAACCGGTGAACGGGCCGCTGTCGAGCAAGTTCGGCGTGCGGCGTTTTTTCAACGGCGAAGAGCGCAATCCCCACTCAGGCCTGGACTTCGCCGTGCCGGCCGGTACGCCGATCAAGACCCCGGCTGCCGGCAAGGTGATCCTGATCGGTAACTACTTCTTCAATGGCAACACGGTATTTGTCGACCATGGTCAGGGCTTTATCAGCATGTTCTGCCATATGTCGAAAATCGACGTGAAGGTGGGGCAACAACTGGCCCGGGGCGGTGTGGTTGGCAAGGTCGGGGCGACTGGCCGTGCGACCGGACCGCACATGCACTGGAACGTCAGCCTGAACGATGCGCGGGTGGATCCGGCCATCTTCATTGGTGCGTTTCAACCTTGATTATTGCGTAAGGCAGCTGACGCCATCGCGAGCAAGCTCGCTCCCACAGTGTCCGTGTTCAAGCACATCCAAAGTGGGAGCGAGCTTGCTCGCAATGGCAATTTCACAGGCACCGAAAGTCGTCCAGCTACGCCCCACACCAATTGCGCACCACTCAAACCTTGCGCAAACAACAAAACAATCACTGCCAATCACAGCAATAAAATCTCGATAAACACTCGCCCACGAGTATTCCTCTCAATTTTTTTCGACTGCTTGCCAACCTTCCCCCCCGCGGTTAGGGTTGAAGGCATGAAAACCTCTCACACCCTCATTCAGCTCCGCCAGCACAGCAGCCTGTGCCTTGTCAGTGCACGACTGCCGGGCTGAATCGTGGTGCCTCGTCCCAAGCGTTACGCCAAGAACTTTTGATCCACCGGCAGGCCGCCTTTTTTCGGCCCACACAATAAGGATTTCCTGATGAGCATGCTCAAAGACCCGTCTTCGAAATACCGCGCGTTCCCGACCATCGACATTCCGGACCGCACCTGGCCATCGAAAACCATCACCGCCGCACCGATCTGGTGCAGCTCCGACCTGCGCGACGGCAACCAGTCGCTGATCGAACCGATGGACGCGGTCAAGAAGCTGCGCTTCTGGAAAACCCTGGTTCAGGTCGGCGTGAAGGAAATCGAAGCGTCGTTCCCGGCCGCCTCGCAAACCGACTTCGACTTCGTTCGCACCCTGATCGAAGGCAACCACATCCCGGACGACACCACCATCCAGGTGCTGACCCAGGGCCGTGAAGACCTGATCGAGCGCACTTTCGAATCCCTGCGCGGCGCGAAGAAAGCCATCGTTCACCTGTACAACGCGACCTCCCCTTCCTTCCGCCGCATTGTCTTTAACCAGGACAAGGACGGGGTCAAGGCCATCGCCGTGAACGCCGCCAAACTGTTCGTCAAGTACGCGGCCATGCAGCCGGACACCGAGTGGACCTTCGAATACTCGCCAGAAACCTTCAGCGCCACCGAACTGGAGTTTGCCAAGGAAGTCTGCGATGCGGTGATCGAAGTCTGGAACCCGACGCCCGAGCACAAGATGATCCTCAACCTGCCGGCCACTGTCGAATGCGCGACGCCGAACATCTATGCCGACCAGATCGAATGGTTCGGCCGTCACATCAACCGTCGTGACAGCGTGATCATCAGCCTGCACACCCACAACGACCGTGGCACTGGCGTTGCCGCGACTGAGTTGGGGCTGATGGCTGGCGCCGACCGTGTCGAAGGCTGCCTGTTCGGCAACGGCGAGCGTACCGGTAACGTCGACCTCGTGACCGTGGCCCTGAACCTCTACACCCAGGGCGTGAACCCTGAGCTGGACTTCTCCGACATCGACGGCGTGCGCAAAGTCGTCGAAGAGTGCAACCAGATCCAGGTGCACCCGCGTCACCCGTACGTCGGCGACCTGGTGCATACCGCGTTCTCCGGCTCGCACCAGGATGCGATCCGCAAGGGCTTTGCCCAGCAGAAACCGGACGAGTTGTGGGAAGTACCGTACCTGCCAATCGATCCGGCCGACATCGGCCGCAGCTACGAGGCGGTCATCCGCGTCAACAGCCAGTCGGGCAAGGGTGGTATCGCCTACCTGCTGGAACAGGAATATGGCATCAGCCTGCCGCGTCGCATGCAGATCGAGTTCAGCCAGGTCGTGCAACGTGAAACCGACCGCCTGGGCCTGGAAATGACCGCCCAGCAAATTCACGCGCTGCTGTACAGCGAGTACTTGCAGGCCAACACCCCGTACGCGCTGGTCAGCCATCGTCTGCAGGAAGAGAACGGCCACAGCGCGGTGGAAGTCGAAGTCGCCAGCCAAGGCCAGGGCGAAACCAACCTGCACTGGCGCGGCAAGGGCAACGGCGCCCTCGAAGCGCTGGTGGCCGGCCTGCCGGTACCGGTGGAAATCATGGACTACAACGAGCACGCCATCGGCGCGGGCACCAATGCCAAGGCCGCGGCCTACATTGAACTGCGTGTAAACGGTGAACGTGCGGTGCATGGCGTCGGCATCGACGAAAACATCACCACCGCCAGCTTCAAGGCCCTGTTCAGCGCACTGAACCGCTCGCTGAGCCAGCCGGAAGCGAAAGCGGCGTAAGCCTCCGCTGATACGCAAAAGGCCCCGGGGTGTGAACCTCGGGGCCTTTTTGTTTGCCTGTCCGTTTTTGTGTTGTTTGTCCCGGCCCCATCGCGAGCAAGCTCGCTCCCACATTTGATCGGTGTGAACGCGGTCACTGTGGGAGCGAGCTTGCTCGCGATGAGGCCCTGTCAGGCAGCGAAAATTTCAGGTGAACTCGAAGGTATCTGCATCCAGATTCGCCGGAAACCGCTGCCGATACGCCGCCAGCTCTGCCGCATCCAGCGTCACCTTGAACACCCCGTCAGCCTCCCCCGCACTGAGCAGCGTCTCACCCTGGAAATCCAGTACCTGGCTGTCACCCGTATACGCAAAGCCTTTGCCATCCGTGCCAATGCGGTTCACCGCCGCCACATAGCACAGGTTCTCGATCGCCCGCGCGGGCAACAAGCGATTCCAGTGCTGGCGCCGCGCGCCCGGCCAGTTCGCGGTGTACAGCAGCAGATCCGTGTCCTGGGCGTCACGACTCCACACCGGGAAGCGTAAGTCGTAGCAAATCAGCGGCCGCACTCGCCAGCCCTTGAGCTCGAACTGCACCTGGCGTTCGCCGGGGGTGTAGTGGTTGTGCTCGCCGGCCATGCGGAACAGGTGACGCTTGTCGTAGTGCAACACTTCGCCGTCCGGACGCGCCCACAGCAGACGATTGCGGTGACTGCCGTCGGCGGCCTGAACGATCACGCTACCGGTGATCACCGCATCCAGCTTCGCCGCCTGAACCCGCAGCCACTTGCTGGTGGGACCGTTTTCCGGCTCGGCGAGCGTCTCGGATTCCATGGAGAACCCAGTGGTAAACATCTCCGGCAGGATGATCAGGTCAGCGCCGCGTGCCTGCTCCAGCAATTGCTCGAAATGCTCCAGATTGGCCTGGCGGTCGTGCCAGGCCAGGGACGTCTGGATCAGCGCCACGTTCAAATTGGGCAATGCACTCAGATCACGCATAGTTTTTCCGCTGCCTCACGCAGGGTCTCCTCGCGCTTGGCAAAGCACAGCCGCACCAGGCGCTGGCCTTCAGGAGGCGTCTGGTAGAACACCGAGATCGGGATACTTGCCACGCCATGCTCGCGAGTCATCCACAGGGCCATCTCGACGTCATTGAGGTCCGGACGGATCTGCGAGTAATCGACCAACTGGAAATAGGTGCCGGTCACCCGGGTGAAACTGAAACGCGATGGCGCCAGCAGATCGCAAAACAAATCACGCTTGGCCTGATAGAAACCCGGCAGCTCTTCCACGTGCTCGGGATGCTCGGCCATAAAATCGGCCAAGGCATATTGCAGCGGCGTCACACCACAGAAATTGACGTACTGGTGCACCTTGCGCAATTCCGCCGTCAGGGCCGGTGGTGCGACCACGTAGCCAGTTTTCCAGCCTGTGACGTGGTAGGTCTTGCCGAACGAACTGACCACGAATGCACGCTGATACAGCTCCTCATGGGCCAGCACGCTGACGTGGGGCACACCATCAAACACCAGGTGCTCGTAGACTTCGTCGCTGATCACATAAATGTCGCGATCGCGGATCAAGGCTGCCAACTGGTCGAGTTCGGCACGGCTGATCAACGCACCACTAGGGTTGTGCGGGGCGTTGAGAATGATCATCCGCGTGCGCGGGCTGAGTGCCTGGGCAAGCTTCTCAAAGTCGATACTGAAGTCGTTCAGGCCCAGTTGCACATGCACGCAACGACCGCCGGCCAGCTCTACCGAAGGCTCGTAGCTGTCGTATGCCGGGTCAAACACGATGACTTCGTCACCGCTGTGGATAACCGCCTGAATGGCACAGAAAATCGCCTCGGTCGCGCCGGGGGTGACCGTCACTTCAGTATCCACATCCACCTGCGCGCCATAACTGCGGGCGATCTTCGCTGCGATCTGCTGACGCAACACCGGCAGCCCGGTCATTGGCGAATATTGATTATGGCCGCTGGCGATATGCCGGCCAACCGCATCGCACAGGGCCTGCGGGGCCGCGAAATCGGGAAAACCCTGGGACAGATTGAGCGCGCCGGTCTGTGCCGCGAGCTGAGACATCTGAGTGAAGATAGTGATGCCGACATTCGGCAGCTTGCTGGTGATCATCGGTGGTTCCCTGCTCTACACCCGGCTCTACGGCGGCGCGGGGGAGTCCGAGGATAGCCCAAACGGCAGGCATGAAAAAGGGCGCCATTGGCGCCCTTTCCATCCCACGGGAAAAACCTCGATCAGCGCTTGTCGCGACGCTTCTTGTCGGCCTTCTTGTGGTGCGACATCAAGCGACGCTTCTTGTTGACCTGACGGTCGGTGAGCGTGTTCTTGTTGCCTTCGTACGGGTTCTCGCCGCCCTTGAACTCGATGCGGATCGGCGTACCGACCAGCTTCAGCACACGACGGTAAGTGTTTTCCAGATAGCGCACGTAAGACTTCGGCACCTTCTCGATCTGGTTGCCGTGGATCACGATGATCGGCGGGTTCGCACCACCGAGGTGGGCATAACGCAGCTTGATCCGGCGGCTGTTGACCATCGGCGGCTGGTGCTCGCTCACAGCATCTTCGAGGATCTGGGTCAGGCGGCTCGTCGGCCAGCGGGTGACCGCGGACTTGAACGAGTTCTGTACCGAGGCGTAGAGGTTACCCACACCAGTGCCGTGCAGGGCCGAAATGAAGTGGATATCGGCGTAGTCAACGAAGAACAGGCGACGCTGCAGCTCGACCTTCACGAAGTCGCGCTCGCTCGGCGTCATGCCGTCCCACTTGTTGATCGCGATCACCAGCGCACGACCCGATTCAATGGCGAAGCCCAGCAGGTTGAGGTCGTGATCGACCACACCTTCGCGGGCGTCCATCACAAAGATCACCACGTTGGCGTCTTTGATCGCCTGCAGGGTTTTGACCACAGAGAACTTTTCGACTTCTTCGTGGATCTTGCCGCGCTTGCGCACACCGGCGGTGTCGATCAGCGTGTACTTCTCGTCGTTACGCTCGAACGGGATGTAGATACTGTCGCGGGTGGTGCCGGGTTGGTCGTAGACGATTACCCGGTCTTCCCCGAGCATGCGGTTGACCAGGGTCGACTTGCCGACGTTCGGCCGGCCGATGATCGCGATCTTGATCCCGTCTTTTTCGCTCGGACCAGGAATGCGCTTGGCTTCCTCGCCTTCGGCGACGTCTTCTTCCTCGCCTTCTTCCAGCTCGTCTTCGTCTTTCGGGAAGTCACTCAGTGCGATTTCCAGCAACTGGGTGATACCACGGCCGTGGGCACCGGCGATCGGGATCGCATGGCCCATGCCCAACGGGGCGAATTCGGCGCGGGCCATTTCCGGGTCGATGTTGTCGACCTTGTTGGCCACCACGTGGGAACGCTTGTTACGTTTGCGCAAATGCTCGGCGATCATCTGGTCGGCGGCGGTGAAACCGGCCTTGGCATCTACCAGGAACAGAACGACATCTGCTTCTTCAATAGCCAGCAGCGACTGCTCGGCCATCTTTTCGTCCATACCGTGCTCGTCACCGGAGATACCGCCGGTGTCGATCAAAATGTAGGAACGCCCTTGCCACTTGGCCTCACCGTACTGGCGATCACGGGTCAGACCGGACAAGTCGCCGACGATGGCGTCACGAGTCCTGGTCAGGCGGTTGAACAAGGTGGACTTGCCGACGTTCGGTCGGCCCACCAGGGCGATTACGGGAACCATGCGGCTCTCCACTTCGTTATTTCAGAAAATACAAAAGCCGCTGCGAGGCAGCGGCTGGTGCTCGGGGGCATCACCATGTGTTTTTTGTAGGAGCGAGCTTGCTCGCGAAAAACGCAAAGATACCGCGTTTATCCAGGCCACCAACGTAATCGTTGACGTCCATCGCGAGCAAGCTCGCTCCTACATCCATACGGTTGAAGCCGCTTGGGGGTTAAAACCCAAGCATAGTCGTTACTTGATGGTCAGGGCTTCCAGTTTGCCGCTGTTGCCATACACATAAATCGTGTCACCCACCACCAGCGGACGGGCACGCAGGCCGTCGCTGTCGATGCGTTCACGGCCGACGAATCGACCGTCCACCTGACTCAGCAGGTGCAGGTAACCTTCCAGGTCACCGACTGCAACGTAACTGGAGAACACTTCCGGGGCCGACAGTTGACGACGGGCCAGCGAATCGTTGCTCCACAAGGCCGAGGTAGAACGCTCGTCGACGCCTTCAACGGTGCCCGAAGACAGGCTCACATAAACGGAGCCCAAACCCTGGGCGACACCGGCGTAGCTGGAAGCATCACGCTGCCAGAGCTGACGGCCGCTTTGCAGGTCCAGTGCGGCAACGCGCCCTTGATAGCTGGCGACATACAGTGTCCCGCCCGACAGCAGCAAGCCACCGTCAATATCGACCACACGCTCCAGCTCCGAACGACCTTGCGGGATCGCTACGCGCTGTTCCCACACCGGCACGCCGTTGGAGATATCCACGGCAACCACTTTACCGGTCGACAGGCCAGCCACCGCGAGGCGGTTGGTCACGATCGGCGCACTGGTACCACGCAGGGTCAGTACCGCAGGGGTGCTGTCATAGATCCAGCGGCGGTTACCGGTGGAGGCATCCAGGCCGATCAGACGATCGTCCTGAGTCTGAACCACCACAACGTCACCGTTGTTGGCTGGCGGAGCCAGCACTTCGCTGGACACGCGAGCGCGCCACTTTTCTTCGCCGTTGATGGCGTCCAGGGCAACGATTTCACCCTTGAGCGTACCGATCATGACCAGACCGTAACCAACGCCAACAGCGCCGGAAACAGGCAGTTCGAGATCTTTCTTCCATTTGACGTCGCCCGTGTTGCGGTCCATCGCCATCAACACGCCAGTGACATCCGCGGCGTAGATGGTTTCGCCATCGATGGCCGGAACCAGCATGTTGTAGGTTTCGCCCTGACCGTCACCGATCGAACGACTCCACTGCTTGTGCAGAACCACTTCTTCCTTGAAGTCGACCAGTTCGGCCGGAGGCAGTTCTTTTTTGCTGTTGCTGCTGCAACCCGCGGCCAACAAGGCCAGAGCCAGCAATGCTGCATGTTTCCAACGAATCACGTCACGCATCCCCTTTGGCCAGGTCGTCCAGCTTGATTTGCAGGCCACCGACCGCCGCTTCATCCGACAGTGCCGCCTTGGCTTTTTGATACGCCGCGCTCGCCTCATCGGTACGACCCAACTGCACCAGCAGGTCGCCCTTGAGCTCTTCGCGAGTGGCCAGGAATGCCTTGTCGGCATCGCCTTCAAGCAGCTTCAGTGCTTCGTCGGCCTTGTTCTGCGCACCCAATACCTGGGCCAGACGCTGACGGGCGATTTCGCCCAGCGCCGGGTTGGCCGGTTTGTCGACAATGGCTTTCAGCTCGCTGGCCGCGTCGTCCAGCTTGCCGCTGTCCACCGCCACTTTGGCCACGAACAGGCTGCCGTACTGCGCGTAGGCGCTGCCGCCGAACTCGCTGTTGAGCTTGCCGGCCAGGTCCGAAACCCGCGCCGCATCAGGCTTGCCGTCAGGCGTCAGCGTGGTTTCGAGCAATTGCTGATAGAGAATCGAGGCGCCTTGCGACTGATTGCTCTGATACTTGTGGAACGCCTGCCAGCCGAACACGATGACCAGCGCCAACAGGCCGCCAGTAACCAGGGGCTTACCGTTGCGTGACCACCATTCCTTCAATTCCGCCACATGTTCGTCTTCGGTACTCGACACCCCAATACTCCTTAATCGCTAATTCGGCTGTTTAGACAGCTTCAATCCTGCACGACGCAGGTGGCCAGGTGAGCGGCAAGCGCATCCCAGGCAATGCTTTGTTGTTCGCCCTGGCCACGCAGGGGTTTGAAACCTACCACTTGCTGGGCCATTTCGTCGTCACCGAGGATCAGCGCGTACAGCGCACCGCTCTTGTCGGCCTTCTTGAACTGGCTTTTGAAACTGCCGGCGCCGGCATTCACTTGCAGGCGCAGGTTAGGCAACTGGTCACGCACACGCTCAGCCAGGGTCAGGCCAGCCAGTTCGGCGGCTTCACCGAAGGCGCAGAGGTAGACGTCTACCTGACGGGAAATCTCTTCCGGGATCTGCTCCAGGGTTTCCAGCAACAGCACCAGACGCTCGATGCCCATGGCAAAGCCAACACCGGCGGTCGGCTTGCCGCCCATCTGCTCCACCAGACCGTCGTAACGGCCACCGGCACACACGGTGCCCTGGGCGCCGAGTTTGTCGGTGACCCATTCGAAAACGGTCTTGCTGTAGTAATCCAGCCCGCGAACCAGCTTCGGGTTGATTACGTAAGGAATGCCGGCGGCGTCCAGGCGAGCCTTGAGGCCCTCGAAATGCACGCGGGATTCTTCGTCGAGGTAGTCGGCCATCTTCGGCGCATCGACCAATACCGCCTGGGTGTCGGCATTCTTGGTATCAAGAACCCGCAGCGGGTTGGTTTTCAGGCGACGCTGGCTGTCTTCGTCGAGCTTGTCCATGTGCGCCGAGAGGTACTCGACCAGCGCTTCACGATAACGGCCACGGGACTCGCTGGTACCCAGGCTGTTCAGTTCAAGCTTGACCGCATCGCGGATGCCCAGTTCGCCCCACAGGCGCCAGGTCAGCACGATCAGCTCGGCGTCGATGTCCGGCCCGTCGAGGTTGAACACTTCGACACCGATCTGGTGGAACTGGCGATAACGGCCCTTCTGCGGACGCTCGTGGCGGAACATCGGGCCGATGTACCAGAGTTTCTGAACCTGACCACCGCCGGTGATGCCGTGCTCCAGCACCGCGCGCACACAGGCCGCCGTGCCTTCAGGGCGCAGGGTCAGGGAGTCGCCGTTGCGGTCGTCGAAGGTGTACATCTCTTTTTCGACGATGTCGGTCACTTCACCGATGGAGCGCTTGAACAGCTCGGTGAACTCGACGATCGGCATGCGGATCTGCTTGTAACCGTAGTTATCCAGCAGGCGCGAAACAGTGCCTTCGAAATGACGCCACAGGGGGGTCTGTTCGGGCAGGATGTCGTTCATGCCACGAATGGCTTGCAGAGACTTGCTCACTTAAATTCCTTAATTCGTTCGGCTCTTTTTAGCCAGGCTTAGCCGCGCGCAATTACGGCAGCGTCAGCTTCGACCTTCTCGGCCGCTTTCTGGCGGATCAAGCGTTCAAGCTCATCCACCAGATTGTCATTCGTCAGTTTCTGCGACGGCTTGCCGTCGATGTAAATCAGGTTTGGCGTACCGCCGGTCAAGCCGATATGGGCTTCCTTGGCTTCGCCCGGGCCGTTGACCACGCAACCGATGACCGCGACATCCAGCGGCACCAGCAAATCTTCGAGGCGCCCTTCCAGCTCGTTCATGGTCTTGACCACATCGAAGTTCTGCCGCGAGCAGCTCGGGCAAGCGATGAAGTTGATGCCACGGGAACGCAGGTGCAGGGATTTGAGAATGTCGTAGCCGACTTTCACTTCCTCGACCGGGTCGGCCGCCAACGAGATGCGGATAGTATCGCCAATCCCTTCGGCGAGCAGCATACCGAGGCCCACGGCGGATTTCACCGTGCCGGAACGCAAACCACCGGCTTCGGTGATACCCAGGTGCAGCGGCTGGACGATTTCCTTGGCCAGCAAGCGGTAGGCTTCGACGG
Organism: Pseudomonas sp. GM49; assembly: GCF_000282355.1. GTDB lineage: Bacteria > Pseudomonadota > Gammaproteobacteria > Pseudomonadales > Pseudomonadaceae > Aquipseudomonas. Next base: position 29,937 of record NZ_AKJL01000051.1, read on the forward strand.
CCATGAACACATCGGAAGCCTTCACGCTGACCTTGAAGTCCTGGAAGTTCAGGCGCTCAAGGTGCTCGACGTGGCGCAAGGCAGACTCGACCAGCGCAGCCGGGGTCGGCTCGCCGTATTTCTTTTGCAGGTCCTTTTCCAGGGAACCGGCGTTCACGCCGATACGGATCGGAATCCCCCGGTCACGGGCGGCATCGACCACCGCGCGCACACGGTCTTCGCGACCGATGTTGCCCGGGTTGATCCGCAGGCAATCGACACCCAGTTCAGCTACGCGCAAAGCGATCCGGTAATCGAAGTGAATGTCGGCAACCAAGGGCACCTTGACCAGTTGCTTGATCTTGCCGAAGGCTTCGGCGGCGTCCATGTCCGGTACGGAGACCCGCACGATATCGACGCCGGCTGCTTCCAGACGATTGATTTGCGCGACAGTGGCCGCGACATCGTTGGTGTCGCTGTTGGTCATGCTCTGCACAGCGATAGGTGCATCGCCGCCAACAGGCACGTTACCGACCCAGATCTTGCGGGATTCGCGACGTTTGATTGGAGATTCGCCGTGCATGACTTATTGACCCAACTTCAGGCGAGCAGTCTCGCCACTGGTGAACGGAACGACATCAACCGACTGGCCGTTGTAGCTGACCTGAGCGCCGCGCGCAAAGCCCAGACGCACGGTAAACGGTGGTTTGCCATTGACTGCCAGGCTGTCGCCTTTGCGCTTGAGACCACTGAACAGCACCTTGCCGCTACCGTCGGTCACTTGTGTCCAGCAATCGGCGGTGAACTGCACCCGGACCTGGCCTTG
>NZ_AKJL01000052.1 GCF_000282355.1 Pseudomonas sp. GM49
TGGCAGCGTCACGCTCGACCAGCTCCGGGCCGTGGTGCATGCCAACACCAGCAATCCCGATGACTCGACGAGCCTGACCTCGGACAACCTGGTGACACTGACCGCGACCAAGACCGACAAGGACGGCGACAGCGCCCTGGCGACGCTGAATATCGGGCAGAACCTGGTGTTCAAGGACGACGGACCGAGCATTACCACCACTGGGGTGGAACCGACGCTGACGGTGGACGAAACGATACTGGCGACCAACGCGACCCAGAGCTTTGCCGCCAACTTCAATTCGGCGTTTGGCGCCGATGGGGCGGGCACAGTGACCTATGCGCTGGGCGTGGTGGCCGGAGCCTCCGGGCTGACCGACACGGCCACGGGGCATGCGGTGATCCTGTCGCTCAACGGCACCGTGGTCGAAGGCCGCACGGCCACGAGTGATCTGCTGGTGTTCACGGTCAGCGTGGCCGCCAATGGCAGCGTCACCCTCGACCAGCTCCGGGCGGTGGTGCATCCCAATACAACCAATCCGGATGACTCGACGAGCCTGACCGCGGACAACCTGGTGACGCTGACCGCGACCATTACCGATAAGGAGGGCGACAGCGCCCAGGCGACGCTGAACATCGGGCAGAACCTGGTGTTCAAGGACGACGGACCGAGCATTACCACCACCGGGGTGGAACCGACACTGACGGTGGACGAGACGATACTGGCGACCAACGCTACCCAGAGTTTCGCCGCCAACTTCAATTCGGCGTTTGGCGCCGATGATGCCGGCACGCTGACCTATGCGCTGGGCGTGGTGGCCGGAGCCTCCGGGTTGACCGACACGGCCACGGGCGACGCGGTGAACCTGTTGCTCAATGGCACCGTGGTCGAAGGCCGCACGGCCACGGGCAACCTGCTGGTGTTCACGGTCGGTGTCGCCGCCAATGGCAGTGTCACGCTCGACCAGCTCCGGGCCGTGGTGCATGCCAACGCAGCCAATCCCGATGATTCGACGAGCCTGACCGCGGACAACCTGGTGACACTGACGGCGATCAAGACCGACAGGGACGGCGACAGTGCCCAGGCGACGCTGAACATTGGACAGAACCTGGTGTTCAAGGACGACGGCCCGGCACTCACTTTCGGCAACCTGATCGGGACCGGTAGCGTCCTTGCGCAGTCCGGGTTCTGGAATATGGCGACGGGAGCCGACGGGCTGGGTGCGGCCGGTCTGGATATTTCGTTGGTCAATAACCAGTTCACCCTCATCAGGCCAGACAACACGACCACGACCGGGACCGGCACGCTCAACGAGCTGGCGCTATCACCGGATATCAATGGCGCGTACCACTTCGCAGGAACGCTGACCGGTGATTTCGACAACAACGCCGCAACGGCGAATACCACCGTCGACTACACGTTGACCGCCTATGCCGATGGTCGCTATGCACTGGATCTGGTGCAAGGCTTCAGTTCGACGATAGTGCTCAGCAGTGCCGATGGCTCGCTCGCTGCCGGTGGCCCGGATTCGGTGCGCACGTTGTTAATTCCGCAGACGAGTAACCCGGCCATTCCTTCGACATCCGAGGAGATTGTGTTCTTTTCCGCGAAGGCGCTGGCGTCGACTGCGGACATCCTGAGCGGCATTGGGCTCGGAGCACCCGACCCCACCGAAGCCGCGCTACAGACCAACCCCCTGCCGTCGTACATAGACCCGGCGGCCATGAACGTCAGCACGTCCGGCATCGGCGTCGCCAATAACGTGTTCCAGGGCGATAACCTGGCGGCAATCAGCGCCGCCGATGAAAGTTTCGTCATCAATCCAGAGAGCCTGCTGACGGGAATGAAGGTCTTCATCGACAACTCCGTGGCGGGTTACAACACGGCGACCGAGGACCTGTACTACAGGATCTACTACGCGGATGGCACGTTTTCGAACCGCGTCGAGGTGAACACCCTGACGCCGGAGGCTGGCGGGCAGGTGTCCTTCCTTGTCCAGAAGGAGGGTACGGTACTGATCGACGCTGTCCAGCTGACGATGGGGCGGGGCGATGTCAAGATCCCGGTGATCCAGTTCATTCAGCAGAGCGAGAGTCTGGCCAGCGATGTCCAGCTGGCATTCAGCGCGACGCTGACGGACAAGGATGGAGACTCGGCGACGAGTACGTTTGACGCCAACCTGTTCGCCAACGACCCGACCAACGCATCCTTCGACTTCTCGCTGGTTGGCACGATCGGTAAGCAGGATGCGTTCAACATCGATCTGTCAGTCAATGAGAACCTGTACCAGGTTACCGGCTTCGATGTGGGCTCAGGCGTGCAGGACAAGCTGGTGCTCAACGGCGACCCGAACGCCGTTGTCCAATCGATCAACAACACCGGCGCGGACGGCGTCGTGACGGTTGCCGAGTCTGGCGGACAAACAACGACCATCACCTTGGTCGGGGCCCATATCCAGAGTACCGACATCTTTTTTGGCAGTGCTTGAAGCTTTGCGCGCGTGAACGGATGCGAGGGTGGCCTAGGAAACCACCCTCGCATTCTTTTTGCGGTTCTGTTACGGATCCGGATGATCGCATCCGCTGTGAACTGGCGAGCAGCACAAGGCTTAAAGAGCGCGGCGGGGTAGATACAGGTTAACGCAGCAGGAAATACCGAGAACCACATCAGCATTGCGGTCACCCTGTTCCAGGCTACCGACAGGAATGGCGACACGGTGATGGCCTACCCCCCCTTGAAAGTGAGGGGCAGACCGTCTTGTATTGACTTGAAATTCAATCCATTTCCACCCAGGTGGAGGGCGGTGCTTCGTTGTTGGTAAGTCCGTGTTTCAGCGCATACATCAGCAAGTCGATGCGGTTGATGAGATTGAGCTTTTGATAGATGTTGCTGAGGTGGTTGTGCACGGTGTGCTCGCTGATCCCCAGGCGCCCGGCGATGCTCACATATTTGGCGGACGGTTCGCCCACGATGGCGCAAATCAGTTCTCTCTCGCGCAGCGTCAGCCGCGCCTGTTTCGCCTGCTCCCGATTGCATTTCAAGGGTATATGCCCGGCCGCTGTATAGCCGGCAAGGCCGCCAGCCCAGGCTCTATCCATTGCGAAGTCGCTATGATGGACCTTGAGGATGGCCTGGATAATCGATTCCGTCGGGTCTTCCGCCAGCACGATGCCACGAGCGCCAGCCTCTATCGCCTGGGCCGCGGGGACGGCTTCGTACAGGCCCTTGAGCAGCAGCACTTTCATTTCGGCGCTACGGGTGAGTCCTGCGACGACCTCCAGAGGATTCAGTGCATCCGGAAAGAAACTGAAAAAAATGACATTGGGCCGCAACTGATCGGCAAGATTCAGCGCATTGGTGTAGGTGGTGGCCTGGCCTGTCACTTCCATTCGGGGCTTTCTGGAGTCAATCAAGTCGTGAAGGCCCTTGAGCACGAGGGGGCGACAATCGATCAACATCACGCCTATTGGCTTTTCCTGGTCAGTCATCATCTTCCTGACCCCCTTGAAAAACCAACGATGGCCTCCACCCGCTGGCCTTCCTGAGTCAGCAACTTGCTCACTGGGTCGCCGTGATTGAGGGACAGATTTGAACGCCGGGAGGCCGTGATGGTGCCCGCCCAGGCATTGGCAACCAGCGGCCCCGGGGTCGTTTCCATCAACAGCGCCGGCAGAAGGGGCGAACGTTTCCAAAAGGCAGGCAAAGCCCGAGAGAGGAAATAAATACGAATAATTATCAACAGAATACGCATGATGATGTGCTCCCGCATGCCTCTCAACGGAGTCTAGGTCAGCCCGGAGTGCTGCCAGCCTGACCATCCGTCAGTCCTCGATAAAAGCCCCGTGCGGGTAGGCCTGGCTGATGATTTCAAGGAAGGGGTAACCCTCGAAAATCAAGGTATTAGACTCGCCACAGTTGGCCTGCGACCAAAGTCTGACCCTGATCAAAATCGTCAATTAACCGACAAATGGTGTGCAGTTAGGAAGGCTGACTTCGACTTAGTCAATTTGTCGGCGAAATTTGCCTGGCCGAGCCACCTGCAAGCCGGAGCTTGAAGAAATCAGTGAGCAGCACTGGCCGCTCTCGTTTTCAGTAACGCTTTCATATATTCAGTGTGAGCGTTGGGGGAGGTTCTCAAGGGAATGCCATGGCTGGCCGATAACCCGGACAGTTACCCGCTTCTTCGTCTCTCGCGGTCGATGCATGTACTGATTGGCGATGAGAAGGCGTTTGCTGGCTAAGGGCTACCAGCTATCATCTGCGCGCCAAATCAAGGGCTGCGAAGCTGAGTCCGTCTGTGTATTTGCCTTTGGGTTCTTCTTCTTAAATTGCCTGGAAATCTTCGATGCTGTCGTATCACCAAAAGCGTTTTCTGATCGTCGATGATTTCTCGGACTTCCGCAGTTCGGTTCGGTCGATGCTGCGCGAACTGGGCGTCAAGGAAGTGGACACTGCCGATACCGGCGAACAGGCGCTGAAAATGTGTTCGCAGAAGCAGTACGACTTCATCCTGCAGGACTTTCATCTGGGCGACGGCAAGAAAAATGGCCAGCAGGTGCTCGAAGATCTGATGGAAGAAAAGCTGATCAGCCATGAAGCGGTGTTCGTCATGGTCACCGCTGAAACCAGCCAGGCCATGGTGCTCAGTGCGCTGGAGCATGAGCCCGATGCCTATCTGACCAAGCCGTTCAACCGTTCCAGCCTGGCCCAGCGCCTGGAGCGCCTGGAGCAGCGCAAGACCCTGCTCAAGCCGATCCTGCAGGCCCTCGATCGCGGCAAGCCGATGGAGGTGCTCAACGCCTGCATCGCCCTGTGCAAGCAAGACATCCGCTATTCGCCACTGTGCCTGCGCTATCGCGCCGATGCCCTGCGCGACCTCAATCAGAACGAAGCGCTGGAGCGGCTGTACGACGGCATCATCGCCGACCGTCCATTGCCATGGGCGTTTGCCGGGTTGGGCAAGTTGCTGTTCAAGCGCGGCCAGATCGGGCAGGCCAAAGGCATTTACGAAAAAGCCCTGAAGGTTTTCCCGATGATGCCGTCGCTGTATGACGGCATGGCCGACGTACTGGTCGCCGAAGGGGACACCAAGGGTGCACAGCGCGTTCTCGAAGAAGCGATTCGCCTGTCGCCGCTGGCGGTGCGCCGGCAAGCGTTGCTAGGCAAGCTGGCAATGACCAACGAGGACTTCGATACCGCTTCCAAAGCCTATCGTCAGGCTGTAGCCCAAGGCGCGCAGTCACGTTTCAAGGATCCTGAAAGTAACCTCGGCCTGGCTCACGCCTTGATCAGCAAGGGCAGCGCCAGGGGGCTGGATACCCGCACCCGACTGGAAATCAATACCACGCTGAGCGCAGTGGCCAAGGACAACCCTGGCGACCCTGGCCTGCAAATTCGTGCGCGCTTGATGAAGGCCACCAGTCTGCTGATCAACGACGCGGAAACGGCCGACAAGCTCACCGAGCAAGCCTTGTTGCGCCTCGATGGCATGGAGCAATTCATGAGCGCCGAAGCGGCTTTGCTGGTAGCCAAGCAACTGAAAATGCTCGGGCAGACCGAGGCCGGCACCGCGATGCTGAAAAACTGCGTGGAAATCTACGGCGACGATCCGACGGTCATGAAGGACATCGCCAAGCAGACCGACGACCCGACCATCCTCAACTCCGGCAACGCCGCCGCGGAGCTCAACCGTCAGGGCGTACGCGTGTACAAGACCGGCAACCTGGTGGAGGCCCGCCAGGTATTCCGCAAAGCCCTGGCGATGCAACCGAAGAACATCAGTATCGCCCTGAACATGGCGCAGTCGTTGTTGCATGGCACCGATACCGGCGTTCCTTCGGCGGAGCTGGAAGAATGCCGGGTCTGCCTGAAAATGGTCGGCCTGATGCCCGATTCCGACGCGCGTTATCCGCGTTACCAGAAGCTCAAAAGCAAGGCGTTTGGCCAATGAACGACAACGAACAGGCACTGGATTTCTCCACGGTGATCGCCTCTACCGTGCACGACATGAAGAACTCGCTGGCGATGCTGATGCAGGCCCACAGCCAGTGGCTGGCGCGATTGCCGGAGTCGGCGCAGCAGACGCCGGAGCAGGGCGTGATCGACTTCGAGTTCGCCCACCTCAACGGCATGCTGGTGCAGTTGCTGGGGCTGTACAAGCTCGGCGTCAACCAGATGCCGTTGCAGCCGGCCTACCATGAACTGGACGACTTCATCGAGGCGCAACTGGCTTGCCATCAGGAGGTGTTCGCCAGCCGCGGCATCATGGCCACCTATGAAGTGGATCCGCTGAGCCCTTTGGGTTTCTTCGACCGTGAGTTGATCGCGTCGGTATTGGCCAACTGCATCAACAACGCCATTCGCTTTGCACGGCATGCGGTTTTGATCAGTGTCAGCGACGAAGCCGGGCAACTGGTGTTGACCATCAATGACGATGGTCAGGGCTATCCGGCGCAGATGATCGAGCGTCAGGCCGATTACGTGCAGGGCATCAATCAAAGCACCGGCAGCACCGGGCTGGGCCTTTATTTTGCCGGGCGAATTGCCGCGCTGCATCAACGCAACGGCGTCGGCGGGCGCACCGAAATCAGTAATGGCGGACCGTTGGGCGGTGGGGTGTTCCGCCTTTACCTGCCCTGAGAGGCAGCATATTTATCGACGCTGCTTGAAATTCCGAACACGCGGAGCCTATTTTGTACGGTCGCCGTTCGCGGCCCGCACAATAACAAGGATTGCGTCATGAGGACCGTTGGCCTGAGTTCACTCGCGCAGCGATTGACGGGCATTGATGAAGTTGAATGTGTGACGCCGGATTTGAACGGCGTACCACGGGGCAAAGTGATGACCTGCGAGGGCTTTCTCGACGGTCGACGTTTGCAGATGGCGCGGGGTGTGCTGCTGCAATGCATCATGGGCGGATACCCGCCGGCGCGGTTTTACGGCAGCGATGATGGCGACCTGGCGCTGATCCCGGACCCTGCGCAAATCCATCGCTTGCCCTGGAGCAATCCACCGCGGGCCTTCGCCATTTGCGACGCGAATGAACTGGGGACTGCAACCAGCTCCAGCCTGTCGACCCGTGGCCAGCTCAAGGCCGTGATTGCCCGTTACGCGGCCCGCGGCCTGGCGCCAGTCGTGGCGACCGAGCTCGAATTTTTTGTCTTCGCCCCCAACACCGATCCGACCCAGGCATTTCAGCCGCCACTGGGGCTGGACGGTCGTCGAGAGGATGGGCAGTCGGCGTTCAGCGTCAGCTCCAACAATGGGCTGCGCCCCTTCTTCAATGAAGTCTACGAATGCATGGCGGCGTTGGGCTTGCCTCGCGATACCTTCATGCACGAAATGGGCGTCAGTCAGTTCGAGATCAATCTGCTGCATGGTGATCCGCTGTTGCTGGCCGACCAGACGCTCCTGTTCAAGCACTTGCTCAAGGAGGTTGCCCTCAAGCACGGGCTGAGCGTGGTGTGCATGGCCAAGCCGTTGGCGCATACGCCGGGCAGTTCGATGCATATTCACCAGAGCGTCGTCGAGATCGATTCGGGACGTAACGTGTTCAGTGATGAGGCAGGGCAGGAGACGGCAACCTTCCGCCATTTCATTGCCGGCCAGCAGGCTTGCATGGCCGACTTCACCGCGTTGTTTGCGCCGAACGTGAATTCCTATCAGCGCTTGTGCCACCCTTACGCCTCACCGAATAATGCCTGCTGGTCCTATGACAACCGGGCGGCCGGCTTGCGCATTCCAGCCAGTTTGCCGGTGGCCCGTCGGGTCGAGAACCGCTTGCCGGGTGCCGACGCCAATCCGTATCTGGCAATTGCCGCAAGCCTGGCGGCGGGGTTGCATGGCATCGAGAACGCGCTGGAGCCGAGCGCGCCGATCCAGGGTGAATTCGAAGTACCGGAAAATCTTTCGTTGCCGTGTACCTTGCATGCGGCACTCGAGCGTCTGAAACGTAGCCAGTTGGCCAGGGAACTGTTGGGCACGGAATTCATCGAAGGCTACATCGCTTCGAAGACCCTGGAGCTGAGCAGTTTTTATGATGAAATTACTCCCTGGGAACGGCGTGTTTTAGCAGCCCAGGCCTGACGATCCGTCGACATCCGGCTATCGTTTAGCGGTAGCCGATTCTCACTGCAAGGAGCCGCTCGGAACGCCGATGCGCCAAATCTGGAAATCCTTTCGAGCGCTGTATTTCGCCTCGCTGATGATGTTGATCGGCTCGGGCCTGTTGAGTACTTACCTGGGCCTGCGCCTGGCGGCCGACCATGTCGACAGCCTGTGGGTGGGTGCGTTGATGGCCGCCAACTACTTCGGCCTGGTGCTGGGGGGCAAGATCGGTCACCGGTTGATTGCCCGGGTCGGGCATATCCGGGCCTATTCGGCCTGTGCCGGGATCGTCGGCGCGGCGGTGTTGGGCCATGGCCTGGTCGATTGGCTGCCGGCCTGGCTGTTCCTGCGGGTGATCGTCGGCCTCGGCATGATGTGCCAGTACATGGTGATCGAGAGCTGGCTGAACGAGCAGGCTGAAGCCAGGCAGCGCGGGTTGGTGTTCAGCGGTTACATGATCGCTTCGTACCTGGGCCTGGTGATGGGGCAGCTGATTCTGGTCATGCACCCGGCGCTGGGGCTGGAGCTGCTGATGCTGGTCGCCCTGTGTTTTGCCCTGTGTCTGGTGCCTGTGGCCCTGACCCGGCGGATTCACCCTGCACCGTTGCATCCGGCGCCGATGGAGCCACGGTTCTTTATCAAGCGCGTGCCGCAGTCATTGAGTACGGTGCTCGGGGCAGGCCTGATCGTGGGGTCGTTCTACGGTCTGGCGCCGCTGTATGCCTCGCAGCAAGGGTTGTCCACGGAACAGGTCGGCCTGTTCATGGGTAGCTGCATCTTTGCCGGGCTGCTGGTGCAGTGGCCGTTGGGCTGGTTGTCCGACCGCTACGACCGGGCGGTGTTGATCCGCAGTTTCGCGTTCAGCCTGGCACTGGCCGCACTGCCGCTGGCGATCATGCCGCAGGTGCCACTGGAGGTTCTGTTTCTCGCCGGTTTTGTCTGTTCGCTGGTGCAGTTCTGCCTGTATCCGTTGGCGGTGGCGTTCTCCAATGACCACGTCGAAGGTGATCGCCGGGTGTCCCTGACGGCGATGTTGTTGGTGACCTATGGTGTGGGTGCGAGCATTGGGCCGCTGGTGGCCGGGGTGCTGATGAAGCTGTTCGGCAGCCAGATGCTCTATGCGTTTTTCAGCTTCTTTGCGTTGGTTCTGGTGTGGCGAATTCGTCCGAAAGCGGTGACCAATCTGCACCAGGTGGAAGATGCGCCGCTGCATCACGTGGCCATGCCGGACAACATGACGAGTTCGCCGCTGGTAGCCTGCCTCGACCCGCGAGTCGATGAGCAGGTGGTGCAGGATCAGATGACCGGTCCGGTAAGTGCCGGGCCAGGGCCTGAATCAGAGCCTGAAACAGTCACCGAAACTGAAGCCGATCAGCCGCCGGAAGATCCGGATACAGGACGAGATCCCAACTTGAGCGAGGCCAGGCCTTAAATCCAGGGCACAAAAAAACGGGCAGTCACCGCAAGGGACTGCCCGTTTTTTGTTGACGCTCTGTCAGAGGTCGTCTTTGTCGAAGCGACGCGCTTCGCGTTGCAACTGGTAGACGAAGCGTTCGACCTGACGCTGCACCAGCCCGCTCATGTTGTGGAAGCGAACGCCGGCGAAGGTGGTGGAGATCTTTTCTTCGAAGTGCAGATAACGCAACTCGACCGGAGCGGTCATCTTGCCAAAGGGCAGTTCGGCACTGAAGCGGTCGTAAACCTGACCCAGTTGCAGGCTGCCGGTGATGTCGCCGTCGAAGCGCAGTTTGCAGCCGGTAGCGGAAATATCCAGCAGTTTGCCGCTGATCGAAGTCTTGAGCTTTTCGCCGTCCAAGTTGACGTTGACCAGTTGTGCCAGCTTCAGCGCGGCGCGGAACGCATTACGACGCTGGTGGTACACCACTTCATCGGGCAGGCTGCCGCGGTAGCAACGGCTGCCGCCGGATTCGTCGATGGTCAATTGGCCGTTGCTTTCCCAGGCGATGCGCACGCCTTCGTGGAAGCCTTCGACCTTGAACGGTTCGCCCGCCAGCAGGTAGCGCTCGCCATCGCGGGGGATCATTTCGTCCAGGGCAATCATGTTGCTTTCACGGTCCAGCTCCACCAGATAGCTCTGGAAGCGCTGGCTGCGCTCGTGGAACGTGATGATCAGCGGGTCATGGCTTTCGAGCAGCTGGCGCAGGTTGCCGGAGATTTCCAAGGGCGTGGAGAGCACCTTGGGTGGCTGCGGAGCATCATCCACGGATAAGGCATTGGACACGGTTAATCAATCTCCAGACAAAATTTGACTACGACTAGCCAGCATTTTGCCAGCATCTTTCGCGTCTTGGATAGAGCGGGCTCATCGACCGGCCTAAGCCTGACTGAGCGGGCGTGGCTTAGCAAGCTTGGAGAAGGTTCCGCTGGCATCGTAAAGCGCCGGGGTTTCACCGCCGTTAAGGATTTTCAGCTGGGTGGCTGTAGCGGCTTTTT
>NZ_AKJL01000053.1 GCF_000282355.1 Pseudomonas sp. GM49
GCCAGCCGATCGGCAGGCCATCGTCAGTGAAGCCGCAAGGCAGGCTGATACAGGGGTGACCGCTGACGTTGAACGGTGCCGTGAACTGAATCAGCCGGCGATTGGCCTCTGGATCCTGAGCCAGGCTGGCCAGCTGTTCGTGGGTCGGCGCAGCGTAGGGCTGTACCGGGGCGAGCAGCAGGTCGACGTCGTTCAGTACGTAGTCCAACTCACCGCTGAAACGCTGCGCGTCGAGCAGTACGCGCTGGTAGTCCATGCCACTGAGCGCTCGCCCACCGTCAATCAGTCGGCTCAGTGCCGGACCGTATTGCGCTGCACGTTGCGGGTAAGTGGCGGCGTGTGCAACGGCAGTCTGCACGCCGCAGTGAGCCTCCCAGTTGCCGCTCACCGCACGGGTGTCCGGCATACACACGCGCTGCAGCGTGCCACCGCCATCACGGACAATCGCCATGATCCGTTCCAGTGCTTGCTGAATCACCGGGTCGACACCATCACTCAACCAGGCCTCGTCAATGCCGACGCGCAGGCCGCGGAACGAGTCCTCGATGCCGGGCACCTCCAGGCAAACGCTGGGCAACGAAGTGGGGTCCTTGGGATCGTGGCCAGCGATGGTCGATAGCAGGAACAAGGCATCGCGTGCGCTGCGGGTGATGGGACCGATGTGGTCAAGGCTGGCGGCCAGCTCGAAGCAACCATGACGGCTGACCCGACCCCAGGTCGGCTTGAGCCCTGTGAGGCCATTGGCTGCGCAAGGGAAACGGATGGAGCCACCGGTGTCGCTGCCAATCGAGGCATAACACAGACCCGCGGCGGTGGCCACTGCGCTTCCACTGGAAGAAGCGCCGGCCCAATGGCCCGGATGCCAGGGATTGATCGGCGTGGGCAGGTCCGGGTGATGGATGGCGAAAGCACCCTCCGTCATCTGCAGCTTTCCAAGCAGCACACTCCCCGCCTCGCGCAAGCGGGTGACGACGGTGGCATCTTCCTGCGGGATGAATGCCTGGTGAATCGGCATGCCCGCTGCCGTGGGCACGCCGTCCGTGTGCAGCAAGTCCTTTACCGCCAGCGGGATGCCATGCAGCGGGCTACGGCATTCGCCACGCGACAGTTCGCGTTCCGCCTCGCGTGCCTGGTCGAGCGCCAGCTGCGCAGTGACCGTGGCAAAGGCGTGCAACGTCCCGTCGAGCCGTTCGATTCGCGCTAACTGCGCCTCGGTGACTTCCACCGGAGAGAGCTTGCCGGTGCGAATCAGCAGTGACAGTTCGTGCAGCTCAAGATAGTGCAGATCGCTACTGCCGATCATCGGTAGCCTCCAAGGAAATTCAGTGCCAACGCGTTGAATTCTGCTGGCTGTTCGCTCTGCAGGTGGTGGGCAGCATTGCCCATCACATGCAGGCGAGCATCGGCAAACTGGTTGACCATCAGCATCGGTACATCGATGCCACCAAACCAGTCATGCAGCCCCCAGAGGATCAAGGTCGGTGCCTGCACTCGAGCAAACAGCGGCATCAGGTCTTCCGGTTCACCGAAGGCGCCGGACTGCTCGAACAGCGCACGCAAACCCGGGTTGCAACTCGCTTCATAGCGCAGGCGCAGGTTCTCCTCGTCGATTGCAGCGTCGTCGTGCAGCTCGTAGCGCTGGATCAGCGTGCGCATCTTGTCCTGACTCGGCCCGCCATTGGCGAAGAAGTAATCGCTCATCAGCATCGCAGCATGCTTGCCGGATAGCGCCAGCGGTTGCATCACACCGCGCGCTACCGGCTGCGAGCCGATCAGGACCAGGCGTGCGACCCGCTCTGGATGATCGGCCGCCAGGCGGATCGCCACGCAGCCACCGAACGACTGATTGACCAGGTGCGCCTGAGTGATGCCCAAGGCATCCATGAATCCCAGCAGCGTGCGCGCATGCCAGCTGAATACCGGGCCGTCGACCGCCACCATGTCCGAGTCACCGAACTGCGCAAAGTCGAGAAAGTAACAAGTGTGACGCATCGCGAATGGCGCGGCGCTGAGGCGGAAATTGCTCCAGGCAGTACTGCCTGGGCCTCCGCCATGGGTAAAGATCACCGGCAGGCTGTCGTCCGGTCCATCGACCAGACGGTAGTGCAGACGCACGCCGTCGACGGTGACCCAGCGGCTGGTGGAAGCGAATTCATTGTCCATCGAAAATACCCTCGCCTGAGGCTGCCCGGCAGCAGGTACCGGACAGCTGAGCACATCACTCTTCGGCAATCTGCCGGACCTTGTAGCCCGGACGGTGACCGTCGGCGGTTTCCTTGAAGATCAGGCTGGTGTCCTTCACGGCGCCCTTCACACCACGTCCCGGTTTGGCGATACCGCGGTTCCAGCGCGAAGCCAGCTTGCGCCAGGTGATCGGTGAAATGTCGGTGGCCACCAGCTGCTCGTCGTCCCAGCCCGTACCGTCGGCATAGAAGTTCTGCATCGCCTCGCGGGCATAGATGTCGCAGTCGTTGAAGCCGTGCAGGCACAACGGCTTGTACACATGGTCAAAGCGATGCTGGTGCTTCTGGCGCTCTTCAGGGGTGTCGCACACGCGCACGATGATTTCCCAGTACTCGTGGGTATCATCGGTGATCGGCACGTACCATTCGTATTGGGTCATGTGCTCGCCGGGCCAGTTTTCCACCATCAAGACACCGGGCAGCACCACCGAAGTGCGGTATGGGCGACCATTGAGCCCTTCCACTTTCAGGCCCAGTTCCCGGTTTTCCAGCACCGGCGCCCACTTGTCGGTGAACAGCCATTGCATCATGCCTTTCGGACCGTTCTCCTCCTCGATCACTTCAATGCAGTCATCGCTGGTCGGCAGCAGGCCGAGCGGAAGCACCCAGTCCATGGCGTGGACGATGGTGTTGTCTTTGTGCACAAGGATGTGAGCGTTGTCGAAGCCGTTTTCGCAGGCGATCCGCCAGTTGCCGAAACCGGTGCGGTGCATGCCGAGCGCCACCGCATTGTCATCGAGCACGCCCGGAGAAGCCGGCCACATCGGATGCGGGAACTGCTCGCTGCGCTCCGGGAAACGGAACGGCAGGTCGTCGGCCAGCGGTGGTACATCCTCGTCGGGGAAGCTGTCCTCGCGGACGAAGACGAAGATCATGCCGTTGACCTCGTGCACCGGGTAGGTGGTGATACCGGTAGTGCCGATCAGCTTGTCGTCCGGGTTGGCGACGATGGTCACCAGCTTGCCGCTTTCGAGGTCGAAGGTGAAACCGTGATACCAACAAGAGATGGTGCTCTTGCTAAAGCAGGTCGGCTTCTCCGAAAGGCGCACACCACGGTGCAGACACTGGTCCTTGAGGGCATAAACCTGACCATTGACCCGGCGCAAAACGATCGGGATGCCGCAGATCTGGATGCCCTCGACCTGGTCTTCAGCCAGCTCGTTGCTGAACAGCCCTGGATACCAGTGGTTGACGAAGCCCCAGGCAGCATCCTTGTACGGCTGGTACTGGCTCTGGGTCTTGGCGTTGTTGGCACGGGCATCGCTGATGCCGGTTTTAACCACGCGACGGCGAATGATGGGTTGCTCGGACATGTGGGGACTCCCAAAAGGCTGACAGGACATTGGCGTCGCACTACGGCACGCTTGACGGTCATCCTAGGAAGTAGAGACGCAGCTGACGCTCCCGAGACTGTGCGGCTTATCCCGCCAGCGCAGAAAATGCGCAGAGAGGTCAGAGGGGCGGACATCCCTGTCCATTGAAATCAGCGGGACAGCGTCTCCGACGGGCTCTCGCCGAAGCGACGCTTGTAGTCGGTGGTGAAATGGCCGAGGTGACTGAAGCCCCAGCGGAAAGCCACAGTGGTCACTGTGACGGAACCTGGACTCTGGCGCTGCAGCTCCTCGTGGACGTGGCGCAGGCGCACCTCCTTGAGGTAGAGCATCGGCGAGGTGTTGCGGTAACGGCGAAAGCCGGTGAACAGAGAGCGGCTGCTGACCCCGACATGCTCGGCCATCTCGACGATCGAAATCGGCTCATGGGCGTGATCTTCGATGAAGCGCTCCACGCGCTTGACGAACGATGGGGTGACAGAGGCTCGCGGGTCACTGCACAGCTCAGCGCTATAGGTGTGCGGCTGGCACGTCAGCAGCGTGTCGACCAGGATATTTTCGAACTGTGCGGTGAGCAGCGCAGGCATGTCCTCATCGACCGACAGGCTGTCGTAGAGCCAGCCGACCATGCGCATCCAGCGCCGACCCTCAGCGGTGTCCAGCGGCATCGACGGTTGAAACTCGATGGTGTTGCGTAACGTGCGGCCCAGGTGCTGCTGACAATGCCGTTCAAGCAAACTGCGCTCGACGCGAATGATCAGCTTCTCGGTACCGGGACAATGATGAATCTTGAACGGCGCATGGGTATTGAGAATCGACCCGAGCTGCGGTGTGGAATGCACCCGTTGATTGCCGTACTCAATCATTTCCTGACCACGGATGGGCATCTGAATAAGCGCGAAGGAATCGAGGACGCCTGGCTCGATGGTGATATCACCACCGTAGCTCATGCGACCGATACCGATGCCCCCCAATCGGCGATAGTAGATGCTGGTATTGACCGCCCCCTTGCTGCTCATACTGCGCAGGCGATTCGCGCAGAAAATGCGCTCCCCCCATTGAGTGGCTTCTTCTATGTCCTGAGTGCGACATACTTCGAATCGGGACAGGACTGTTTCGGGCGGCGTTGTTGCCGCAAAAACCAGATTTTCCATTGCTTTTACCCTCCGCCCAATGCTGTGGGCAGACAACTTTGCTACTGCAAGACAAACACGCTTAATTGTTTTTTTCGGCTAATCTCGGGCGTGCAATGTGGTGTACTCCTGCTGGATCGCTGCGCATTTTCGCAAGGCCAGTTCGACGTTATGAAAAGGCAAGAAGCATGCCCTGAAAGCCAAGCGCCCCGCTGTTTCTGACAAACGCCACAAAAGCGTCCGAAACCCCGTGTTTTACGGTGTTTTACGCCCTTTCAGACCGGGTTTGGCGACCGTGTAGCCCCCACCAGAACGAACAGCAGGCGAGCCGGAGTGTTACCGGGGTTACGCCACGCATGACGAGTACCCATTTGCACCACGATATCGCCCTGGCGCAACCGGTTAGTGCACCCGTTATCGAGCTCCAGGTCGACTTCACCTTCGAGCACTACGCCGTAGTCGATGGTGTCGGTGCAATGGAAACCCGGATGGTCCGCTTCGAAGCGTTCACCGAGTCCTGGTAGTCGGGCACAGAGCTCCAGCCCGGCGGCTACTGGATCGAAGTCGGCGATGCCGATGAGATTGTCTGGTGCAAAGGTGACCAGCAGCGCGCTGGTACCGCCCGGCCCCGGCACTACCGATACCACCTGCGGCGTCGGGTCGACGGGCCAATCGACGATGCGCGCCTGCGGTTCGGTCTGCCATATCAGTGCGGCAGAAAAACCGGGGGAATGGGTGAAGGATTCGGCGCCGGCGAGCGGGCCGTTGCTGATGATGACTGAACTGCCGGAACTGTCTCGGCCAGTCACGATGCGCATTGTTGTCATTGTCTGAACGCTTCCGAGTAAGTGTGAGGCCCACGCCGGTCTTCGCGGCGCGGGCAGGATATTCAAGCGTGAACAATATGGAAGTTGGTGAAGCCGTTGGCCTGGGTCTGGATATCCTCGAGTGCTTCGTTGAGCCGTTCTAGCGGATAGCGGCGCTCCTCCAGTAACGACAGGTCGACACTGCCGGCTTCGATCATGCGGGCCATTTCGTCACCCTCGGCGGTGGTGAACCACAGCGAGCCGATGTACTGCAACTGAGCGCACATGAACGGGTGCGGATCAATCGGAACAGGACCCGCGACGCCGCCGATCTGGATGATCCGGCCACCCCGTGCGACGGCTTGCATGGCATTCACCGACAGCGCCGCCGGTGCCTTGGCGCCCAAGGTATCGAGCATCACATCGACGCCCCCGGGAACCAGCTCACGCACGTGTTCCTGGATGTCGCTGGCACCGATGCATACCGTGACGATGCGCTCAGGCGACAATTGCTTGAGCCTGGCCAGAGCGTCCTCGTCACGCGCCGCGACCACGATGCGTGCCGCGCCGAACGCCAGCGCGAGCAGTGTCGCACCGACCCCGAGCGTACCGGAGGCGCCGAGAATCAGGATGCTCTGCCCCGGCCGCAGTGCTGACTTGCGGATCGCCGAATAGGCCGTGCCCAGGTAGCCCAAGCGAGTTGCCTGGGCGAAGCTCAGCTTCTGGGGCAGACGCACCAGACTGGTCGACGGCGCAGTCATGTACTGGCTATAGCCGGCATGGGGATAGTGCTTGAAGATCGCCTGCGAGCCGGGGCCGAAACCGAAATAGCCCAGGAAGGTATAAGCGTCGCAGCGCGGCGCCTCGCCCTGCCGGCAATAATGACACTCGCCGCAGCCGACGCCAGGATTGACGTAGACGCGGTCTCCGGGCTTGAACGCCGAGACCTTCGCGCCTACCGCGCTAACGGTTCCGGCACTGTCCAGACCGAAGACCGCCGGCAGCGTTGGCAGCGGCAGAAACGGGTACCACTCGGGGAAATGGGTGGTGACGTTCTTCAGATTGGGGATCACCCCGCTGGCCTCGACTTTGACCAGCACGTCGTGGTCACCGGGTATCGGCAGGGGGACTTCATCAAAAGTGAATCGACCGCC
>NZ_AKJL01000054.1 GCF_000282355.1 Pseudomonas sp. GM49
TTCCGTTTCGACTGCGCCGGAAGTGGGGCGAATTATAGGCTTCTAAAATTCGCCGTCAACACTTTATTTCAACTTTATTCAGCCTTGAGCGTAATACGCGCAAATGCCTTCTTGCCGGCCTGGCAAACATGGGTTGCACCCAGTACATATATAAAGGCGCGGTCAACCACCTCACCATCTATACGCACACCACCCGAACCGAGAAGGTCTCGCGCCATCGCCGAGTTCTTCACCAAACCAGCCTTATTAAGGACGGCAGCAATCGGCATATCCTCGGCAGCCGTCAATTCGATCTCTGGAAGGTCATCCGGCAGCTCGCCTTCCTTCATACGGTTACCAGCTGCACGATGAGCATTGGCCGCAGCCTCCTCACCATGGAAGCGCGCAACGATCTCCTCAGCCAGCTTGATCTTGATATCGCGCGGGTTGGCACCCGCCTCCACATCAGCGCGGAACGCATTGATCTCATCCATGGAGCGGAAGCTGAGCAACTCGAAGTAACGCCACATCAGCGCATCCGGAATGGAAACCAGCTTGCTGTACATCACACCCGGTGCCTCCTGGATACCGACATAGTTGCCCAAGGACTTGGACATCTTCTTCACGCCATCCAGACCTTCGAGCAGCGGCATGGTCAAAATGCACTGAGCTTCCTGACCATAACCACGCTGCAGTTCACGCCCCATCAGCAAGTTGAACTTCTGATCGGTACCACCGAGCTCGACGTCTGCGCGCAGAGCTACCGAGTCGTACCCCTGAACCAGCGGATAAAGGAACTCATGAATAGCGATTGGCTGATTGCTTGTGTAGCGCTTGTCGAAGTCATCACGCTCGAGCATGCGAGCCACTGTGTACTGCGAGGTCAGGCGAATGAAGTCAGCCGGCCCCATCTGATCCATCCAGGTGGAGTTGAATGCCACTTCGGTTTTTGCCGGATCCAGAATCTTGAAGACCTGAGTCTTGTAGGTCTCGGCATTCTCGAGGACCTGCTCACGAGTGAGCGGTGGACGCGTAGCACTCTTGCCGCTTGGATCACCAATAATCCCGGTGAAGTCACCAATCAGGAAGATCACCTGATGCCCCAGCTCCTGGAACTGGCGCAGCTTATTAATAAGCACGGTGTGACCCAAGTGCAGATCAGGAGCCGTTGGATCGAAGCCCGCCTTAATACGTAGCGGCTGGCCACGCTTGAGCTTTTCAATCAGCTCGGACTCGACCAACAGTTCTTCCGCACCACGTTTGATCAGCGCTAGCTGCTCTTCAACCGACTTCATAACAGACCCGCAAGGCTCAGATTCAAAGGGAACCAACCATACAAGATCGCGCGTCAAATACAAGGTTTGCCCGGCGCACGGACGCCAATCCGCAGGCAGAACACCTACGGACTTGCTTCAGAGATGATTTGGTTATATTTTATACAGTTATTTCATCTTCATCATGTCATTCATCTTTTCCAATTCATCTTTTTTCAAAGTCAAAGCCACTTATGACCACAGAATCGTCTAAAGCGCCGCCGCTTTACCCGAAAACCCACTTGCTTGCCGCAAGTGGCATCGCCGCCCTTCTCAGTCTGGCGCTCCTGGTATTCCCTTCCAGCGATGTTGAAGCCAAAAAGACGACCCTTAGTCTTGAACTGGAAAGTCCTGCTGAACAACTGACACAAGATCAAGACGCTGCTGACGTCGTTCAAGCCACAAATGAACCAGCAACATCTCCCTTCGCGCAGATCGACAACAGCGCCGAGGACACCCAGGAAACCGCTCAAGCCGAACCGGCGCCGGTCGTTGAAGAAAAGAAGCCGGCAAGCCACAGGGAAGTGATCGTCGCCAAGGGCGATACCCTCTCCACACTGTTCGAGAAAGTCGGGCTTCCAGCCACTTCAGTGCATGAAATACTGGCCAGCGACAAGCAGGCAAAGCAATTCAGCCAGCTCAAGCATGGGCAAAAACTTGAATTCGAACTGAGCCCTGACGGCCAGTTGACCAACTTGCACAGCAAGCTCAACGACATCGAAAGCATCAGCCTGACCAAGAACGACAAGGCCTACACGTTCAACCGCATTACCGCAAAACCGACCGTGCGCTCCGCTTACGTTCATGGCGTGATCAACAGCTCGCTGTCGCAATCCGCGGCCCGTGCCGGCCTGTCTCACAGCCTGACCATGGACATGGCCAGTGTGTTTGGCTACGACGTCGACTTCGCCCAGGATATTCGCCAGGGTGACGAGTTCGACGTGATCTACGAGCAAAAGGTGGTCAACGGCAAGGCCGTCGGCAATGGCCCGATCCTGTCGGCGCGTTTCACCAACCGCGGCAAGACCTACACCGCCGTGCGCTACACCAACAAACAAGGCAACAGCAGCTACTACACCGCTGACGGCAACAGCATGCGCAAGGCGTTCATCCGCACACCGGTGGACTTCGCCCGCATCAGTTCGAAATTTTCCATGGGCCGCAAACACCCGATCCTGAACAAGATCCGCGCCCACAAAGGCGTCGACTACGCAGCACCGCGTGGCACGCCGATCAAGGCTGCCGGTGATGGCAAGGTGTTGCTGGCCGGCCGTCGTGGCGGCTACGGCAACACCGTGATCCTCCAGCACGGCAACACCTACACCACGCTCTACGGCCACATGCAAGGCTTCGCCAAAGGCGTGAAGACTGGCGGCACAGTGAAACAGGGCCAGGTGATTGGCTATATCGGCACCACTGGCCTCTCCACCGGGCCGCACCTGCACTACGAGTTCCAGGTCAATGGTGTGCACGTCGATCCGCTGGGCCAGAAACTGCCAATGGCCGATCCGATTGCCAAGGCCGAACGCACACGCTTCCTCGCCCAAAGCCAGCCACTGATGGCGCGCATGGAACAGGAAAAAGCCACTCTGCTGGCTTCGAGCAAGCGCTAAGACATGGCGCTCTATATAGGTGTGATGTCCGGAACCAGCCTTGATGGCCTGGACATCGCACTGATCGAGCAAGCCCCGGCGATCAGACTGATCGCCTCCCACTACATCCCGATGCCCGATACCCTGCGCGCCGAGCTGCTCGGCTTGTGCGCCAGCGGCCCGGACGAAATCGCCCGCTCCGCCATCGCCCAGCAAAACTGGGTGAAACTGGCAGCCCAAGGGATTCACACCCTTCTGGTTCAACAGCAACTGAAGCCTGACGACATTCGTGCAATTGGCAGCCATGGCCAGACCATCCGCCATGAACCGGCACGCGGCTTCACCGTGCAGATCGGCAACCCGGCCCTGCTGACGGAGCTGACCGGTATCACCGTGGTCAGCGACTTCCGCAGCCGCGATGTCGCTGCCGGCGGACAAGGTGCACCGCTGGTTCCCGCCTTTCACGAAGCCTTGTTTGAAGAACGGCTCGGTAATCGCGCCGTGCTGAACGTTGGCGGCTTCAGCAATCTCAGCCTTATCGAGCCCGGCAAGCCTGTTGCCGGTTTCGACTGTGGCCCGGGCAACGTGCTACTGGACGCCTGGATTCATCAGCAACGCGGCGACCACTTTGACCGTGACGGCCAATGGGCCGCCAGCGGCAACGTAGAACCGGTCCTGCTGAATGCACTGCTCAGTGATCCGTTCTTTGTGACCAAAGGCCCGAAGAGTACCGGCCGGGAAGTGTTCAACCTGCCATGGCTGACACAGCATCTGGCACGACTGCCAGCCTTCGCCGCCGAAGATGTTCAGGCGACGCTGCTTGAACTGACCGCGCTGACCATCATCGAATCACTGCAAAGCGCCCAGGCGGACACGCAGGAATTGTTGGTCTGCGGCGGCGGTGCCCACAACACCGCATTGATGAGTCGCCTGGCCAACCTGCTGCCAAATGCAAGCGTCAGCAGCACCGCCACCTACGGTGTAGACCCCGACTGGGTCGAAGCCATGGCCTTCGCGTGGCTGGCTCATTGCTGCCTCGAAGGCATTGCAGCCAACCGTCCGAGCGTTACCGGTGCCCGCGGTTTGCGCGTACTCGGCGCCATCTACCCCGCATAAATCCTCCGCACAGCAAAACGCCGCAAGACCCTGAGGCCGTGCGGCGTTCTGTGAAACAGGTGCGCTGATCAGATCGAGAACGAAGAACCGCAGCCACAGGTGGTGGTCGCATTCGGGTTCTTGATGACGAAACGCGAACCTTCCAGACCTTCCTGATAGTCCACTTCGGCACCTGCCAGGTACTGGAAGCTCATTGGATCGACCACCAGACTCACACCTTCGCGCTCGACGATGGTGTCGTCATCGGCCACTTCTTCATCGAAGGTGAAACCGTACTGAAAACCTGAACAACCGCCGCCCGTAACGAATACGCGCAGCTTCAAGCGATCATTCCCCTCTTCATCGACCAGGCTCTTCACCTTGTGCGCGGCACCGTGGGTGAATTGCAAAGCCGTGGGGGTGAAGGATTCGACGCTCATGCTGACTATCTCCCGGCGTTACGCCGTCATATTGCGTGATGACGCGCATTATCCGCTTCTCCTAGAAAAGCGGTCAACTATTGTTATGGTATATCAACCAATCCAATCGCCAGCCCGAAATGCAAAAAGGCCCGTTAGACGGGCCTTTTTGCTGTGCGCGATAAGCCTTACGGCAACATGCCGGCGTGCGAAAGACCCAGACGCTCATCCAGCCCGAACAGGATATTCATGTTCTGCACTGCCTGGCCCGAAGCACCTTTGACCAGGTTATCGATCACCGACAACACCACCACAAGATCACCATCCTGCGGACGATGCACCGCGATACGGCAAACGTTGGCACCGCGTACGCTGCGAGTTTCAGGATGGCTACCGGCCGGCATCACATCGACGAACGGCTCATTGGCATAACGTTTTTCAAACAGCGCCTGCAGGTCCACCGAGCGATCAACGACGGTTGCGTACAGCGTGGAGTGAATGCCACGAATCATAGGCGTCAGATGCGGAACGAAGGTCAGGCCGACGTCCTTGCCTGCTGCACGACTCAGCCCCTGGCGAATCTCCGGCAGGTGACGGTGACCTTTGACGGCATAGGCCTTCATGCTTTCCGATGTCTCGGAGTACAGCGAGCCTACGGAAGCACCACGACCGGCACCACTGACGCCGGATTTGCAGTCAGCGATTAAATGCGCAGCATCGGCCAGGCCGGCTTCGAGCAATGGCAGGAAACCCAATTGCGTTGCGGTTGGATAGCAGCCTGGCACGGCAATCAGGCGTGCTTTCTTGATCTGCTCGCGATTGACTTCCGGCAGACCGTAGACCGCTTCGTCCAGCAGTTCCGGCGCGCCGTGCGGCTGGCCGTACCATTTGGCCCATTCATCCGCGTCTTGCAGACGGAAGTCGGCCGACAGGTCGATGACCTTGGTCCCGGCCGCCAGCAATTCGCCCGCCAAAGCATGGGCAACACCGTGTGGCGTGGCGAAAAACACCACATCGCAAGCGCCCAAGGTCTTGATGTCCGGAACGCTGAACGCCAGGCCGTCGTAGTGGCCTCGCAGGTTCGGGTACATGTCGGCCACGGCCAGGCCAGCCTCGGATCGGGAAGTGATGACAACCACTTCAGCTTGCGGATGTTGCGCCAACAGACGCAGCAGTTCGACACCGGTGTAACCCGTGCCGCCGACGATACCGACCTTGACCATAAACCTGCCCTCAACGAACCCACTGGAAAGCCGTCGATAATAGGGCGCGCAGGCGCCTGCGACAACCGGCAAGGTGACGTGCGGAGCGTCAAGCCTCTACTATTCTGGCTACCGTGAATTGGGGAATAACTAAAAATGCTTTATCTGTGGCTCAAAGCGCTTCACATCATCAGCGTCGTCTGCTGGTTTGCCGGCCTGTTCTACCTGCCGCGACTGTTCGTCTATCACGCCCAAAGCGAGGACACCGTCAGCAAGGAACGCTTCAGCATCATGGAGCGCAAGCTGTACCGCGGCATCATGGGCCCGGCAATGATCGCGACACTGATCTTCGGCGGCTGGTTGATCAGCCTCAACCCAGGCGCCTACTTCACTCAGGGTGGCTGGATGCACGCCAAGCTGACGCTGGTGGTGCTTCTGATCGGCTACCACCACATGTGCGGCGCGCAGGTAAAACGTTTTGCCCGTGGCGAAAACACCCGCAGCCATGTCTTTTATCGCTGGTTCAATGAGGTTCCGGTTCTGATATTGCTGGCAATCGTAATTCTGGTCGTCGTTCGGCCGTTCTAAATCCAACAGGCACAACTCACCGGGGTACTTCCAATGTCGCTGCCCGCTCTGCTTGAACAATGTTTGCGTCTGCCCGTGGTGGCAGCGCCGATGTTCCTGATTTCAAATCCGCAATTGGTACTCGCCTGCTGTCGCCAGGGCGTGGTCGGCAGCTTCCCGGCGCTGAATCAGCGCGAAAGCAGCGGCTTCAGGGCCTGGCTGGAAGAAATCGAAGCCGGGCTGGCGACACTGGAAAACCCCGCACCTTATGCCGTGAACCTGATCGTCCATAACAGCAATCCACGTTTACAGGCGGATTTGCAGATCTGCGTCGAACACAAAGTACCGATCGTGATCACCAGCCTCGGCGCCGTGAAAGAACTGGTCGATGCTGTCCACAGCTACGGCGGCCTGGTATTCCATGACGTGACGACCCGTCGCCACGCCGAGAAAGCCGCCGAAGCAGGTGTGGATGGTCTGATCGCCGTGGCCGCCGGCGCCGGTGGACACGCCGGGACCTGGAGCCCGTTCTCGCTGATTGCCGAAATCCGCCAGTTCTTCGACAAGACCCTGTTACTGGCCGGCTGCTTGAACCATGGCCACGAAATTCTTGCCGCGCAATTGCTCGGTGCGGATTTGGCCTACTTTGGCACGCGTTTTATCGGTACCACCGAAAGCCACGCGCCTGACGCCTACAAAGAAATGCTGCTGACATCCAAAGCAGCAGACATCATCCATACTCCAGCCGTGTCAGGTGTCCCCGCGAGTTTCATGCGCCAGAGCCTGGAGGCCGCCGGTTTCGACATGGCCGCCTTGCAAGGCAAGGGCGAGATCAACTTCGGCTCCAAGCTCAAACCCGTGAGCGATGAGGCCAAAGCCTGGAAAACTGTTTGGTCTGCCGGCCAGGGCGTGGGAGAAATCGAGGACTTGCCGAGTGTCGAGCAGTTGATTGCTCGTCTCGACGCGGAGTACCGCACGGCCCTGGAGCACGCCGCCCGGTTGACCAAACGCTGGCCACGCTGACAGCAAACCTTGGCCAGTCTTGCCCGGCTGGCCTTACACTCGCCGAACACAACATTCTTCTTTCAACCTCTCGCGACAAGGATGCTTCGCACATGGGCGAAAAACATTTCAAGATCGTATTCGAGGGCGCCTTGCTGCCCGGTGTCGACATCACCACGGCAAAGCTCAATCTCGCCGAGTTGTTCAAAAGCGATGTCTCGGCCATCGAGCGCCTGTTTACCGGACGTCCGGTAGCGCTCAAACGCAACCTGTCGCAAGCCGATGCCCAGACCTACCTCCATGCACTGAGCAAAACCGGTATCGACGCCCGCATCGAAGCCGAAACCCGGATCGAGTTGAACCTCACCGACGTTCATGACCATACCCCGGCCAGCAGCCAGGCGTCTTTTGCAGATCCGCAATCCCCTTACGCGCCGCCTCGCGCGCCGGTCGGCGAAGTCGCGGCGCAATTCGCCACGCTCAAGCCATTCAGTTTCGATGGCCGTATCGGCCGCTTGCGTTACCTCGCCTGGACGCTGGTGCTGTCAACTGTACTCCTGGCCGTTTGCGGGGTGTTTGCCTTGGTCGCTCTGGCTCTCATCGGCGCGGATTCGACCGCGGGCCTGATATTGGGCAGCTTGCTGGCCTTGATCCTGTTCGTCGGATTTATATTCGTCAGCATCCAGATCACTGTTCAACGCTTGCACGATGTCGGCTGGTCCGGCTGGCTGTGGCTGCTTAACCTGGTGCCGTTCGTTGGCAGCTTCTTTCCGTTCGTGATCATGGTTGTGCCGGGCAACGACACCGCCAACCGCTACGGCCCGCCGCCTCCGCCGAACAGTACCGCGGTCAAGGTATTGTCTTCGCTGTGGCTGATTGTTATCGCGCTGGTTCTGTTCGGCTCGCTGACCGGTGGTCTCACGGCGATACGGGAAGAATACAAAAGCGCCGCCCAGAGCAGCTACGAAAGCAGTTCGGTCACCACCGATGAAATCGACGTCGAGGTCGCACCGGTGCCAAATTCCGTCGACGATGCAGCCGAAGAGGTCCAGCCCCCTGTAGACTCTGCGAAAGAATGAACAGCGCTCCTGGCCCGTGACACCTGCGTCGCGGCGCGGAGCTGTTGCGATGGAGAACTGCATGACCCGTTACGCTCTGATCACTGGCGCCTCCAGCGGCATCGGCCTGGCAATGGCCGAAGCGTTGGCCCGGCGCGGCCGCAGCCTGATTCTGGTGGCCCGACAACGTGATCAGCTGGAAAGTATTGCAATTGAACTGACCCAAAGGTTCGGCGTGGAAGTATTGTTCCGCGCCTGTGACCTTGGCGAGCCACTGCGCCTGTCCGGATTCCTGCTGGAGCTGGAAGAAGGCGACCGGCAGATCGATCTGCTGGTCAACTGCGCCGGTATCGGTACATGCGGCCCGTTTCTGGCCCAGGACTGGATGACCGAGCAAGACCTGATCGAAGTGAACATCCTCGCCCTCACCCGCCTGTGCCACGCCATCGGCAACAGCATGGCCCTGCAAGGCGGTGGGCAGATTCTGAATGTGGCCTCGGTGGCGGCGTTTCAACCAGGACCATGGATGAGCACCTATTACGCCAGCAAGGCATATGTGCTGCACTTTTCCGAAGGGTTGCGCGTCGAGCTGAAAAAGTGTGCGATCCGGGTTTCGGTGCTCTGCCCCGGGCCGACCCGCACGGCGTTTTTCCGTACTGCGCAACTCAACAACGACAAACTGGCCAACAGCAAACTGCTGATGAGCCCCGAGGAAGTGGCGCTCTACACCGTGCGCGCACTGGAAAAGAATCAAGCGATCATCATTCCGGGACGGCGCAACCGCTGGTTCGCCTTCCTGCCAAGACTCGGCTCGCGCTGGTTGACTCGCACCATTGCCGGCATGGTCAACAAGGCCTACTGTCCGCGCTGATCCAACTCAAGGTAAAAGGCTGGGCGTCGGCATGAGCCATGAGTACACTCAGCCCAGCCCAAACAACGGAGAAAACAGCTGTGGATACTCTGTTCACCAAGATCATCAACCGGGAAATCCCGGCGAAGATCATTTACGAGGACGACCAGGTACTGGCCTTCCACGACATTGCCCCACAGGCACCGGTACATTTTCTGGTGGTACCGAAGAAACCGGTTCGCACCTTGAATGACCTGACCGAAGCTGACAAGGCATTGGCCGGGCACATTCTGTTCACCGCCCAGCGCCTGGCACTGGAACTGGGCTGCGAAAAAGGCTTCCGCGTCGTAATGAACTGCAATGAAGAAGGCGGGCAAACCGTCTACCACATTCATATGCACGTACTGGGTCAGCGCCAGATGCACTGGCCGCCGGGCTGATTGCAGCCACCCCTTGTGGGATCGCCGCACCGCCGCTCCCACAAGGGCATCACAACACTGTCACAGCCTCTGCAACACAATGACCCAGCGCAATCCTTCCCCGGCCGATTGGGTTAAACTGGCCGCCGAAATTCCCCCGGAGGTCAGCATGACTACCCAACGTCACTACTCGCCAATTGACCGACTTCTGCTGCAAGCCGATGCCGCGATGCGCACCCTGCTGCCCTTCAGCGGCCAGCCGTACCGTCCGTCGCCGGCCATCGTGCAGCCGGATGCGAAAATGAGCGACGAAGACACGCGCCACGTTGCCGGCCTGATGCGCATCAACCACACCGGCGAAGTCTGCGCCCAGGCGCTGTACCAAGGGCAGGCGCTGACTGCCAAACTGCCGCAAGTGCGTGCCGCGATGGAGCATGCCGCCGAAGAAGAAATCGATCACCTGGTCTGGTGCGAACAACGCATCCAGCAACTGGGTAGCCACACCAGCATCCTCAATCCGCTGTTTTATGGCATGTCGTTCGGGATTGGCGCAGTGGCCGGCCTGATCAGCGATAAAGTAAGCCTGGGGTTCGTTGCGGCAACGGAAGACCAGGTGTGCAAACACCTGAACGAACATCTGGAGCAATTGCCGGCCGAGGATGAAAAATCCCGGGCGATTCTTGAGCAGATGCGCATCGATGAAGAACAGCATGCTGAAAGTGCGCTGGATGCTGGCGGGTTCCGGTTTCCGGCACCGGTGAAGTTCGGGATGAGTCTGATGGCCAAGGTGATGACCAAGAGCACCTATCGGATCTGACCTCTCGATTGCCTGACAGGACTTCATCGCGAGCAAGCTCGCTCCCACATGGGGGTTCGTGATAGCAATAAAAAAGGCGACTGCCGTGAGGGAGTCGCCTTTTTTTGTGTTCGAGAGCCTTACGCCATATTGCGCGCGTAGAAGATTTCGAGCATTTCGTGTTTCACCCGCTCCGTCACCTGGGCACGTTGCTCAGAGGACAGGTTGCTGGTGGCGTCGCCGAACAGGTAGTTGTCCAGTTCGAAGTTCTTCAGCAGCATCTTGGTGTGGAACAGGTTTTCCTGGTACACGTTCACGTCGGTCATCTGGTACGCGTCGTAAGTGTCATCGGAAAGGTAGTTCTGGATCGAATTGATCTCATGGTCGATGAAGTGCTTTTTGCCTTCAACGTCACGGGTGAAGCCGCGCACACGGTAGTCCACGGTCACGATGTCCGAATCGAACTGGTGAATCAGGAAGTTGAGCGCTTTGAGCGGTGAAATGACCCCGCAAGTCGACACGTCGATGTCCACACGGAAGGTTGCAATACCGCTGACCGGATGGATTTCCGGGTAGGTGTGCACCGTGATGTGGCTCTTGTCGAGGTGGGCCAGAATGATTTCAGGCAGCGGGCCCGGGGACTCTTCGATCTGACTGTCGGTCGGGGTTACCGGCTCTTCGGAGATCAGGATCGTGACGCTGGCGCCCTGTGGCTCATAGTCCTGACTGGCAATGTTCAGGATGTTGGCACCAATGATATCGACAACTTCCGTGAGGATCTGCGTCAGGCGTTTCGCGTTGTACTCTTTATTGATGTACTCGACGTAAGCCTGCTGGTCTTGCGGGGTTTCCGCATAGCAGATGTCATAGATGTTGAAGCTCAAGGTCTTTGTCAGGTTATTGAACCCGTGGAGCTTGAGTTTGCTTTTCACCGTTAAAAACTCTCTATGTGTTTGCGGCCCGGCCGCGTGATCAAGCATGCCCGTCAGATGCGAACAACGCACCTGCGTAGGACGGTTAACACCTCTTCGCGATGGCGATTTTGGTTGTCTGTTCGGGTGCGAGGCCTGTCGGCTGACAAGCCACTACCCTGAAAAAAGTGGCGCATTATGCAGACGTCAGCTTGGGTTCGCCAGAGTCTGCACTGCTTTTATGATAGTTGAATGTCGACTCAACCGAGCTCGATGATCTCGTAGTCGTGGGTGATTGCCACGCCTGCCGCGCCGAGCATGATCGACGCCGAGCAATATTTCTCGGCAGACAGTTCGATGGCGCGCTTGACCTGGGCTTCTTTCAGCCCGCGGCCCTTGACCACGAAGTGCATGTGGATCCTGGTGAAAACCTTTGGATCTTCGGTCGCACGCTCGGCTTCAAGGAAAGCTTCACAGCTTTCGACCGCCTGGCGGGACTTCTTGAGGATGCTGACCACATCGAAATTGCTGCAACCGCCGACACCCAGCAGCAGCATTTCCATCGGCCGGACACCCAGGTTACGTCCGCCGGCATCGGGCGGACCGTCCATGACCACGACATGACCGCTACCGGATTCGCCGAGGAACATGGCTTCGCCAGCCCATTGGATGCGTGCCTTCATCGCCAAGACTCCACTGTATAAAAAAGGGTCGCCAGCTTAGCACAGGGCCCGTGATTGAAGCCCCCGGCGTCCTAGGACATATCCCACGGCCTTGTAGGTAAATGCTCGAATGTTGCAGGAAGTGTCTGTTAAGCTGACGCCAATTCGATGGCGCATAGCCAGCTTTCGCTATTCATAAAAAACCAGACACACCGCGCTGTCTTTTCGGGATACAACCATGGTTGCGATTGCCCCCAACCCCAAGATCAAGAACCTCGACAAGCTGTTGATGCATTGCCAGCGCCGCCGCTATCAGGCCAAGAGCAACATCATTTGTGCCGGAGACCGCTCGGAAACGCTGTTCTTCATCATCAAAGGCTCAGTCACCATCCTGATCGAAGATGACGATGGCCGGGAAATGATCATTTCCTACCTGAATACCGGGGACTTTTTCGGCGAGTTGGGCCTGTTTGAGCAGGCCGGCCTGGAACAGGAGCGCAGCGCCTGGGTGCGGGCCAAGGTTGAATGCGAAGTCGCGGAAATCAGCTACGCAAAATTCCGCGAGTTGTCCCTGCAGGATCCGGACATTCTTTACGTACTCAGCGGACAAATCGCACAGCGTCTGCGCAACACGACGCGCAAGGTCGGTGACCTGGCATTTTTTGACGTGACCGGCCGCGTTGCCCGCTGCCTGCTGGAGCTGTGCAAACAGCCAGACGCCATGACTCACCCCGATGGCATGCAAATCAAGGTGACCCGTCAGGAAATCGGGCGGATTGTCGGTTGCTCCCGGGAGATGGTCGGTCGCGTGCTCAAGGATCTGGAAGAACGCAACCTGGTGGACGTCAAAGGCAAGACCATGGTGGTCTTCGGTACGCGATAAGCTCGAAAACCTAGCCGCTGAACATCTGTGCCAGCATCCGCCGATAGAGTTCGTCGAGGCGCGCCAGTGCATAGGGTGCCGTGAACTTCTCATGCAACGCGATGTGGCTTTCGGCGCGTACTCGTTGTTCCAGGCCGCAAGCTTCGTTGAAGCGATTGACCGCGGCGACCATCGACTCTCGGTCGTTATCCATCAGCATCGCACCGTGCACCAGCCCCACCGGACGCTGCCCACCCTGACTCTGGCGCCAGCGCTGGGCGGTGCCGACCATCTTGCGACCATCAAGATTGACGTTGAAGCGTCCATCACAGAATGCACCGTCGATTTCGCCAAGGGACGACGAACCACCCAATTCATCCAGCAACTGGCAGATGGGGTCGCACAGGCGCCGGTAACCGGTTTCGATGCGGTTCAAATCACCTTCGCTGCGTGGTGGCGCGTAAACCAGGGCGATGTTGATCGTTGTGGCGGATTGTGGAACCGGCTCGCCGCCGGTATCGCGCAGCAGCACGGGCCACCCCGCCACCGCCGACACGGCACATGCAGCCTCGAATCCGGGCAAGCGATTCAAACGGCGCGGCATGACCAGCGCCTGATCGCTCGGCTGCCAGAACAGCAGACCGAACTCCGAGTCGCCGGCGCAGACCGAGGCCAGCAGATCCTGTTCGGCTTGCAGGCCGGCTTCGATGGTCAGGGAAACAGGTGAGGTCATAAGGTCTTCCATAGAACGGCCAGTCTGTGGGGCATCTTATGCCGCCATCGCGAGCAAGCTCGCTCCCACAATGGATCTCATGGGGTAGCAGGCTCCTTGTGGGAGCGGGCTTGCTCGCGAAGGGGTCGACTCGGTCTGCGAGTAGTCAGTCGAGGGTCGAGCCGCTGACGGGAACGCCGCGCTCAGGGAAGAACAGACGCTGCAACTCGGTACCCGGGCTCTCGGCGCGCATGAACGCTTCGCCAACCAGGAACGCGTAGACGTCGCTGATTTCCATCAGTTCGACATCGGCGCGGTTGAGAATGCCGCTCTCGGTGATGACCAGACGATCACGCGGAATACGCGGCAACAGATCGAGGGTGGTTTCCAGGCTGACATCGAAAGTGTGCAGGTTGCGGTTGTTCACGCCAACCAGCGGAGTGTCGAGGGTTTTCAGGGCCCGCTCCAGCTCATCGCCATCGTGGACTTCCACCAGCACGTCAAGGTTCACGCTTTTGGCCACGGCCGCCAGTTCGGCCATTTTCACGTCGTCCAGTGCGGAAACGATCAACAGCACGCAATCGGCACCCAGGGCCCGGGCTTCGACGATCTGATACGGATCGATCATGAAGTCCTTGCGGATCACCGGCAACTGGCACGCCGCACGGGCCTGCTGCAGATAGACATCGGCGCCCTGGAAGTAATCGATATCGGTAAGTACCGACAGGCAGGTCGCGCCGCCCTTCTCGTAGCTTCTGGCGATGTCGGCGGGAATGAAGTTCTCGCGGATCACGCCTTTGCTCGGCGAAGCTTTCTTGATTTCGGCAATGACGGCCGGTTGCTTCAACTTGGCCTGAGCCAGCAAGGCCTTGGCAAAACCACGGGGTGCATCGGCCGTCTTGGCCAGACTTTCCAGCTCGGCGAGGCTGACACGAGCGCTACGCTCGGCAACTTCCTCGACCTTGCGCGCCAGAATGTTTTCCAGAACCGTCGGTACACTCATCCTTCATTCTCCACTTTGAATACCGCGGTAAATGCACCCAGCTCCTCAAGCTTTTCTCGAGCGAGCCCGGTGTGCAGCGCATCGTGTGCCAATGCAACGCCTTCTTTCAGGCTGCTGGCATGATCGGCGGCGTACAGCGCCGCACCGGCATTGAGCATGATCATCTCGGCCGCTTTCTGACCGTTCTCGGTCTTGCGCTTGCCCAGGGCATCGCGAATCAGTTCCAGGGACGCCGCCGGGCTATCCACCGCCAGGCCATGCAGGCTCTGGCTCTTCATGCCCAGGTCTTCCGGCTCGACCCAATATTCGGTGATCTGGCCATCCTTCAGCTCAGCGACAAACGTCGGTGCTGCCAGGCTGAACTCATCCAGGCCGTCCTTCGAATGCACCACCAGCACATGCTTGCTGCCCAGACGCTGCAACACTTCGGCCAGCGGCCGGCACAAGGCCTGGGTGAACACGCCCACCACCTGATGCTTCACACCGGCCGGATTCGTAAGCGGGCCGAGCATGTTGAACAAAGTGCGCAAGCCCAGTTCACGACGCGGACTGGCGGCGTATTTCATCGCAGAGTGATGAGTCTGGGCAAACATGAAACCAATACCAACGTTGTCAATGCAGCGCGCCACCTGAACCGGGGTCAGGTTCAGGTAGATGCCGGCCGCCTCCAGCAGGTCGGCACTGCCGCTCTTGCCCGAGACTGCACGGTTGCCGTGTTTGGCTACCGTACAGCCGGCCGCCGAAACCACGAAAGCGGATGCGGTCGACACGTTGAAGATATTGGCGCCGTCGCCGCCAGTGCCGACCACATCGACTACACCGTCGAGGGTCTTGAGTTCGACCTTGTCCGCCAGCTCGCGCATCACCGACACCGCACCGACGATTTCGTCGATGCTTTCGCTCTTCATGCGCATGGCCATCATGAACGCACCAATCTGTGCGTCCGAGCATTGCCCGGTCATGATTTCGCGCATGACATCGCGCATTTCATCAGTGCTGAGGTCGAGGTGATCAACGATACGGCTCAGGGCTGTCTTGATATTCATGAAAAGTCCTTAGCGCGTGCCGCCGGTTTGTTTGAGGAAGTTGGCGAACAGTTCGTGGCCCTGCTCGGTGAGGATCGATTCCGGGTGAAACTGCACGCCCTCGATGTTCAGGGTCTTGTGACGCAGGCCCATGATTTCATCGACCGAACCGTCTTCGAGCTGGGTCCAGGCGGTCAGTTCGAGGCAATCGGGCAGGGTTTCGCGCTTGACGATCAATGAATGATAGCGCGTGACCGTCAGCGGACGATTCAGGCCTGCGAATACACCCTTGTCCTCGTGAAATACCGGGCTAGTCTTACCGTGCATCACTTGGCGGGCACGCACCACATCACCGCCAAAGGCCTGGCCGATGGATTGGTGTCCAAGGCAGACGCCAAGAATCGGTAGTTTGCCAGCGAAATGCTTGATCGCTTCGATCGAGATGCCGGCTTCGGTCGGGGTGCAAGGACCGGGGGACACAACGATACGCTCAGGGTTGAGGGCTTCGATTTCAGCGATGGTCAGTTCATCGTTGCGCACGACTTTGACCTGGGAGCCGAGCTCGCCCAGGTACTGCACAACGTTGTAGGTAAAGGAGTCGTAGTTATCGATCATCAGCAACATGGCGTTAAGAACCTCTTGAATTCACTGACTTTAAAGATGGCCTTCGAATGATTACCCGCAGAGCGCTGCGCTTTGTCAGGTGCTGGAGTAGCGCCAGCAAAGCGGCATTTCAAACAGGTAAAGAAGGCAAAGCGGTACAGGTCCGGCGTAGCCGGCAAAAGAATTCAGGCGCGCCAACGCCAGCG
This sequence comes from Pseudomonas sp. GM49, assembly GCF_000282355.1. Taxonomy (GTDB): domain Bacteria; phylum Pseudomonadota; class Gammaproteobacteria; order Pseudomonadales; family Pseudomonadaceae; genus Aquipseudomonas. The sequence continues at coordinate 16,277 of NZ_AKJL01000054.1, forward strand.
GGCGTGTGCCTTGATGACTTGATCCAGGAGTTTACTGATGATCAACACGGGGAAGGTCTCGTTCGTACGTCCCGGCACAGTAACTTAGCTGGGCAGAGCGTGCAATATCGCCGGGGCCACTGCCCGCGAAACTATCAAAGGCTTCGCGACAGATGGCAAAAGGCCGAAAGTTTTTGGTACTGTCGTTTCGTTCACTACAACAATAAATAAACGGACTTGCTCATGATCAAACAGTCGTTGTTTGTACCCCTCGCAGGATGCTTGCTCGCGATGGCATGCGCCCAGGCGAACGCCGCACCCAATCCTTATACAAATTTCGTGGTCTTCGGGGACAGCCTCAACGACGCCGGGACCTTTGCCGACACCGGCGGGCCTGCCGGGGCGACGAAACGCTTTACCAACCGGACGGGGCCGGTGTATCTGGATGGCAGCGGCGAAGTCCGCTCGCTCAACTCCACGCAGATACTGGGTGGGAAACTGGGGTTCTCGGCGGACCAGACCGCGTCATCCAATTCGGCCGTGCGCGCCAGCAACGGCCAGCCCGATGGTAACAACTGGGCCGTCGGCGGTTACCGCACCGACCAGATCCTGGAGTCGATCGCCACCACCTCCGACACCGGCGAGCGCGTCCGGGCGGGTTATCTGCCATCGAACAACTTCCGTGCCGACCCGAATGCGCTGTTCTACCTGTCTGGCGGTGGCAACGACTTCCTCCAGGGGCGTGTCACCAGCCTGCCCCAAGCCAGCGCCGCTGCCGATCGACTAGCCGACAGCGTACAAACGCTGCAATCGGCCGGTGCCCGATACGTCATGGTCTGGTTGCTGCCCGATATCGGTTTTACCCCAGCGTTCAACGGCACCCCGTTGCAAGCGTTCACGTCACAACTCAGCGACCAGTTCAATACTGAACTGGTAAGCCGACTGCAGAACATCAATGCAGAAATCATCCCGCTCAACATTCCGGTACTGCTCAAAGAGACGTTTGCCAACCCGGCGCAGTTTGGCCTGGCCACTGACCAGAACCTCATCGCCACCTGCTTCAGCGGCAGCGGTTGTACCGAGAATGCCCGCTACGGCATCAACAGCGCCACGCCGGACCCGACCAAGCTGATCTACAACGACTCCGTACACCCCACAGAAGCCGGGCAGCGCCTGATTGCCGACTACGCGTATTCCCTGTTGGCCGCGCCGTGGGAGCTGACCTTGCTGCCGGAAATGGCTCAAGGCACCGTGCGCGCGCATCAGGATGAATTGCACAATCAGTGGCTGGCCGATTGGGAAAACTGGCAAGGCGTCGGCCAATGGCGAGCCATTGTTGCCGGCGGCGGACAGCATCAGGACTTTGACGGTCAGGACAGCGCGGTCAGTGCCGACGGTAACGGTGCCAACCTGAACATCGGTGGCAGCTACCGTCTCGATGATGCTTGGCGTGTCGGTCTGGTGGCCGGCTTCTATAACCAGAAACTCGAAGCCGGCAGCAACGACTCCGACTACAAGCTCAACACTTACCTGGGCACGGCATTCGCCCAGTATCAGCAAAACCGTGTGTGGGCTGACGCGGCGTTGACGGCCGGGCATCTGGATTACGACAGCCTCAAGCGTAAGTTCCAGCTGGGCGTCAACGAGCGCGGCGAAAAAGGCGATACCAGTGGCTACGTCGAGGCCTTCAGCGCTCGCCTGGGCTACGACATTGCGCAACAAGCCAGCAGCCCTTGGCACCTGTCGCCGTTTGTCAGCGCCGACTTCGCCAAAGTGAAAGTCGACGGTTACTCTGAGGACGGCAACGATTCCACGGCGCTGACCTTCGCCGATCAGGAGCGGATTTCCCGGCGCCTGGGCGCTGGACTGCAGGGCAAATACCAGATCACCCCGCAAACCCAGGTGTTCGGCGAAGCGGCAATCGAGCGTGAGTACAACGACGATACCCAGGACGTGAGCATCAACCTCAACAGCCTGCCGAACAATCAGTTCACGCTGCAAGGCTACACCCCGCAAAGTCACCTGCAACGTGTGAACCTGGGTGTGAGCCACAACCTCACCCGGGATCTGGCATTGCGCGCCAGCTACAACATTCGCAAGGACGACGACTTCACCCAACAAGGCATCAACGTAGGTGTTGCGCTGGACTTTTGATGTACCGGCAATAAAAAACGCGGCGCCCTCACAGGCGCCGCGTTTTTTTTATGGTGGTGTAACCCTTGCGGGAGCGAGCTTGCTCGCGATTGCGGTGGGTCAGACAACATCAATGTGGCAGTAATGGCCCCATCGCGAGCAAGCTCGCTCCCACAGGTTTTTGCGTGAAATCAGGCGTCCGGGGTTTGCTCGGCCAGGGCAACGGCGCGGAACATCGCGCGGCGCTTGTTCAGGGTTTCTTCCCATTCCAGCGCTGGCACCGAGTCGGCGACGATACCGCCACCGGCCTGCACATGCAGTTCGCCGTTCTTGATCACCGCTGTGCGGATCGCAATGGCGGTGTCCATGTTGCCGTTCCAGGCGAAGTAGCCGACCGCGCCGCCGTAGACGCCACGCTTGACCGGCTCCAGTTCGTCGATGATCTCCATCGCGCGAATCTTCGGTGCACCGGACAAGGTGCCCGCCGGCAGAATCGCTCGCAGTGCATCCATCGCCGTCAGCCCGGCTTTCAGTTGCCCGGTAACGTTGGACACGATGTGCATCACGTTGGAATAACGCTCAATGACCATTTTCTCGGTGAGCTTCACCGAACCGATTTCCGATACACGACCGGTGTCGTTACGGCCCAGATCGATCAGCATCAAGTGCTCGGCAATTTCCTTGGCATCCGACAGCAGGTCTTTTTCCAGTGCCAGATCAGCCTCTTCGTTGGCCCCCCGCGGACGGGTACCGGCAATCGGGCGCACGGTGATCAGGTTGTCTTCGACCCGCACCAGCACTTCCGGCGAACTGCCGACGACATGGAAGTCACCGAAGTTGAAGAAGTACATGTAAGGCGTCGGGTTAAAGCAGCGTAGCGCGCGATACAGATCGATCGGCGCCGCCTTGAAATCGATCGACATGCGCTGGGACGGCACGACCTGCATGCAGTCACCGGCCAGGATGTATTCCTTGATGGTGTCGACGGCTTTTTCGTAATCGTCCTGGGTGAAGCTGGAGCGGAACACCGGGTCAGCAGACTGCTGCTTGCTGAAGTCCAGGCCACGGCGCGGCGTGATTGGCTGACGGAGTTTTTCCAGCAGTTCTTCCAGGCGTGCCTGGCCCTGCTCGAAGGCGTCGTCCCGGGACGGATCGGCCAGCACGATGGCGTGCATCTTGCCCGCGAGGTTGTCGAACACCACCACCGCATCGGAGACCATCAGCAGAATGTCCGGCACACCCAGCGGATCCGGGTTCGGGCATTTGCCCAGACGCTTCTCGACATAACGCACGCAGTCGTAACCGAAGTAACCCACCAGGCCGCCGTTGAAGCGCGGCAGGCCGGCGATGGTTGGCACGTTGTAGCGGGCCTTGAAGGTTTCGACGAAGGCCAGCGGGTCTTCCACGTCGTGGCTTTCGGTCTCGATGCCATCGACGGTCACGCTGACGTGATGGTCGTGAACCCGCAGCACGGTGCGGCACGGCAGGCCGATGATCGAGTAACGGCCCCACTTCTCGCCGCCCTGTACGGACTCCAGCAAGTAGGAATTGGGCTCGTCAGCCAGTTTCAGGTAGATCGACAGCGGCGTGTCGAAGTCGGCCAGGGTTTCGCAGGCAAGCGGAATGCGGTTGTAGCCGGCAGCGGCCAAACGCAGGAATTCTTCGCGGATCATGAGGTGCCTCGTGGCTTGAGGGTCGAACAGTCAGGTATGCAAACGCGCCGGAAACCGGCCAGGATCAAGTCAGGCGCGCCAACGCCAGCGGGCCAGGGCCTTGATGACTTTCATCCAGAGTTTGCGAGTGACCACCACGATGGCGTTTCCAGAAGGGGGTTTGACAGCGTCGGCCAACGTTATCTCAGCGGCCTGATCCAGGCAACCGGGAATTAGCTTGCGCAGGTCGTCTATCACCAGCGCGGGCGATTCTTCCGCGATTGGCCGACCGTGGTTATAGCCGTAGCTCAGGGCCACGCACTTGACCCCCGCTGCTTTCGCCGCCAGCACATCGCTGCGCGAATCGCCGACGAACAACGACTGCGAAGCCGGAATATTGGCCATTTTCATCACGAAAAACAGCGCGGCCGGGTCCGGTTTTTTCTGTGGCAGGGTGTCGCCGCCGATGATCCAGCGGAAATAGCG
>NZ_AKJL01000055.1 GCF_000282355.1 Pseudomonas sp. GM49
CGCCCCCCCCCCCCCCGTCGACATCAGGCAAACGCACTGCTATGCGACCCTGCCACCCGCCTGTCTCCAGCCTTTGCACCAATAGATTTCGTTTAACTCATGGCACTTTGGTTTGATTGAACTACCTTCAAACAATAAGAAGTCATGACGGCTCGATTTTCCACGTCAGCTTCAGTGATCAGACAGCGGATTGGCAAAAGGAGTTACCTCACCATGATCCTGGCAGGCGTTTTCCGGCTCTGTACCTGCATTGCCGATTACTTTCCGGGGGAACAAGGTCGTCGGACAACGCCGTCCATGGCCGCAAGTATCGCTCTGGCAGGCAGTCCAGGTAACCGGTTCACTAAAAACCGTTTCAGCAAAGGTCGCTCGCTGTCCAGCCAGATCAGCGAATTGCGCCCGCTCGTGTGTCGCACGCGAGGAGTAACGCCAAGGCCTTGGATAACGGGTCTGGTGCATGGGGGGGGATAGCCCGATCCCCGTGAAGTGATCCGAGACAACTCAGTCCGCCTAGAGACGGCCTATCCAGTGAGGATGTACTTAATGAGCTTTCGTACCGAGCCCGCTTTCAAGCGAATTATCCATGGCCTGTTCTGGATGGGCCTCAGCGTGGATGCGGCTCAGGCCGCGCCGGCCAATTGCCCGCAACTGGACAATTGGCCGACAACGTACGAGGTCGGTCAGGGGATGCAGAATGAACTGCGCAGCCCCGTTCCGGTAACGCAACTGGCAGTGGGTGACCCGAAAATTGCCGACGTGCAACCCAGCGGCAGCAACGCGTTCATACTCACGGGCATCGCGCCGGGGACCACCAGCCTGATGGTCTGGACCGCCTGTTCGAAAACGCCACGCCAAAGCATGGTGTTCGTCAAGGGTAGAGCCACAGCGGCGCTGACCAGCGTGCCGTCGGTGCTTTCCGACGACGCGCTGCTGCCGAGCCAGGTGCAGACCGATATCCGCTTCGTTGAAGTCAGCCGGACCAAGCTCAAGGAAGCCTCCGCCTCGATTTTCGGCATCCGTGGCAACTTCCTGTTCGGCTCGCCGAGAACCTTGCCCACCATCGGCGGCATTGTCACGCCGTCGATACCCGTGAACAACAACAACTTCAACCTCACTTTTGCTACCGGCAATACCCTGGTGGCGCTCAACGCGCTGGAAGGCAGTGGTTTCGCCTACACCCTGGCGCGGCCAAGCCTGGTAGCGCTCAGCGGACAGAGCGCGAGCTTCCTGGCCGGCGGTGAAATACCGATTCCGGTGCCCAGTTCAGGCAGCGATAGCGTGTCTATCGAGTACAAGGAATTTGGTATCCGCCTGACCCTGACGCCGACCATCGTCGGGAAAAACCGTATCGCGCTGAAGGTGGCGCCGGAAGTCAGTGAACTGGATTTCACCAACGCAGTAAGCATCGCCGGCACGACAGTCCCGGCTCTGACCGTACGCCGTACCGATACCAGCATCTCCCTGGCCGACGGCGAAAGCTTCGTCATCAGCGGCCTGATCAGCTCCCGCAACAATTCCCAGGTGAACAAGTTTCCAGGTCTGGGCGATATCCCGGTTCTGGGCGCGTTTTTCCGCGACAACACCATCAACCGTGAAGAGCGCGAACTGTTGATGATCGTTACCCCGCATCTGGTCCAGCCACTGGCGGCCAATGCACAACTACCGTCATTGCCTGGCGAACAGCTGCGCAATTACGACCCGAACTTCTACCGCATGTTCTTCCTGGAAAATGGCGACTTCGACAGTCGCAGCGGGCTCTCGCAATGAACCGGAGCCTGAACCGGACTTGTCTCGCCCTCACTCGTAACGGTGACGTTGCACGCTGGCCGGGCCAGCCTTATTGCCATTGGCCGGGCGTTCAACGTGTTGTAGCCAGAGGACCTTCGATGAAAGCAGTCATTGCAATAGCGGCGACATTAATGCTCGCTGGTTGTGCCAGCAATGGCCTGTCTTCGCGACCGGCCAGCTGTGCCAAGCCCGATTCGGAGCAGGAACTGGCCCTGAACCTGGCCGACAGCATGGCCGACGAAGGCCGTTTGTATGCCAGCCTGGCGAATCTGGAAGGTTTGCCCGACAACCTGGTCCAGGTTCGCCTGCGCAAGGCTCGGGTGCTGCGCATGATGGGGCGTAGCGGCGACGCGCAGCCGTTGTACGAAAGCTTGCTCGGCACCTGTCTGACGGCTGAAGGGGAGCATGGTCTGGGCCAGTTGGCCGCCGCCAAAAATGATAACGCCAGCGCTGCCACTCACCTTGAACGTGCGGTGAAGATGGCCCCCACCGACGACAGGATGCGCAATGACCTGGGGGTCGTCTACCTCAATCAGCGACGGATCCCTGAAGCACGCTTTGAGTTCATGACCGCCATGGAGCTCAAGCAGGCAAACACACTGGCGGCACTCAATATGGTGACACTGTTGATCTACCAGGATAACTGGAAGGCGGCTGCCGACCTCGTGACCCGTGCCGACTTGAGCCCCAAGCAAGTCGTAGAGGCCCAAACCCGCGCGGAAAAACTCAAGGCCTCCGCCAAAAAAGTGGTGGCTGCCGATGGCAATCGCAAGACTGAGGTAGCCGATGCCTCTTCCAGTGCGAACAAGTAGAACGTACGAGGAGTCGAGATGAATACCAAAAGGCTGTTGATCGTGTGCATGGCTTGCCTGTCCACCACTGCCTGGGCTATTGAGCCGGGCCCCGCTTCGCAGTATCAACAAAGCACCGAACAGTGGTTGCAGCTGCAGATTCGCGGGGTGGTTGCCTCCCGTATAGTGCAAACCGCTTCGGCCACCGAGCGTGACCTGGCCATGCAGCGCTGGCTGAATAGCTTCAGCTACCCGATTCCGCAGTATTTTGACCAGAGTACACCGGGACAAATGACCATCGGCAACTGAGGCATATCGATGGGTGATCAGCCTCTGGCGTAGTCCAGAGTGGCCTGGCTAAACAGCCAGGCTCAATCATGTGTGCAGGAAAATACAGTCCAGGTACTGAATAGTGGAGCAGGCGATTGGAGTGAATACACTCCAATCGCCTGCTCCACCGCGTTCTTATGCAGCATAACCACCTGGTTCGACAGCAAACCACTCCTGCTCACTTACCGAATGCTCTGAGTACCCCGATCATGGCTGGGCCGATAGCGACCAGAAAGAAGCTCGGCCATAGACAGAAAATCAGCGGAAATACCAGCTTGGTACCGACTTTCGCCCCCATCTCTTCGGCGGCTTGTGTGCGCCGGTCACGGAACTCATCAGCATAGATGCGCAAGGTGTCGGCCACGCTGGTACCAAAGCGGATACTCTGCGCCAACAGGCTGACCAGTCCTTGTACGTCATCCAGGCCAGTGCGTAAGGCCAGTTGCTTGAGCGCCTCGGTACTGGAAATGCCCGCGCGAATTTGCGCATTGACTAGGGCCAGCTCTTCAGCCAGTTCGACCTGACTGACCGACATCTCCTCAGCCACCCGTTCGATGGTCGTGGGCAGGGCCAGGCCCGACTCCACGCACACCACCATCAGGTCCAGTGCATCCGGAAACGCAGCACGCAGCCGACGTTGTCGCAACTGCTTGCGCTTGGCGACATACATCGATGGCAACAACCATCCGATAGCGCCCACCATGGCCACCAACAGCAGCCCCATGGTGAGGGACACCTTGGGAATCATCGGCAACAGCAGCAACGCAATTCCGATCAATAACAACGGCAATATCAAGCGTACCGCCCAGTACATCTGCACCGCCGACGAGGAGCGGTACCCCGCATGTATCAACAGGGTCTGGGTGACGGACGTCTGAGGCGATTCGCTCGAAGCAAAGCGCTGGCCGACCCGCTCCAGCAACAGCTGCAGGTTACCCGGAGCTTCCTGCCCGGCCGTGTTGCCCAAATGACCACGCTTGATCAGCGCCAGACGACGCTGCACCGGGTCCTGAAGCCCCATGATCAGCAAGATCATGGCGACAACCGCAAGCACCGTACTCAAACCGATCGCGCCAAGGAACAACAGGCGCGCCATCTCCTCGTTCCCCGTGACCCGGCTGAACAACCCGAGTAAAAAGTCCATGACCTGTACCTCCCGGTAGCGAATACCGCTTAAACCTGAATCCGGATGATTTTGCGAATCCAGAAAATCCCGACCAACATGGCGAAGAACGCCCCGATGATCATCTTGCGGCCCATGGGATCATTGATCAGCATCGGCAAGTACTGCGGGGTGGTGAGCACGATCACGATCGCCAGCACAAAAGGAACCGCCACCAGCACCCAGGCCGACATGCGCCCTTCCGCCGACAGGGTTTTGACTTTGCGCTGAAAGCGGAAGCGCCCGCGAATCAGTCGACTCAGACGCTCCAGAACTTCGGTCAGATTACCGCCGGTCTCGCGATGGATAAGGATCGAGGTCACCAGCATCATCACCGTCATGCTAGGCATCCTCTCCAGCAGGCCGAGCATGGCCCGGCGCACATCGTTGCCAAAGTTGATATCGGCAAAGGTCAGGCCGAACTCATGAGCGACCGGCCCCCGGTGCTCCTCGGCCACCAGGCGCAGGGTTTCGTTGAATGGATGCCCGGCGCGCAAAGCGCGGCACATGGCATCCAGCGCATCCGGCAGGCCTTCCTCGAACTCAGCGAAACGCTTGCCACGGTCGCGAGAGATTTTCAGTATGGGTAACCAGAAGACCGCGAAGCCCGCGACCAGCGCCATCCACCAGACTGACGAGACCATCCAGATCAGGATACCCGCCGCCCCTCCCAGCACCAGCCCGAGCAGCAATACCCGATAGGCCCGGTATTCGTGCCCGGACTGCTCAATCATTTGCGTCAGTGCCTCCATAAAAGGCAGCTGTTCAAGCCTGGCCTCCAGAGGCGACAAACGCGTCAGGTATTTTTGTCGTAATACCGTCTGCATGTTGGGCTGATTGTTGGCTCTCTCCAGTACATGCAAACGGCCGCGGATGCGCTTGCGCATTTTGCCGGCCTCGCCAAACACCGGCACTGCAACGCTCTGGGACAGGAGAAAAACGGCGATAAACACCATACCGAGGAACATCAGAATGAATTCACCGGGAATATTGCTCATGACTGCCGTGCCTCCATCCACTCAGGCCTGAACATCTCAAGCGGCAACACGATGCCACGCTTGGCCAGCACATCACGGAATGCGGGGATCATGCCGCTGGGCCGAAAATCACCGAGTACTTCACCGTTTTCGCCCACGCCGTGGCGCACGAAGGAGAAGATTTCTGTCATGGTGATGATCTCGCCCTCCATGCCGTTGATCTCCTGCACGCTGACCAGGCGGCGCTTGCCGTCCTCCTGGCGTTCCAGCTGGATGACCACCCCGATAGCCGAAGCGATCTGTTGGCGCATGGCCTTGATCGGGAAGGTCGCCCCGGTCATCGACACCATGTTCTCGATCCGCCCCAACGCATCGCGCGCGGTGTTGGCGTGGATCGTGGTCAACGAGCCGTCGTGGCCGGTGTTCATCGCCGTCAACATGTCCAGCGCCTCGGCACCGCGTACTTCGCCGATCACGATGCGGTCCGGCCGCATCCGCAGGCTGTTACGCACCAACTCCCGCTGGCTCACCTCGCCGCGCCCCTCGATATTCGAAGGCCGGGTTTCCAGACGCACCACATGGGGTTGCTGCAGTTGCAGTTCGGCCGAGTCTTCGATGGTGACGATCCGCTCGTTGTGCGGAATGAAACTGGAAAGCACATTGAGCATGGTGGTCTTGCCGCAACCGGTACCGCCGGAAATCAGCACGTTCAAGCGCCCACGGACAATCGCCTTGAGCAGCAGGGCAATGGCCGGGGTCAACGCCCCCACCTGGATCAGGCTGTCGGTATTGAGCAGGTCCACCGCAAAGCGCCGAATCGACATGCTAGGGCCGTCGATGGCCAGCGGCGGAATAATCGCGTTGACCCGCGAACCGTCCTTGAGCCGCGCATCCACCAACGGCGAAGACTCGTCGATACGCCGACCCAGGCTGGAGACGATGCGGTCGATGATGTTCAGTAAATGCCGATCATCGCGAAAACGCACATCGGTGCGTTGCAGCTTGCCGAAGCGCTCGACATACACTGAGTCATGCCGGTTGACCAAAATGTCGGACACACTGTGATCGGCCAGCAGCGGTTCCAGAGGCCCCAGACCGAGCACCTCGTCAGTAATCTGCTTGATGATCAACTGCCGGCTGGAAGTACTCACCGGTGCCGAGTGTTCATCGAGCAGGCGCTGGCAAATATCGCGAATCTGCCGCGCGGCCTCTGCCTGTTCAAGGGAGTCCAGCAGGGACAGGTCCATGACCTTGAGTAATTGCTGGTAGATCTTTTCTCGCCACTCGGCTTCCACCGGAGTGACCTGACTTTTGGTTTCATAAAGAACGTCCGGCGCTGCACGCTCCCACGCCATTACTTCCTCTACAGGATCCAGCAGATCGTCACCCGACTGACCAGTTGACGATGGGGCGGGTTTACCGGACTGTTTGCGCAAGCGGTTACGAAAGTCGCTGATCATGGGTCACCCCCCGAAAAAACGGTTGAAGGCGCGTTTGAACACGCCTTTTTTTCCAGCCATCTGATTGCCGACCAGGTCATCGGCCACGTTGCGCAGGGCAGCGGTGATCGCCGCCTTCGGCGCATGCAGCTCCAACGGCACGCCAGTGTTCTGACTCTGGCTGACCAGATTGAAGTCATTGGGTAATTTCGACAGGTTCGTGCAGCGCAGTGCCTCGCCGATATCCTTGAGGCTGACCGCTGCCGTCTTGTCAAAGCGGTTGACCACTATCTGCAACTGATCCCCACGCACGCCGAGGTCTTCGCGAAGAATCCGCACCAGGGAGCTGGCATCGCGCAGATGACTGACGCTCTGCTGCACCACCACGTACACCCGATCCACCTGTTCCAGTACGGAGCCGGTGAGGTGGTCGATTTGCCGTGGCAGATCGATCACTACCCAGTCAAAGCTGGCGCGGGCCAACTGCATCAGGGTGTCAAGTTGCTCGGGTTGGGCATCTTGCGACAGACACAGCTCACCGGCCCGGCCACCCAGCACATGCAATGTCGGGCTGAAGTGGCTGCAAAAACCACGTAACGCGACGCTGTCCATGCCGTCGATCTGATGCAACACCTCCAGATGGCTGTGTGTTTGCGCCACATCCAGGTAATGCGTCACGCTGCCAAATTGCAGGTCCATGTCCAGCAACAGGGTACTGCCGCCCTTCATGCTGAGCTGCTGAGCCAGGTTGCAGGCCAGCATGGTGCCGCCGGATCCGCCCTTGGAGCTGATCACGGCGATCAATTTCCCTACTGTCCCGCTGCCGGTCCGAACCTCCATGATCAGCCGATTCAAGGCGGCGACCAGTTCCGTCTCGGCGACAGGCTCCGGCAGTAAGTCCCGGGCGCCGGCCTGCATCGCCAGACGCATGCCTTCCTGTTCGCTCAGCAATCCGCACACCAACATCGGCGGACGCTCATGGGCCGGGCGCTGCAACAGTGCCGCCAGCTCCTCACGCCACAGGTGGCTGACGCGCAACAGCAGCAGATCGGGCATCCGGTCCAGGCCGTAGAGCGGGTCGACATGCCCATTGCTGACCAGGCGAGTGCTCACCTCCAGGCTGGGCATGCGTTGGCAGACGCTCTGCAGGTCGCGCAACGACGTGGCATCACGGCTGCTGATCAGCAACCTGAGCCCGGCTTTGCCGGTCGCACTGGAGAGTGGAGTGTCCTTGGTATTCAGCATGGCGTGATCTCCCCGGAATCGGAATGACGCCCTAGGCTTTCACGTGGCAAGGTTGCCCTGAATGTGGGCAGGGTAATGGGCACGCCGAACCCGGGAATAAACAGGTTGAAAACGAAATTTTGCAGACTCAACTGGACATAACGGATGGCACGAAAACCGTTGACGCTGACCAGGTCGCCGGGATTGGCCACCACAGCACCGTTGACGTCCAGATAGGTCAGCGTCAGGTTGGTGGTGGCCAGATTGCTGATCAGATGGCTCGTACCTGCGTCGGTCGCAGCATTGAAGATCGCCCGCCGCAACACCACCGGATCGCTGATATTGCACACCGCGGCCAGGCGCGTACCACGCCGCACGGCTTCATCGAGCGCATTGACCGTGAAGCTCAAGCGACCTATTTCCACCACGCCGAACAACAGCGTGAACACCAGCAGACCAACAATGGCGAACTCCACCGTATAGGTGCCGCGCATGTGTTTTCTGTTCATCACAGGGCCCTCATCACGGTAGTGGCGACCAGCGGAATGCCCAGTGCAATCTGACTGCCAAAAAAACCGGGAAGCGATCCGGTGCAATTGCCAGCGCCAATCACCGGGCAGAACGTGTAAGTAATGGTGACCCGCACATGGTCGATGCCCACCGCGGCAACGTCCACGTTGCCAGTCGTCAGGCCTGACACCACAGCGGTCCCGGTGTTGGCCGGCACGCCATACACCGCAACGTTTTTCGTCTGGGTCAGTAGCGTATTGTTCAGAGAGACCGCACCCAGCGTCGAGTTCCAGGCATTGTTGGCGACGAAACGGTCGGCATCGCGGCTGGCCTGCAGCAGTACGTTGTACTGATAGAGCATGCGGCCGAACTCACCGAAGGCCAGCAACAGCAACAGCAACACCGGCAGGACCAGGGTGAATTCCACCAAGGCCAGGCCTTGCTGGCGCTGCGGATGTTTAAATCCGTGAAGTCTCATGACGCCCCCTACGAGTCAGTGCTCGGAGTGCCGCTGCCGGTGAGATAGGTTTTGTAGAGCTGAATGATCTGCGGGCCTGAATCAGTTGACGGCGAGGGGCCGGCCACGTTGTCGCCTTCGCACTCCTTCACGAACTGTCCGAAGATCTCCGCGTCCCCGCCGCCGCCATCCATGGGCTGCACCACGAAATAGCAGCCAAAACCGAGGACGGGGATCGAGGTTGAACCATTATTTTTCCCGGAGCAGTCGCCCACCACGATTTTCAGTATCCGGCGCTCGAACACCCCATTGCTCTGACAGCCACTGGCCCCTGCCACACACGCGGCAACGCTTGCACGCCAGTCGTTATAGTCCAGTATCGCGTTGCCGCCCGCTGTGAGGTTGCCATTGCTCGAGGTAATGGTTTGCCCCTGGTACTTCGGGCCTGTGCCGTCGTCAGTGATTGCGGGGTTACTGGACGTGGTCACCAGGTCCGGCGGATAGTCCGAGGCACTGACCGGGCCGTTGTAGATGCCGAAGCGCGTATTCAGGCCTTGAGACGCAGGGCCAACCTTGTTGCCAGGCTCGGTCGGGACGTTGTCTCCCACATTGCGGCAGACCGTGCCGCCTCCGGCCATCTCCTCCCTGACCGCATTGCCGCCCGAGCCAAAATCGAGCAACTGAAAGTTGCCTGGACCAATGGGCGAATTGTTGCCGGAAGCCGTCTTCAATACATTCAAATCACCAAACTGGAAGCCCCAGAACAGGCCGGCACCCGGGTTGTATTTAGTCGGGTCGCCACAGACCATCAAAGGTGCGAGATCGCACGGGCTGGTAGGGCTGGGGCCAGCGGTGGCGATCGCCGCCACCGCTTTGGCTCCCGGGCCGCCAGCGCCGAATGCCTGTGCGAAGTTCCAGAAAAAGCCCGTCAGGTTATAGCTCGGTACCGATACCCGAACATACTTGGCATTCGCCGGCCCTGGATAGGAGAACGGGCCATAGACGCTACTTGCCAGTTCCACCACTGCAAATGCGCCGGCGTTGCCGCCGACAGCCGTGGCCAATTCGTTGTTGCCCGTAGCATTGGCATTTTGCGTTAGCGTATTGAGCGCGGCAGTCCGCGTCGTGCTGGCACTGTTGACGCCCCCCGCCGCCTGACTCAGGGTTTTAGCGCCACTCAGGGCAGCGGCATCCACTGCATTCTGCAGGCGCGTTTTGTTCAGCTGCATATGCCCGCCGTCCAAAGCCAACGCTGCCATCATGGCCATCGCCGCCAACGCGATCACCATCAATACGCTCACCGATCCTTCCTGGCGCCTAGGCACCGAAGTGAACGGCCGCAGAATACGAAGATTCATCATCAAGCCCTCGATTACCGATATTGATCCGGATCGGCTCCACCAATACCGTGCTACCCATGTACTTGTTGCGCCCTGTCAGCGAACTCTGACTTCTTTGGCTTCGGTCCCGCGGATAATCGTGACGGCTCTGCCACCCTCTCCATAACCACGCGGAACTACGCGTTTTGGCTCTATGGCAGTAGCCACCGCCATGACCGGTGTGGCAGGGG
>NZ_AKJL01000056.1 GCF_000282355.1 Pseudomonas sp. GM49
TGAATCGCCCCGGATTCTCTAGACACCTTGCAAGCTCATTGCATAACGCTTTTCAAACTCTACCGGTGACAGCTGATTGTTGAAACCATGGCGGCGTTTTGCGTTGTAGAACATCTCGATGTAATCAAACACATCACTACGAGCATCTTCGCGCGTGGAATAGATTTTCCGCTTGATCCGTTCCCGCTTTAGAAGCTGGAAAAAGCTCTCAGCCACGGCGTTGTCATGACAATTGCCTCGGCGGCTCATGCTGGCAACCAAATTGTTCGCCTTCAAAAAACTGCGCCAATCGGCGCTGCTGTACTGGCTGCCCTGGTCGGAGTGAACCATCACCTCCTGCTTCGGTTTACGCCTCCAGACCGCCATCAATAACGCATCAATGGCCAAATCACTGGTCATCTGCGACTTCATTGACCAGCCGACCACCTGACGAGAAAATAGATCCAGCACCACCGCCAAATACAGCCAGCCTTCATACGTGCGAATGTAGGTGATGTCGGTGACCCAAACTTTGTTGGGTTCTACGACATCGAACTGGCGCTTCAGTAAATTGGGTGAGGCGACCGCTGGCTTACCGCCGTATTTGCCAGGACGGCGTCGATACCCTGTCTGAGAGCGCAGACCTTCAAGACGCATCAGCCTCGCCACACGATGCCGACCACAATCCTCACCGACTTCGCGCAGATCGTCATGGACTTTGCGATAGCCATAAACGCCGCCGCTCTCCAGCCAGGAATGCTTGATCAAACCCAGCAGTCGCTGGTCGTCTTTGGCGCGTACAGATTGCGGCTCAGACAGCCAGGCGTAATAACCGCTGGGATGGACTTTCAGCGTCAGGCAAAGCCGTCGAATGGAATAATCGCCCGCTCGCTGCTTGATAAAGGCGTACTTCAACCGCACTCCTTGGCAAAGTACGCGGCGGCCTTTTTTAAGATGTCTCGCTCTTCGGTGACGCGCTTGAGTTCGGCTCGCAGACGACGCAGTTCAGCGTGCTGATCGTCGTCTTGCTGCCGTTCTGCCTGAGGTTTGCTGTAGCGCTTTATCCAGGCATAGAGGCTATGCGTCGACACGCCAAGACGCGCCGCCACATCAGCGACAGGCAGCTTCTTTTCGGTCACTTGATTGACCGCTTGGATTTTGAATTCTTCGGGATAACGTGGGTTGCTCATGGCACCTCCTGATTGGCCTCAGTTTAAGGCATGGAGGTGTCTACGAAACCCGGGGCGATTCA
>NZ_AKJL01000057.1 GCF_000282355.1 Pseudomonas sp. GM49
GGCCGCCAGGCGCTCCCACTCATCGGCGGCAATGATATGCGGCAGCAGATCCAGCTCCCATGGCCGGTCAGCGCCCTTGGGGTCGGCATAGACGTTGTAGGTGACGCCGTTTTCCTGGATTTGCCGGGTCAGCAGGGCCTGGCGCTGCACCAGTTGCGCCGGCGTGCTGCGTTGCAACTGCTCGAACAGCCGGCGCCAGTGCGGGCGCACGGCGCCACTGTCGTCGAGCAGTTCGTGATAGGTGCCCGCCGTCAGCGGGTAGCGGTCTAGCAGGTCAGGCATGGAAAGCTCGGCATACAGCAATGAACGGTCAGACTAACGCAGGCTCGTGACACCCGGATATACGAAAAATCCGAGCGTCGCGTACGGTTTAGAAACGTCGCAAATCGAGTGTCATCGGCAGCTCGTCGTTAATTTCCAGAATCGGGACAGGAAGTTTTCCCGGTGTGTGCCCGATGCGGAAGAAACGCGCCATCCGCCGACTTTCGGCCTCGTTGGCATTGACCGGCAAGCTGTCGTAATTGCGTCCGCCCGGGTGGGCGACGTGATACTGGCAGCCGCCCAGCGAACGCTGCATCCAGGTATCGAGCAAGTCGAACACCAGGGGCGCGTGGACCGGGATGGTCGGTTGCAGGCAGTTGGCCGGTTGCCAGGCACGAAAACGCACGCCGGCCACGAACTCGCCGACCCGCCCCGTGGGTTGCAATGGCACCGGGATGCCATTGCAGGTCAGCAGATAACGCTGGGGCGGCAAGCCGCTGAGCTTGACCTGCAAACGCTCCAGCGACGAATCCACGTAACGCACCGTACCGCCCATGGCGCCCTCTTCGCCCAGCACGTGCCAAGGCTCGAGCGCCTGGCGCAGTTCCAGCGCAATACCACTGACGGCGTAGTCGCCAACCTTGGGAAAACGGAACTCCAGATGCGCGGCGAACCATTCGGCCCGCACCGCATAACCGGCGGCGTTGAGGTCGACGATGACGTCAGCGAAGTCCTGTTCGATGAAGTGCGGCAACAGGAAGCGATCGTGCAGCTCCGTGCCCCAGCGCGCCAGCTTCGTCGGTGCATAGGGCTCGCGCCAGAACCGCGCCACCAGCGCCCGCAGCAACAATTGTTGCGCCAGGCTCATGCGCGCGTGGGGCGGCATCTCGAACGCACGCAGCTCCAGCAATCCGAGGCGCCCGGTGGCACCGTCCGGCGAATAAAGTTTGTCGATGCAAAATTCGGCGCGGTGGGTGTTGCCGGTCACATCGATCAGCAGATTGCGCAGCAGCCGATCCACCAACCATGGCGGACATGCCTCACCCGGTTCCGGCATCTGCGCAAACGCGATTTCCAGTTCGTACAAGGCATCGTTGCGCGCTTCATCGACGCGGGGCGCCTGGGACGTCGGGCCGATGAACAATCCGGAAAACAGGTAGGACAAGGACGGGTGGTTATGCCAGTAGCTGATCAGGCTGCGCAGTAGATCCGGACGACGCAGAAACGGCGAGTCACCCGGTGTCGCCCCACCCAGCACGAAATGATTACCACCGCCCGTGCCGGTGTGCCGGCCGTCGATCATGAATTTCTCGGTGGTCAGGCGGGTCTGGCGCGCTTCTTCGTAGAGAAACTCGGTGCGCTCGACCAATTCATCCCAGGTCGCGGACGGCTGCACGTTGACCTCGATCACCCCCGGGTCCGGAGTGATGCGGAAGTTGCTCAAGCGCGGATCGCTCGGCGGCTCGTAGCCCTCCAGCAATACCGGGCACAGCAGCTCTTGCGCGGTGGCCTCAATGGCGGCGACCAGTTCGAGGTAATCCTCGACCCGCTCCAGCGGCGGCATGAACAGGTACAACCGGCCTTCCCGGGCTTCGGCGCAGAACGCGGTGCGGGTCAGCCAGTCGGCGGACTCGTCGATGTCTGGCGCCCGCTCTTGCACCTCGGCAGAAGCGCTGTGGCTCTGTAGTTGTGCAGTGTCGGGCAGCGGCGGGAAGTCCTGGTTCGGGTCCTGCGGATGAATGAACGGATACTCCGCCGCTTTCACCCAGGGCTGCGAACCCAACGGCAAGCGATACCCTAGCGGCGAATCCCCCGGTACCAGGCGGCAGTGCTCATCGCGCAGATACCAGCGTCCGCTCTGCCACTGATCACCCTTGGTGGTGCGTGCCAGCGGCAGGACCTGGCCAATCACCTTGTCCAAACCCTGACTGAAGACTTTACGCAGACGCGCACGCTCCAGCGGTTCTTCCAGACGTGAGTCTTCGGCGCTGACGTTCTGCGGCAACATCCCTTCGCGCCAGAGGTAATAAAAATTGTCTTCGTAGGCCGGAAACACAAAGCGTGTCGGAATTTTCAGGCGTTCGGCAACGCTCGCCAGGAAACGTCCGGCCAGTTCGCCTGTGGCGCCGTAGTCCTCTTGCTCGTCGGCGATCAGCGCGCTGTTGTGCCAGATCGGCACGCCGTCACGGCGCCAGTAGCAATTGAGCGACCAGCGCGGCAACTGCTCGCCGGGATACCACTTGCCCTGTCCGAAATGCACCAGACCATTGGGCGCGTAGTGCTTGCGCATGCGCTGGAACAGTTCGGCGGACAAGCGTCGTTTATCCGGCCCCAGTGCGGCGGTGTTCCACTCGGCGCCGTCCGGGTCATCGATGGACACAAAGGTCGGTTCGCCGCCCATGGTCAGGCGCACATCGCCTTCCAGCAGGTCGGCATCGATCTGCCGCCCCAGGGCCTGAATCGCCAGCCACTGGTCGTCGGTGTAGGGCTTGGTGACCCGTGGCGCCTCCCAAATCCGCTCCACGGACATTTCGTGGCTGAATTCGCACTCGCACGGTTCCACCAGGCCACTGATCGGCGCCGCAGAGGACGGATCGGGACTACAGGCCAACGGAATATGCCCTTCACCGGCAAACAACCCGGATGTCGCGTCCAGGCCAATCCAGCCCGCTCCGGGCAAGTAAACCTCGCACCAGGCGTGCAGGTCGGTGAAATCCACTTCAGTGCCCGATGGGCCGTCGAGACTTTTGACGTCGGCGGTCAGCTGGATCAGGTAGCCCGACACGAAACGCGCCGCCAGTCCCAGGTTGCGCAGCAGTTGCACCAGCAACCAGGCGGAATCGCGGCACGAACCGGAAGCCTGTTCGAGGGTATGTTCAGGCGTTTGTACGCCGGGCTCCATGCGAATCAGGTAGTCGATGTCTTCGCTCAGGCGCTGATTGAGCGCGACGAGAAAGTCCACGGCGGGCAATGGGGTGCGGTCGATGCCGTCCAGATAAGCCTTGAACTTCGGCGTCAGCGGCAACGTTTCCAGGTACGGCGCCAGCTCCTTGCGCTCATCCACGGCATAAGTGAAGGGAATCTTTTCCGCGTAGGGCTCAAGGAAGAAGTCAAACGGATTGAAGATCGCCATTTCTGCCAGCAGGTCGACTTCAATTCGCAATTCATCGGTTTTTTCCGGAAACACCAGGCGCGCCAGGTAATTGCCCTGGGGGTCCTGCTGCCAGTTGATGAAGTGCTGTTCGGGGGAGACTTTCAGCGCATAGGACAGAATCCGCGTGCGGCTGTGAGCGGCTGGGCGCAGGCGAACAATCTGCGGGCCGAGCTCGACAGCCCGGTCATAGCGGTAATGCGTGACGTGGTGCAATGCGACATGAATCGACACGGCGTGCCTCCTGCGAGCCTTGAGCGTATGGGAAAGCGCGCAAGACTTATGCCATCCAGCAGCGCTGGCGCTTTCTTCGATTATTGGAGGCAGTACAGCACCAAAATCGGGCGATGCAGGAAAATGATTGAAGGCGATTGCACGTATATGTGGCAGCCAGCTACGAAGTCGTCGCCTGAGTCGGCCCCTTCGCGAGCAAGCCCGCTCCCACAGTGTCCGAGTCGAATATAAATTTTGCGAACGCCTCTAAACCTGTGGGAGCGGGCTTGCTCCGGGCGGCGTTCCGACGAAGAGGCCGGCAGCCCTCACATACCTTTCAAGCCTGGAATGCAAAACGCCAACCCGAAGGTTGGCGTTCTGTTCAGCTCAAGCGAGGCTCAGCGCGGCACGACCGGCTTGCGGGTCGGCTTGGGGCCTTTACCCTTGGCCGCGTCCTTGCGTTCCTTGGCCGCTTGCTGGTTGCGCGCAAATGCCGCAGCCTTGGCCTGTTCGCGCTTGTCCCACGGGTTACCGCCATCGCTGGCACGTGGTGGCAGGCCGGTGTGCTGGGTCAGGATCTTGGTGGTCTTTTCCCCTGCAACCTTGTGGCTGCCGGCTGGCGTCGAGTTCTTGCGGCGGGCGCTCTGGTAGCTGTCAGTCGATGGCTGATGCAACGGAATCAACTGGTTCTTGCCCGGCCCGATCAGGTCGGCGCGGCCCATGCGGGTCAGTGCTTCGCGCAGCATCGGCCAGCCTTTAGGGTCGTGATAACGCAAGAACGCCTTGTGCAGACGGCGCTGCTCTTCGCTCTTGACGATGGTCACCGCGTCACTCTTGTAGGTTACCTTGCGCAGCGGGTTCTTGCCCGAGTGGTACATCGCGGTGGCGGTGGCCATCGGCGACGGGTAGAACGCCTGCACCTGGTCGGCACGGAAGCCGTTGCCCTTGAGCCACAGGGCCAGGTTCATCATGTCTTCATCGGTGGTGCCCGGGTGAGCGGCGATGAAGTACGGGATCAGGTACTGCTCTTTACCGGCTTCCTTGGAGTACTTCTCGAACATGCGCTTGAACTTGTCATAGCTGCCGATGCCCGGTTTCATCATCTGGTTGAGCGGACCTTCCTCGGTGTGTTCCGGGGCGATCTTCAGGTAACCACCGACGTGGTGGGTCACCAGCTCCTTGACGTACTCCGGCGATTCGACCGCGAGGTCATAGCGCAGGCCGGAAGCGATCAGGATCTTCTTCACACCCGGCAACTCACGGGCACTGCGGTACAGCTGGATCAGCGCCGAGTGGTCGGTGTTCAGGTTCGGGCAGATGCCAGGGAAAACGCACGATGGCTTGCGGCACGCGGATTCGATTTCCGGGCTCTTGCAGGCGATGCGGTACATGTTCGCGGTCGGGCCACCAAGGTCGGAGATCACGCCGGTAAAACCAGGAACCTTGTCACGAATTTCTTCGATTTCGCGAATGATCGACTCGTGGGAACGGTTCTGGATGATCCGCCCTTCGTGCTCGGTGATCGAGCAGAAGGTGCAGCCGCCGAAGCAGCCACGCATGATGTTCACCGAGAAGCGGATCATGTCGTAGGCCGGGATCTTCTCCTTGCCGTACGCCGGGTGCGGAATGCGCGCATAAGGCATGCCGAACACGTAGTCCATTTCTTCGGTGGTCATCGGAATCGGTGGCGGGTTGAACCAGACGTCCACTTCGCCATGCTTCTGCACCAGCGCACGGGCGTTGCCCGGGTTGGTTTCCAGGTGCAACACGCGGTTGGCGTGGGCGTAGAGCACCGCATCGTTGCGGACCTTTTCCACCGACGGCAAACGGATCACGGTCTTGTCGCGGGTCATGCGCGGGCTGGCGAGGATCTGCACGACCTTGGCTTCCTGCGGATCCTCAACCGGACCTTTTTCCTGCTCGATGGCGCAGGCCTGGGTGTCCTGGGTGTTCACGTACGGGTTGATGATCTTGTCGATCTTGCCCGGACGGTCGATGCGCGTGGAATCGACTTCGTACCAGCCTTGCGGGGTATCACGACGGATGAACGCGGTCCCGCGCACGTCGGTGATGTCTTCGATCTTGTGACCGTAGGACAGACGCTGGGCGACCTCGACGATCGCGCGCTCGGCGTTGCCGTAGAGCAGGATGTCGGCACTGGCGTCGATCAGGATCGAGTTGCGCACACGGTCCTGCCAGTAGTCGTAGTGGGCGATACGGCGCAGCGACGCTTCGATGCCACCGAGCACGATTGGCACGTGCTTGTAGGCTTCCTTGCAGCGCTGGCTGTAAACCAGGCTGGCGCGGTCCGGACGCTTGCCGGCCAGGCCACCCGGCGTGTAGGCGTCATCGGAACGAATTTTCTTGTCCGCGGTGTAGCGGTTGATCATCGAGTCCATGTTGCCGGCCGCGACACCGAAGAACAGGTTCGGCTCGCCGAGCTTCATGAAGTCGTCTTTGGACTGCCAGTTCGGCTGGGCAATGATCCCGACGCGGAAGCCCTGGGACTCCAGCAGCCGGCCGATGATCGCCATGCCGAACGACGGGTGATCGACGTATGCATCACCGGTGACGATGATGATGTCGCAGGAATCCCAGCCGAGCTGATCCATCTCCTCCCTGCTCATGGGCAGGAATGGCGCTGGCCCGAAACATTCGGCCCAGTACTTGGGATAGTCAAATAACGGCTTGGCTGCTTGCATGTCGATAACCGGTGTTGGCTTTCATTGAATTTCGCGGGCGCGGAATATAGCACAAATTTTGACCAATTCCGACGGCTGTGGTCGGAAATTGC
This sequence comes from Pseudomonas sp. GM49, assembly GCF_000282355.1. GTDB lineage: Bacteria > Pseudomonadota > Gammaproteobacteria > Pseudomonadales > Pseudomonadaceae > Aquipseudomonas. The sequence continues at coordinate 6,420 of NZ_AKJL01000057.1, forward strand.
GGTGACCCCCTTCGCGAGCAAGCTCGCTCCCACATGGACGACGCTGTACCTGTGGGAGCGGGCTTGCCCGCGAAGTGGCCAGCCGAGACAACAACGTTACTCGTCGTCGTCGAAGTTATAGCTACCCGGCGCCAGGTTCTCGAATCGGGTGTATTTACCGATAAAGGCCAGGCGGATAAAGCCGATCGGGCCGTTCCGCTGCTTGCCGATAATGATTTCGGCGATGCCCTTGTGCTCGGTTTCCGGGTGATACACCTCGTCACGGTAAACGAACATGATCACGTCGGCGTCCTGCTCGATCGCTCCGGATTCCCGCAAGTCGGAGTTCACCGGGCGCTTGTTCGGCCGTTGTTCCAGGGAACGGTTGAGCTGCGAGAGCGCCACCACCGGACAGTTGAATTCCTTGGCCAGGGCTTTCAGGGATCGGGAGATCTCGGAAATCTCGTTGGTCCGGTTGTCACCACTGGAACCCGGAATCTGCATCAATTGCAGGTAGTCGATCATGATCAGGCCGACATCGCCGTGTTCACGCACCAGGCGGCGGGTCCGGGCGCGCATTTCCGACGGGCTGATGCCGGCGGTATCGTCGATGAACAGCTTGCGGTCGTTGAGCAGGTTGACCGCCGAAGTCAGGCGCGGCCAGTCGTCGTCTTCCAACTGACCGGAACGCACCTTGGTCTGGTCGATGCGGCCAAGGGAAGACAGCATACGCATGATCAGCGATTCGCCTGGCATCTCGAGGGAGTAAACCAGGACAGCCTTCTCGCTGCGCAACACGGCGTTTTCCACCAGGTTCATCGCAAAGGTGGTTTTACCCATGGACGGACGGCCTGCAACGATGATCAGGTCGGCCGGTTGCAGGCCGCTGGTTTTCTCGTCGAGGTCGGTATAGCCGGTGGACAGGCCGGTGATGGCGTTGTCGGTGTTGAACAGGGTGTCGATACGGTCGATGGCTTTGGTCAGCAGGTCGTTGACGCCCACCGGGCCACCGGTTTTCGGTCGGGCCTCGGCAATCTGGAAGATCTGCCGCTCGGCCTCGTCGAGAATTTCGGCGGCGGTGCGGCCTTCCGGGTTGAAAGCGCTGTCGGCGATTTCGGTGCTGATGCCGATCAACTGGCGCAGCGTCGCCCGCTCGCGAACGATCTGGGCATAGGCCTTGATGTTGGCGACGGACGGGGTGTTTTTCGCCAGCTCGCCGAGATAGCCGAGGCCGCCGACTTGCGAGGTCTGGCCTTCCTTGTCCAGTTGCTCGGACAGGGTCACGACGTCGATCGGCATGTTCTGATCGGCCAGTTTGGCGATCGCGCGGAAGATCAGGCGGTGGTCATGTCGATAGAAATCACCGTCGGAGACTTGATCGAGCACGCGCTCCCAGGCGTTGTTGTCCAGCATCAGACCACCGAGCACGGCCTGTTCGGCCTCGATGGAATGCGGCGGCACTTTCAGCGCGGCAGTTTGCAGATCGTATTGCTCGGGAGCGGAGATTTCGTTCATGGCCACTTGGAATCAGAATTTAAAAACTGGGATGCCAGAAAGACAAAGGGCACGACCTGTAAACAGGATCGTGCCCGATGTTACCGGCAAGCACCCGAGGGTGCCAGCCGACAAGTGCTGCTTAAGCTGCTACCACGACAACGCGTACGGTGGCTTCAACTTCGGCGTGCAGGTGCACGGCTACGTCGAATTCGCCTACGTTGCGGATGGTGCCGTTCGGCAGACGAACTTCGCTCTTCTGCACTTCAACGCCGGAGGCGGTCAGTGCGTCAGCGATGTCGTGAGTACCGATCGAACCGAACAGCTTGCCTTCGTCGCCAGCGGTGGCAGTGATGGTCACTTCCAGCTCGGCCAGTTGGGCAGCGCGGCTTTCAGCCGATGCTTTGCGATCTGCTGCAGCTTTTTCCAGCTCAGCGCGACGCTCTTCGAACGCAGCCAGGTTGGCTGGGGTCGCAGCGGTAGCTTTGCCGTAAGGCAGCAGGTAGTTACGACCGTAACCAGCCTTAACGTTCACTTTGTCACCCAGGTTGCCCAGGTTGGTGACTTTTTCCAGAAGGATCAGTTGCATGTGAAAATCCTCTTAACTTTTAACCTTCACCGTTCGCGTTATCGGCATCTTTCGGTGCCGAACGACCGCGAAAATCAATCAGGCTGTCGACGATGGCCAGGACCACCAGCAACGGATAGATCAGTTGCATGAACAGCAACAGCGTCACGTACAACCCCACCAGCCAGAACCTGGCCAGTCGCTTCTGCGCCACCAGCCCGTGAATCAGGGCCAGCCCGGCGAACACCAGCGGTACGCTGCACAACGGCGTCAACATGGCCATCTGTGGACCGATGTTCGGCCCCAGAAGCATGCACGCCAGCAGCAACATCGCCGGCAACAGCGGGAAGCGGATGGCGCGAAACTCGCGACCAAAACCGCCCGGGTTGTACAACAACGCCTGCCAGTAGCGCCCGACAAGCAGGCTCAGCAAGCTGACGATTTGCAACAACGCCGCAATCAGGCCGGTCAGGACCGGTGCAATCAGGGACGCGAAACGCGCTTGTTCGTCTACCGACAACTTCTGGTAGACATCACCGAGTAGCGACGGCATGACTTTGATCAAAGCCTGCGCCAGCATCTCGATCTGGGGAGCAAAAGCTGTCCCCAACACCACTGAAAACACCACTCCCATCGCTATGCTGACCAGCAGCACGCGGTTCCAGGACTCGCTTGCGCGCAAAACCAACGCAAGGCTCGCAGACCCCAGCAGCACCAGAAGTGCCCGTGGGTCGTCGGAGTAAAGCCACCAGATCAACGCCGGCAGCAGTCCCAGAGCAAGAACGCCCAAGGCGTCCCTCAATCCGCGCCGCAGGAGCACAAGGCATCCGGCGGCGGCACCCAACCAATAAAACAACGGCATCGCCGCGCATCCAGCCACTACCAGAGTGGCCTGCATACGGCCGCGCATGATGAACTCAGCTATGGCCCGCATGCATTCAATCCTTTGCTACGTGTCGACTGCCCGGTCTCAGCGGCCGTGGCTGTCGGTGTAGGCCAGCAGGGCCAGGAAGCGGGCGCGCTTGATAGCGGTGGCCAGCTGACGCTGATAACGAGCTTTGGTACCGGTGATGCGGCTTGGAACGATTTTGCCGGTCTCGGATACGTAGGCTTTCAGAGTGTTGAGATCTTTGTAATCGATCTCTTTCACGTCTTCAGCGGTGAAGCGGCAGAATTTACGACGACGGAAGAAACGTGCCATTTGATAGGCTCCTTAAAAGGTCCGTGGATTACTCGTCAGCGTTATCGCTGTTGTCGCTGTCATCACTGTCAACGCTTTCAGCGCCTTCGTGCTCAGGACGGTCGCGACGCTCACGGCGCTCACTGCGGTTTTCTTCAGCCTTGAGCATCTCGGACTGGCCGGTAACGGCTTCGTCGCGACGGATGACCAGGTTACGGATCACTGCATCGTTGTAGCGGAAGTTGTCTTCCAGCTCGGCCAGGGCCTTGCCAGTGCACTCAACGTTCAGCATCACGTAGTGAGCCTTGTGAACATTGTTGATTGCGTAGGCCAGTTGACGACGGCCCCAATCTTCCAGACGGTGGATTTTGCCGCCGTCTTCTTCGATCAGCTTGGTGTAACGCTCAACCATGCCGCCGACTTGCTCGCTTTGATCCGGGTGGACCAAAAAGATGATTTCGTAATGACGCATGAATGCTCCTTACGGGTTGTAGCCTGCCGCTCAAAAGCGGTCAGACAAGGAGTGAATGACACTTATGGACTTGCGGACGCTAGACACGTTGGTGCCTGCCATCACAGCAAGGGGCGCAATTGTAGAGAAGGGGCGAGAGAGGCGCAAGGTAATTGGTGATTATTTGAACAGCCACCAAATTCATGCCACACCGCAAAACACTGTGGGAGCGGGCTTGCCCGCGAATGCGGTACGACATTCAACATCTTTGCTGAATGTTACTCCGCTTTCGCGAGCAAGCTCGCTCCCACAGGGACTGCAACTGGATCAGGACTTCTTGGCAGCAGCCTTGGCCTTGACGCTACGCTGACGCTGCGCTTCGAACAGGCAGACACCCGTCGCCACCGAAACGTTGAGACTGCTGACGCTACCAGCCATAGGCAGGTTCACCAGGTAGTCGCAATGCTCGCGGGTCAGGCGACGCATGCCCTTGCCTTCGGCACCCATGATCAGGATGGTCGGACCGGTCAGATCCTGGTCATACAGACTGACCTCAGCCTCACCGGCCGTACCGACAACCCACAAGCCGCGCTGCTGGAGCTTTTCCAGGGTACGCGCCAGGTTGGTCACGGCAACCAGCGGAATCACTTCCGCAGCACCGCAGGCGATTTTTCGCACAACCGGCGTCAGGGTAGCCGACTTGTCTTTCGGCACAATCACGGCCAGTGCGCCCGCCGCATCGGCAGAACGCAAGCAGGCGCCGAGGTTGTGCGGATCGGTCACGCCGTCGAGCACCAGCAACAACGGAGCGCCTTCAGTGCGATCGAGCAGCTCGTCGAGCATCGCCTCACCCCAGACCTGGCTCGGACTCACGTCCGCCACCACGCCCTGGTGCACGCCTTCAACCCAGGCGTCCATTTCGCGGCGCTCGGCCTGGCCGACCTGGACCCGGTTTTCGTTGGCCAGCTCAATCAGCGTCTGGACCCGAGGATCATTGCGGCCTTCGGCCAGCCAGATCTGCTTGACGCGTTTCGGGTGGTGACGCAACAACGCTTCTACAGCATGGACGCCGTAGATCTTTTCCAACTGACTCATGGCTTGGCCTTAGGTTTACGCGCCCCGCCACTCTTGGCTGGAGCCGAGCCCGCTTTTGGCGGGCCTTTACGATGTTTGCTCGGTTTGGCTGGCTTGCCGCCGACGGCCTTGTCAGGCGCCGACCGACTGGTCTTTCCCGCAGACGCCGCTTTACCGCCGTTTTTCGCACCGGCCAGCAACGCCTGTTTCATTTCACGACTTTTGCGTACTTCGGCGTTTTTCGCCGCCGCATCGCTCGGACGATAGGCCTCGACAGCCTTTTCCTTGGCAGGACGACGACCGGTTTTCGTCGGGGCCGGTTCTGCCTCGATTTTCGCGGCAGGCGCTGTGGTTTCGGCACCGCGCTTCTTGCGGCCAATCGGCGCGCTGATGGTTTTTTCGGCCATCTCGAAGTCGATCTTGCGCTCGTCGAGGTCGACGCGCATGACCCGCACTTCCACGGTATCGCCGAGGCGGAAGCTGCGACCGGTACGCTCACCGGCCAGGCGGTGGTGCACAGGATCGAAGTGGTAGTAATCGCCCGGCAGCGCGGTGACATGCACCAGGCCCTCGACGTAGATGTCGGTCAGCTCGACGAACAGACCAAAACCGGTCACTGCAGTGATCACGCCCGGGAACGATTCGCCCACGCGGTCTTTCATGAACTCGCACTTGAGCCAGTTCACTACGTCGCGGGTCGCTTCGTCGGCACGGCGCTCGCTCATCGAGCACTGCTCGCCGAGCTGCTCCAGGGCCGCTTCGTCATACGGATAGATGCGCGCCTTCGGAATGGTCATCGCACCGGCACGGCGAACGTGCGGGGTGTTCTGCTTCGAATGGATCACGCTGCGAATCGCTCGGTGCGTGAGCAAGTCCGGGTAGCGACGGATCGGCGAAGTGAAGTGCGTGTACGCCTCGTAATTCAGGCCGAAGTGGCCCTGGTTATCGGCGCTGTACACCGCCTGGCTCAACGAACGCAGCATGACGGTCTGGATCAGGTGGAAATCCGGACGATCCTTGATACCAGCCAGCAACGCCTGGTAATCCTTCGGCGACGGACCGTCCTTGCCTTTGTGCAGGGACAGGCCAAGTTCGCCGAGGAAGGCGCGCAGCTTTTCCAGGCGCTCCGGCGGCGGACCATCGTGGACGCGGTACAACGCAGGAATTTCGTGCTTTTTCAGGAACTCGGCGGTGGCCACGTTGGCCGCCAGCATGCATTCCTCGATCAGCTTGTGCGCGTCGTTACGTATAGTCGGACGGATTTCGGCAATCTTGCGCTCGGAACCGAAGATGATCCGGGTTTCCTGGGTTTCGAAATCGATCGCGCCACGCACGTGACGAGCGGCCAGCAATACCTTGTACAGCGAGTACAGCTGCTTGAGGTGCGGCACCACGTCGGTGTATTCGCCGCGCAGCTTGCGCGCTTCGGTGGCTTTCGGCGTTTCCAGCATCGCGCTGACCTTGTTGTAGGTCAGGCGCGCATGGGAGTGGATCACCGCTTCGTAGAAGCAGTAGTCGGTCATTTCACCGGATTTGGAGATGGTCATCTCGCAGACCATGGCCAGACGATCGACTTGCGGGTTCAGCGAGCACAGGCCGTTGGACAGCTGCTCGGGCAGCATCGGGATCACGCGCTCGGGGAAGTACACCGAGTTACCGCGAACCTGCGCTTCGGCATCCAGTGCCGAACCGAGTTTTACGTAGCTGGATACGTCGGCAATCGCCACGTACAGCTTCCAGCCACCCGAGAACAGACGCAGCTTGCCCGGACGGGCTTCGCAGTAGACCGCATCGTCGAAGTCGCGAGCATCTTCGCCGTCGATGGTGACGAACGGCAGATGACGCAGGTCGATGCGCTTTTCTTTGTCTTTCTCTTCGACTTCCGGCTTGAGCTTGCCGGCTTCCTTGAGCACGGCGTCAGGCCAGACGTGAGGAATGTCATAGGTACGCAGGGCGACGTCGATCTCCATGCCCGGCGCCATGTAGTTGCCCACCACCTCGACCACGTCGCCTTGCGGCTGAAAGCGTGGCGTCGGCCAGTGAGTGATCTTCACTTCGACGAACTGACCGATCTGCGCGTTGGCATTACGGCCCGGCGTCACCAGCACTTCCTGCTGGATCTTCGGATTGTCGGCAACGACGAAACCGATGCCGCCCTCTTCGAAGTAGCGACCGACGATGGTTTCGTGAGCGCGGGACACCACTTCAACGATCATGCCTTCACGGCGACCGCGGCGATCCAGACCGGAAACACGCGCCAGGGCACGGTCACCGTCGAACACCAGACGCATCTGCGCCGGGCTCATGAACAGATCGTCACTGCCGTCGTCCGGCACCAGGAAGCCGAAGCCATCACGGTGACCGCTGATGCGACCCAGGATCAGGTCGAGCTTGTCCACCGGCGCATAAGTGCCGCGACGGGTATAGATGAGTTGAGCATCGCGCTCCATGGCGCGCAGGCGGCGGCGCAGGGCTTCGATCTGGTCTTCCGTGGTCAGACCAAACTCTTCGACCAGCTGCTCGCGGTTAGCAGGCGAACCCCGATCAGCAAGGTGCTGAAGGATCAGTTCGCGGCTAGGAATAGGGTTTTCATATTTTTCCGCTTCACGAGCGGCCTCGGGATCGAGGGACTGCCAATCGGCCATTAGAGAGTTTTCACCTTGTCTATATGCGGGTTAGTTTGGCATAGGCGTAATGAAACGGGAAATTTCAAGCTAAGACGACCCATCTAAAGCCCTGTATCGACACCGCAAAGCTGTTTTGAAGACCGCTGACGAAATTTTTCAGGTTTTTTTAATGTCGGGGGTTTACAGTTAAAAAGACGCTCCGTATAGTGCGCGCCATCGACGACGGACAACGCTGCCGATACTGCCCAGATGGTGAAATTGGTAGACACGCCAGCTTCAGGTGCTGGTGACCTTACGGTCGTGGAAGTTCGAGTCTTCTTCTGGGCACCAATTTCGAGTTTGAGATTAGATCAATTTCAAGGCTCACACAAAAACCCGCGAAAGCGGGTTTTTGCATTTTTGGCCCCTGGTTTATTAATTTTAAAATCAGGGGTTTACAGATCAAAACGCTCTCCGTATAGTTCGCCACATCAACAGCGGCAACGCTGAAGATGATTGCCCAGATGGTGAAATTGGTAGACACGCCAGCTTCAGGTGCTGGTGACCTTACGGTCGTGGAAGTTCGAGTCTTCTTCTGGGCACCAATTCAAGTTCAAGGTTACGGCCTTGAATTTCACAAAAACCCGCGAAAGCGGGTTTTTGCGTTTCCGGCATCCAGAAATGTTCTCTACCGCCCTTCTGTAGGAGCGAGCCTGCTCGCGATGCACGCCCAGACAACACTGGCATGCAGGCACCCCGTGTTATCGTTGGAGACCATCGCGAGCAGGCTCGCTCCTACAGGGTCATCGGCAGCCCGTACCAAAAGCAAATCCAACCCGCAAGGCGCATTTGAGAAGCAGTATCGTTTATCATTGTTGCAAGTTTTTGCAATGCGACAGTGAGGAACCCTGCGAATGATGCTTCGAAATACCCTGCGCCGCGGCTTGACCGTCACCCTGCTCGGCCTGGCACTCGCCACTCCCCTCACCCAAGCCGCCGATCCGGTTGCCCTGACCCTCTACAATGGCCAGCACAAAGAAGTCGGCGACGCGGTCGCCAAAGCCTTCGAAGCCAAGACCGGCATCCACGTCAATGTGCGCAAAGGCAGCAGCAACCAGCTCGCCAGCCAGGTCGTCGAAGAAGGCGATCGCTCCCCCGCGGACGTGATCTACACCGAAGAATCGCCGCCACTGAACAAACTTGGCGAACAAGGCCTGCTGGCGAAGACGGACGACGCCACGCTGGCCGTTCTGCCCAAGGAATACGTCGCCAGCAATGGCACCTGGATTGGCGTGACTGCCCGGGTGCGCGTAGTCGCCTACAACCCCAAGCTGATCGATGAAAAAGACCTGCCGACCTCGGTGATGGAATTCTCAAACCCCAAATGGCAAGGCAAGGTCGGCTTTGTGCCCACCAGTGGCGCCTTCCAGGAACAAGCCGTCGCGATCATCAAAGTGCACGGCATGGACGCCGCCGAAGAATGGCTAACCGGGCTGCGCGCATTCGGCAAGACCTACAGCAACAACATGGTTGCATTGAAAGCCGTGGAAAATGGCGAAGTGGCCACCGTATTGGTCAACAACTACTACTGGTTTGCCCTGCAGCGTGAAAAAGGCCAGCTCGACTCGAAACTGCATTACTTCACTGGCGGCGATGTCGGCGGACTCATCACCGTTTCCAGCGCTGCAGTGCTCAAATCCAGCAAACACCCCAAAGAAGCCCAGCAATTACTCGCCTACATGGCCAGCGAGGAAGGCCAGCGCGTGATCACCCAGACCACCGCCGAATACCCTCTGCACAAAGGCATGGAGTCTGATCGCGGACTCAAGCCATTCAGCGAGCTGCAAGCACCGAAAGTCACGCCAGCCGACCTGGGCAATGCCGAAGAAGCCCTGGATCTGGAACGTGACGTTGGCCTGAACTGATGAGCGCATCGCTACCTGCCACCAGCCTGCGCAGCAACAACTCGCCCCGCCGCAAGCGTCCGCCGATCGGGTTGGTGTTGCCGGTATTGCTGCTGGTCGTACTCAGCTTCCTGCCGCTGGCCTATGTCGGACTCAAAGCCTGGCAGGCAGGCTGGGCCGAAGCCTTGCACCTGCTGTGGCGGCCCTACGTATTCGGCCTGCTGCGCAACACCCTCGCGCTGATGCTCGGCGTTACCATCACATGCGGCGTGATCGGCTTGTCCCTGGCATGGCTACTGGAACGCAGCAATCTTTCCGGACGGCGGGTATGGGGGGTGATTCTGTGCCTGCCGTTCGCCGTGCCTGCGTTTGTCAGCAGCTTCACCTGGGTTTCGCTGAGCGCCCACTTTGAAGGACTCGGCGGGGCGATCCTGGTGATGAGCCTGTCCAAATACCCGCTGATTTTTCTGCCCGTGGCGGCGACCCTGCGCAATCTCGATCCGTCCCTGGAAGAGTCGGCCCGTACCTTGGGCCAGAATCGCTGGGGTGTGTTTTTCCGCGTCACCCTGCCCCTGCTCTGGCCTTCGCTGCTGGCGGGTTCGTTGCTGATTGCGCTGCACATGCTGGTGGAGTTCGGCGCTTTGTCGATCATCGGCCTGCAAACCTTCACCACGGCGATCTATCAGCAGTTCGAGCTGGAGTTCAGTAATGCCAACGCGGCGATGCTTTCAGCGGTACTGTTGGCGCTGTGCCTGATGCTGCTATGGCTGGAATTGCGCGTACGCGGCAAAGGCCGACATGTGCGCACCGGCCAAGGCGCGGCGCGCAATGCCGAGCAGGTGCAACTGGGACCGTGGGCAGTGGCGGGACAGCTTTATTGCCTGCTGCTGGCAATCATCGGTAGCGGGATACCGCTCGGCATGCTGGCCTACTGGCTGGCGGTGGGATCCTCGGCCGCCTTTCCCGTGGCGGCAATCGGCGAGGCACTGCTGTCATCCCTCGCACTGTCACTGGGTGGCGCAGCGCTGTGCCTGGTACTGGCGGTGCCGGTTGGCCTGTTGGTCGTGCGCTACAAAGGTCAACTGGCGATCTGGGCCGAGCGTTTGCCGTATCTGCTGCACGCCCTGCCGGGGCTGGTGATTGCGCTGACCCTGGTGTACTTCGCCTTGCACTACGTGCCGATGCTTTACCAGACGTCCGCATTGCTGCTGATCGCCTATGCCCTGCTGTTTCTGCCGTTGGCCCAGGCGCCGATCCGCACCGCCCTGAACAAGGCAGCGCCGCAACTCGAGGAAGCGGCTCGTACACTGGGCGCATCATCATTCAGCGCTTTCTGCCGAGTGACACTGCCGATTATTTTCCCGGCACTGGGCGCGGCTTTTGCACTGGTATTCCTGGATGCGATGAAGGAACTGACGGCAACCTTGCTGTTGAGCCCCACCGGGCTGAACACCCTGGCAACGGAAGTCTGGGCGCATACCGCGAATGTTGAATTTGCGGCGGCGGCGCCTTATGCGGCGTTGTTGATATTAGTGTCGGGGTTGCCGGTCTATCTGCTTACGACCCGGATGTATCTGAGTCGCTGAGATTGCCATCGCGGGCAAGCCCGCTCCCACAGGGTGCATCGGCGGACACAAATTTTGTGACCGCCCGAGATCAAATGTGGGAGCGAGCTTGCTCGCGATGAGGCCATCCCTGACAAAGCATTACGCCCTGAACTGCCCCAGGCTCGCCTTCAACTGCGCCGCCAGACCATCGAGCACCTTGCCGCTCGCCGTGGTCTCCACGACAGCTTGCGCCGCCCTCTCGGCCTGGGCATGAATGGTCTGGACCCGGCCCCGCACCGCCTGCGCACCCTGAGCCTGATGCGCCGCGGCCTGGGTGGCCAGACCGATTGCCGCATGTACCTGCTCGACGGATGCCTGCACCGACTGCTGCAACCGCGCACTGTCACGCAGCACCAACAAACCCTCACTGGCCTGGCGCCCGGCCTGACCAATCGCCGCCACCGCCTCACGCGCACCTTGCTGCAACGCCACGATATGCGCCTGAATATCGCCGGTGGAACTCTGCGTCTTGCTCGCCAGCGCCCGCACCTCATCGGCCACCACCGCAAACCCGCGCCCGGTCTCGCCAGCACGCGCCGCTTCAATAGCCGCGTTCAGCGCCAGCAGGTTGGTCTGCTCGGCGATACCATGAATCACCGTCAACACCACTTCGATCTGCTCACTTTGTTGCGCCAGGCGCTCGATGACTTGCGCGCCGGTATTGACCTGCCCCGCCAGTTCCTCGATCAGGCTGCCGACTTTCGCCGAGGTCCGGGTGTTTTCATCGGTGGCCTGACGAATGTCCACGACCTGCTTCAGCGCCGCCTGCATGGCATGGCTTTCCGACTGGGCTTCATCAGCCATTTGCGACAGCGCACGCAAACTCTCCGCCACCTCGTCGCGCTGCATGCCAGCCGCCGCGTCCGCGCCGGCGTTGCGCAAGGTCATGGCGCCAATTTCCACACCGGTACGCTGAGCCACATCGCCCGCCTCGCGCACGATCGGCTGCAACTTATCCACAAAGCGATTGACCGCCGAGGCCATGTCGCCGATTTCATCCTTGCTGTTGATCTGCACTCGCTTGGTCAGATCGCCCTCGCCTGCCGCCAGGTCATCCATGGCAACGATCAGCATTTTCAGGCGATTGACCACTCGGCGACCAAGCACCACCGCCAACAACAGCAGGACACCAAAACCCACGACTGCCAGACACGCGCCGATACGCCAGCGCAATGTTGCAGCGGCTTCCTGTACGGTGCTGGTGGTGTTGGCTTTCATTTCAGCCGCTGTGGACTGCGCGGACTGCAGACGCGCGCGCATCGCCGCTGCGCTGTCGGCAGCCGCGCCTTTGAGGCTGTCACCGACCAGTTGATCGCTGCTGGCGATCAAGGCCGAGAAGCGCTTGTCGAGAGCCGCGAGATCAGTCTCCACCGACGCGGTCGAGACCCCCATCAGGACCTTGCCGATTTCTACGCCGTTAGGACTGATTGAGGCCTCGACGTAGAACACCGAAGGATCACTCTTCGCCGCATCCAGCACCTTGTCGAGCGCCCGCTCGCCCTGGCCTTTTTCCAGCAGCGCCTTGTTGATCGGGTTTTCCCGATTGAGGTAGCGCGTCAGGTGTTGGCCGGCGGCGTCGTCATACACCACGAACAGCACATTGGGATTGCGCTGGGCCCGGCGGGCGAACTCGGAAAGTGTTGGAACGTCGTTGTCCCACATGGCGCGAGGCGCGACGGAAGCCAGAAGCTGCGCCATGTCGCTGGCGGAGTCCTTCAGGTCCTTTTCCAGGGTCGAACGCAATTGCGCCTGCTCTTCCTCCAGTCGCGAGGACAAACCGGCCGTGAGGCGCTGACGCGTGCTGGCAGAAAGGTTGTCCAGACTGGACGTGACTTCACGCCCTGCCTGTTCAAGCTCAGCGGAAAGCTTTTGACTGTCCGCGCCCAGGCGCAGACCCAGATCGGCTTCCAGCGCAGTCACCGTGCTCCGGGTCAGAGCAACAGCCACCAGCACCTGCACCAAAAGGGCGATACCAAGGGTAACGAACACGGGCCGCAACAAACGGCTTTGTAACAACGAGAGAACGGCCGACATCTGAAATCCCTCTGCTTTGGCGCCATTAAATTGATAGCACGCCGGAAGCAATGCTTTTTTAATGTTCACAGCAAAGGTCATGCCGTCCTGCAGACAAATACGACAAAGGCCCCGATTAAGGAGCCTTTGTGTTTTACATCAACGACTTATCAAGCAAACGGATGACGCAGAACGATGGTTTCGTTGCGATCCGGGCCCGTCGAAATAATGTCGATCGGCGCGCCGACCAGCTCTTCGACACGCTTGATGTAGTTACGCGCAGCCTGCGGCAGTTCTTCCAGGGTCTTGGCACCCAGGGTCGACTCGCTCCAGCCCGGCATTTCTTCGTACACCGGCTCCAGGCCGATGTAGCTGTCGGCGTCGGTCGGTGCGTCGATCACTGCACCGTCAGCGTTTTTGTAGCCAACGCAGATGTTGATGGTTTCCAGGCCGTCCAGTACGTCCAGCTTGGTCAGGCACAGGCCCGAGATGCTGTTGACGTCGATGGCGCGACGCAGGATGACGGCATCGAACCAGCCGCAACGACGGGCGCGGCCGGTGGTGGCGCCGAACTCGTGGCCACGCTTGGCCAGGAACGCACCTACATCGTCGAACAGCTCAGTCGGGAACGGACCCGAACCCACACGGGTGGTGTAGGCCTTGGTGATGCCGAGGATGTAATCCAGGAACATCGGGCCAACACCCGAACCGGTCGCGATACCGCCAGCGGTGGTGTTGGAGCTGGTGACGTACGGGTAGGTACCGTGGTCGATGTCCAGCAGGGAGCCCTGGGCGCCTTCGAACATGATGTCTTTGCCCGCGCGACGCAGATTGTGCAGCTCGGCGGTGACGTCCAGCATCATTGGCTTGAGCAGCTCGGCGTATTCCATGCACTCGTCCAGAGTCTTCTGGAAGTCGATGGCCGGCTCTTTGTAGTAATTGACCAGTACGAAGTTGTGGTAATCCAGCAACTCGCCCAGCTTGGCGGCGAAACGCTCGCGGTGGAACAGGTCACCGATGCGCAGGCCGCGACGTGCAACCTTGTCTTCGTACGCCGGGCCGATGCCGCGACCGGTGGTGCCGATCTTCAGCTCGCCACGGGCCTTTTCACGGGCCTGGTCCAGCGCTACGTGGTAGGACAGGATCAGCGGGCAGGAAGGGCTGATACGCAGGCGCTCGCGCACTGGTACGCCTTTCTCTTCCAGCTTGACGATTTCCCGCATCAGGGCGTCAGGTGCAACCACCACGCCGTTGCCGATCAGGCACTGCACGCCTTCGCGCAGCACGCCCGACGGAATCAGGTGCAAGACGGTCTTCTCACCGTCGATCACCAGGGTGTGACCAGCGTTGTGGCCACCTTGGTAACGCACTACGGCGGCAGCATGTTCGGTCAGCAGATCTACGATCTTGCCTTTGCCCTCATCACCCCACTGGGTGCCCAGGACTACGACATTCTTACCCATAACACTTGTCCTCATTCGCGCAAACTTGGTGCCGGCGGCAGCCGGCAGGAAAACTCAAGAAGCCAGTGGCGATACTTGCCAAAGCCCGTTCTGCTGAATCAATTGCCGGTCGCAGTCCGCTTCACGGGCGGCGGCCAAAGGTTGTCCAGGCAAAGCCTGAACGACACGCTGACCCTCACTGCGCAACTGGCAAACCTGCTGCCAGAGTGCCGCATCCGTACTGTCAGGCATCCAGATACCGCCAGACGGTAGCTCGATCTCAGCACGCCCCAGGGTCACCAGGGTTTTCAAATCGGTGGAGAAGCCGGTAGCCGGACGGGCGCGACCGAAGTCGGCGCCGATGTCATCGTAACGACCGCCCTGGGCAATCGACTGGCCCACACCCGGCACGAACACGGCGAACACCACACCCGTGTGGTAGTGGTAACCGCGCAGCTCGCCCAGGTCGAAATACAGCGGCAGCTCAGGGAAACGCACGGACAGCCGCTCTGCAATCGCCAGCAAGTCGTCCAGCGCCGCCGTCACCTGTGCCGGCGCCTTGGCCAAACGCTCACGGGCCGCAGCCAGCACTTCACGACCGCCACACAGATCGACCAACGCGCGCAGCATGCCCGACAGATCGGCAGGCAAGCCCTCGGTCAAGGTAATGACCTCATCGATGGCCTTGCGTTGCAATGCGTCGAACAACTGCTGCTCGACTTCACCGGACAAACCGGCAGCGCGGGCCAGGCCACGATAGATGCCGACATGACCGAGGTCCATGTGCACATCCGGCACATCGGCCAGTTGCAGCATGGCGAGCATCAGGCTGATGACTTCGACGTCGCTGCTTGGGCTGCCGTCGCCGTACAACTCCGCACCCAGCTGAATCGGGCTGCGCGAGGACGACAAGGCGCGAGGCTGAGCGTGCAGCACGCTACCGGCATAGCACAGACGGCTCGGACCTTCGCGACGCAGGGTATGCGCATCGATGCGCGCCACTTGCGGCGTGATGTCGGCACGGAAACCCATCTGCCGGCCCGATTGCGGGTCGATGACCTTGAAGGTGCGCAAATCCAGGTCCTGGCCTGCGCCGGTCAGCAGGGATTCCAGGTACTCGATATGGGGAGTCACGACAAACTCGTAACCCCAGCTCTGGAACAGATCCAACACCTGACGACGCGCGACTTCAATACGCGCCGCTTCCGGTGGCAGTACTTCTTCGATGCCATCTGGCAGAAGCCAGCGGTCTACCGTTGCCATTACGCCTTCCCCTATATCCGGGCGACCAGCCTGTCGGCGATCCTTGAGTGAAGCAGAAAATGATCGGCTCATGCACAAACCACGCGCATGAGCGACGGAGCGAAAAGCCCTTCTACCGGCTTCGCTGACCACTTTCCTCGAAAAACTGTCGAGCCCATCGGCCCGGCATCTGCTTAAAAACAGCAATCAAACATGCAGACGCAAAAAAGCCGGGAATTTCCCGGCTGCCGCATCATACACACGTTTTCCCAAAGGATCACCCCGCCAGAGGTTTTAGCCGCCCGGCGGGAGGATTCAGGTCAACGTCGTATCAAGGCTTGGCTTTTTCCAGGTAGTGGAAGAAGTCACTGCTTGGGTCGAGGACCATGACGTCGGATTTGTTCGCGAAGCTTTCACGGTAGGCGCGCAGGCTACGGTAGAACGCGTAGAACTCCTGATCCTGACCGTAGGCCTTGGAATAGATCGCAGCGGCCTGGGCATCACCGTCACCGCGAACCTCCTCGGATTCACGATAGGCTTCAGCCAGCAGCACGCGGCGTTGACGATCGGCGTCGGCACGGATGCCTTCGGCCAGTTCGTTACCCTTGGCGCGGTGCTCGCGAGCTTCACGCTCACGCTCGGTGCTCATACGTTCGAACACGCTGCGGTTCACTTCTTTCGGCAGGTCGATGGTCTTGACCCGAACATCGACAACTTCGATGCCCAGTTCCTTTTCAGCCATCTTGTTCAGCGAAGCCGTGATATCCGCCATCAGCGCATCACGCTCACCCGACACTACTTCGTGCAGGGTGCGCTTACCGAACTGGTCACGCAGGCCCGATTCCAGACGACGGGACAGACGCTCGTCGGCAATCTGCTTGAGGCCGGAAGTCGCGGTGTAGTAACGCTCTGCGTCCTTCACGCGCCACTTGGCGAAGGCATCGACCATCACTGCTTTCTTTTCCAGCGTCAGGAAGCGTTGTGTCGGTGCATCCAGCGTCATCAGGCGTGCGTCGAATTTGCGCACCTGGTTGACGTAAGGCACTTTCACATGCAGGCCTGGCTGAACATCGGCCTGGACCACGCGACCGAACTGCAGCAACACCGCACGCTCGGTCTGAGCCACGATGTAGAAGCAGTTCCAGGCAGCGATCGCCACGACGACGCCGACAATAAGGGCGATCAGCGATTTATTGCTCATCAGCGACTCTCCCTGGTACGTGCTTGCTGTTGCTGCAGATCTGCTGCCGCACGTGCATTCGCTTCATTGCTGGTGGCTGTCGCACCGGTCATTGGAGTGCTGGTGCTGCGACCACTTTCGACCATCTTGTCCAGCGGCAGGTACAACAGGTTGTTCTGGCCATTCTTGTTGCCGGTCACGAGAACCTTGCTGGTGTTGCTGAAGACTTCCTGCATGGTGTCCAGGTACAGACGCTGGCGGGTGACTTCAGGAGCCTTGCGGTACTCGGCGACCAGCTTGGTGAAGCGATCAGCCTCACCCTTGGCGCGCGAGACGGTTTCGTCACGGTAGCCATTGGCATCTTCAAGGATGCGCTGGGCCTGACCACGGGCTTCCGGCACGACGCCGTTGGCATAGGTTTCAGCCTGGTTGCGCGAACGCTGCTCGTCTTCACGGGCCCGGATCACGTCATCGAAGGCTTCCTGGACTTCGCGCGGTGCCGCTGCGCTCTGTACGTTGACCTGGGTGACGGTGATACCGGTGCGATAGGTGTCCATGAAGCGTTGCAGACGCTCCTTGATCTCGCTGGCCATCAATTCACGACCTTCGGTCAGCACCTGGTCCATTGCGGTGGAACCCACCACATGGCGCAAGGCGCTGTCGGTCGCGTGCTGCAGGCTGATTTCCGGCTGATCGACGCTCAGCACGAAGTCCTGCAGGTTGCTGATCTTGTACTGCACGGTCAGTGGCACTTCGACGATGTTCTCGTCTTCAGTCAGCATCTGGCCCTGCTTGGTATAGGCACGCTCACGCGTTACGTTTTCCAAGTACTTCCTGTCGATCGGCGGGAAGTAGATATTCAGGCCCGGACCCACGGTTTCGTAGTACTTGCCGAAGCGCAGCACCACGGCTTGCTCCTGCTCGTCGACGACATAAACCGCGCTGTACAGCCATACGGCGGCCAGCACGACAAGGCCGATACCGAGCAAACCGCCAAAGCCGCCACTCTTGCCCGGACCACCGCCGTCGTCACCACCACGTTTCTTACCGCCACCGAACAAACCGTTCAGGCTTTCCTGCAGCTTTCGGAAGGCCTCGTCGAGATCCGGTGGCCCCTTGCGGTCGCCGTTGTTACGACGCTTGCCACCCCAAGGATCCTGATTATTCGAGTTGCCACCCGGCTCATTCCAAGCCATAGCGCTCTCCATCTGATAAAGCAAAGACGCACCCACGGCGCGCCGACCAATGCTACAGAATGCCTGTCACCACGGCACAACCGCTTTCTCAGGCTTTTATTGCAAAGTGTGTTGCTCGATGAACTCCATCGGTTGCAAACCTTCGCGACTCACCAGCCGATTCAATTCGGCTCGTGGCAAACGAACGGCCAGTAAACTGATGCCTTCGTCGTCATGCTCTTCTTTCTGTACAGCACCGAGTTCGAAAAACTGCGCACGCAGTCGAGCAAATCGATTCGGCAAGCGCAAGGTGCCAACAAACAACTCATCGCCAAGCAGCTCGGCCACGGCCTGCTTGAGCAGGTCCAGACCCGTACCATCTTTCGCCGAAAGCCAGACCCGCTGCGGTTTGCCATCGGCATCGCGCTGGATCTGCGGCTCCACGCCCTCGAGCAAATCGAGTTTGTTATAGACCTCCAGGATCGGCAAGTCTTGAGCCCCGATCTCTCCGAGCACCACCATGACCTGTTCAATCTGGGCCATGCGCTCGGGTTCATGGGAGTCGATCACGTGCAACAACAGGTCGGAGTTGCTCGACTCTTCGAGCGTAGCCCGAAAAGCCTCGACCAGCTTGTGCGGCAAGTGGCGAATGAAGCCCACGGTGTCAGCCAGCACGATCGGGCCGAGGTCATCGAGCTCGAGTCGACGCAAGGTCGGGTCGAGGGTGGCGAACAACTGGTCGGCCGCGAAGACATCGGAATCGGTCACCGAGTTGAACAGCGTCGATTTGCCGGCGTTGGTGTAACCCACCAGCGAAACCGTCGGAATGTCCGCTCGTTTGCGGCCACGGCGCGATTGCTCACGCTGGCTGCGGACCTTTTCCAGGCGTCCCTTGATCTGCCGCAGGCGAACCCGCAACAGGCGCCGGTCGGTTTCCAGCTGGGTTTCACCCGGACCGCGCAGGCCGATACCGCCTTTCTGCCGTTCAAGGTGAGTCCAGCCGCGAACCAGCCGCGTACTCATGTGCTCAAGCTGGGCCAGTTCGACCTGGAGCTTGCCTTCATGGGTGCGGGCGCGTTGGGCGAAGATATCGAGAATCAAGCCCGTGCGGTCGATCACGCGACACTCGAAAATACGTTCGAGGTTACGTTCCTGACTGGGCGTGAGGATGTGATTGAAAATCACCAGATCGACCTGCTCGGCCTGGACCAGGTCGCGCAATTCTTCGACCTTGCCGCTGCTGATCAGGGTTTTGGCGGTTGGCCGATGACGCGGCACGCTGAAAAACGCGACGGTCTCGGCGCCAGCCGAAATTGCCAACTCCTGAAACTCCTGCGGATCTTCGCGCGCCTCAGGGTCCTGACCATCCAAGTGAACGAGAATGGCTCGTTCACCACCACCGTGGCGCTCAAAGAACAAAGGAGACTCCTATCAGGCGTTACCTGGCTCAGCGTCACCTGCATCGGATTCGGTTGCGCTAGGCAGACGAATTGGACGAACCGGCACCACTGTAGAGATAGCGTGTTTGTAGACCATCTGGCTAACGGTGTTTTTCAGCAGGATGACGAATTGGTCGAAAGACTCGATCGTGCCTTGCAGTTTGATACCGTTGACCAGGTAGATGGACACCCCAACTTTTTCTTTACGCAAAGTATTCAAGTAAGGGTCTTGTAGCGAATGCCCTTTTGACATGTGCCGCACTCCTTTAAGGATTCAATATAAAAAATAGGTAAACAGATGGCTTTGGCCGCCACACCCCCAAGGATAGACGGCAATTGCAAGGACTCAGCTCAATATGGAGATGGTCCCCAGGTATTTCAAGGCGCGCGGCAGATTGTCGCAATCCAGACTGTCCAGCCAATGCAGGTCAGTCCAACTGCGCAGCCAGGTGAACTGGCGTTTCGCCAATTGGCGCGTGGCAATGATTCCACGCTCCTGCATCTCGGCTGACGTCAGCTTGCCATCCAGGTAGTCCCAGACTTGGCGGTAGCCTACTGCACGTATAGACGGCAACCCGGCATGCAGGTCACCTCTTTTACGCAGGGCTACGACCTCGTCAATGAATCCCTGTTCCAACATTAAAGTGAATCTTTGTTTAATTCGCTCGTGCAGTACCTGGCGATTTGCCGGGGCAATGGCCAAGTTCGCGACAGTATAGGGCAATTGTTGCCGTCCCGAAGCGGCTGCTTCAGTACTTTGCACAGATTGTTGCAAACGCAGGGCAGTCATGCTTTGACCACTGACACGATAAACTTCCAGTGCTCGACTGAGGCGCTGGGGATCGTTCGGGTGAATCCGCGCCGCAGACTCCGGATCGATCACTGCCAATTGTTCGTGCAAGGCTTGCCAGCCAAGGCGTGCAGCCTCTTCTTCGATCTGCGCGCGGACGTCGGGATCGGCCGCCGGCATATCCGCCAGACCTTCAACCAAAGCCTTGTAATAGAGCATGGTGCCGCCCACCAGCAGCGGTATTTTTCCGCGTGCGGTGATATCGGCCATGGCCTCCAGGGCGTCACGGCGGAAATCCGCAGCCGAATAGCTCTCGGCCGGGTCAAGAATATCGATCAGACGATGCGGATATTGCGCCAGCAGCTCTTTGGAAGGCTTGGCGGTGCCGATGTCCATGCCACGGTAGACCAGCGCCGAATCGACGCTGATCAACTCGCAAGGCAGGACTTTGGTGAGCTCGATGGCCAGGTCGGTCTTGCCGGCGGCGGTCGGGCCCATCAGGAAAATTGCAGGTGGGAACTGGCTCATCAACGACCGCGCAAGAACAGTTTGTCCAGATCATCCAGGCCCAGTTGGGTCCAGGTCGGTCGGCCATGGTTGCATTGACCGCTGCGCTCGGTGTTTTCCATGTCACGCAGCAGAGCGTTCATTTCCGGCAGGGCCAAACGCCGATTCGCACGAACCGCGCCGTGGCAGGCCATGGTTCCGAGCAATTCGTTCAGGTGCGCCTGAATGCGGTCGCTGGTGCCGAACTCCATCAGATCAGCCAGGACGTCGGCGACCAGCCGGTTGGCCTCGGCCTGCTTGAGCAGTGCCGGAATCTGCCGGATCGCCAGGGTTTCCGGGCCCAGGCGCTGCAATTCAAAGCCCAGGCGCTGGAACCAGGCGACATGCTCCTCGGCGCAATCGGCTTCACGCTGACTGACGGCCAGGGACTCCGGCACCAGCAACGGCTGGCCACTCAGGCCCTCGCTGGCCATCGCTACCTTCAGACGCTCATACATGATCCGCTCGTGGGCGGCATGCATGTCCACCAGCACCAGACCCTGGGCGTTCTCCGAAAGAATATAGATGCCCTTGAGTTGCGCCAGCGCATAACCGAGCGGCGGGATGTCGTCCTGCCCGGCCGGTAGCGCGACGGCATTGGCCTCGGGTAGCGGCGCAAAAAACTCGCGGTAGGCGGCCTGCGCTTCGGCGACAGGAACGCCGGACTGCGGACGCGGCGTGTATTGATACTGATAACCCGCGCCAGCTCCCGAACCTGCCGGCGTATTGAACGACGGCTGAGCCTGAGGCTGTTCCAGCAGCGCATTGGCGGCCAGGCGCATTTCGCCCTGAGGGCCGAATTCACCGGCTTCGAGGCCGGTAGGCCGGACGATGGCCGTGGCAACCGGCGCCGCCAGATGATCGTCGGGGCGCACATCGCCCAAGGCGCGGTGCAAGGTGCCGTAGAGGAAATCGTGAACCATGCGCCCTTCACGGAAACGCACTTCGTGCTTGGTCGGGTGCACGTTGACGTCGACGCCGGTCGGATCGACCTCGAAAAACAGTACGAAGGTCGGGTGCCGACCGTTGAACAGTACATCGCGATAGGCCTGGCGCACCGCGTGGGCCACCAGCTTGTCGCGCACGGCACGGCCATTGACGAAGAAATACTGCAAATCCGCCTGGCTACGATTGAAGGTCGGCAAGCCGACCCAGCCCCATAGATGCAGGCCATTGCGCTCGATTTCGATCGGCAGTGCCTGCTCCAGGAAGCCCGGCCCGCAGATCGCCGCCACGCGCCGGGCACGGGCCGCATCGTCGTGGGCCTCGTGCAGGCTGAGGATGGTCTTGCCGTTATGGCGCAGATGGAACGCCACATCGAAGCGCGCCAGGGCCAGACGCCTGATCACTTCTTGCAGGTGATCGAATTCGGTTTTTTCAGTCTTGAGAAACTTGCGCCGCGCCGGCGTGTTGAAGAACAGGTCGCGTACTTCAACCGAAGTGCCCACCGGGTGGGCCGCAGGCTGCACACGGGGCGCCATGTCCCGGCCCTCGGTCTCGACCTGCCAGGCCTGATCGGCGTCGCGGGTGCGGGAGGTCAGGGTCAGGCGCGCGACGGAGCTGATCGATGCCAGGGCTTCACCGCGAAACCCCAGGCTCATGACCTGTTCAAGGTCCTCCAGGTTGCGGATCTTGCTGGTGGCGTGACGGGCCAGGGCCAGCGGCAGGTCATCGGCGGAAATGCCGCTGCCATCGTCACGTACCCGCAGCAACTTGACGCCGCCCTGCTCCACATCGACATCGATGCGTCTGGCACCAGAGTCGAGGCTGTTTTCCAGCAATTCCTTGATCACCGAAGCCGGGCGTTCAACCACCTCACCCGCGGCAATCTGGTTCGCCAGTCGCGGGCTGAGCAGCTCGATTCGTGCGCCATTGTTCAGGACCTGATTCATTCTTTGGCCGCCAGTTCAGTGCCCGGAATAGTCAGGTGCTGACCGATCTTGAGCTCATCGCTCGACAGGTTGTTGGCGCTGCGCAGGGTGGCTGGCGACACCTGATAACGCACGGCGATCATCGCCAGGGTCTCGCCCGGGTTGACGCGATGGTCACGTGGACCTTGCACAATCTTGCCGGAGTCACGCAGCCAGGCAATGTAAGTGCCCGGCGGCGGGTTCTGCTGGAAGAACTGGCGCACACCGCTGCTGATCGAACGCGCCAACGCTTGCTGGTGGTTCGATGCCGCGAGTTTCGAGGCTTCGTTGGCGTTGGAGATGAACCCGGTTTCCACCAGGATCGACGGAATATCCGGCGACTTCAGCACCATGAACCCGGCCTGCTCGACCCGCTGCTTGTGCAGCGGCGTAACCCGGCCAATGTTGCTCAGCACCTTCTGGCCAACGTTCAGGCTGGACGTCAGGGATGCTGTCATCGACAGGTCGAGCAACACGCCGGCGAGCATGCGGTCCTTGTCATCGAGGCTGACGTTGCCGGCACCACCGATCAGGTCGGAACGGTTTTCGCTGTCGGCCAGCCAGCGGGCCGTCTCCGAGGTTGCGCCACGATCGGACAGGGCAAATACCGAAGCACCGAAAGCAGCGGCAGAAGGTGCGGCGTCGGCGTGGATCGAGACGAACAGGTCGGCGCCTTTCTTGCGGGCGATTTCGGTACGGCCGCGCAACGGAATGAAATAGTCGCCGGTACGGGTCAGTTCGGCGCGGAAGCCTTTCATGCCGCTGATCTGACGCTGCGTTTCGCGGGCGATCTGCAACACCACGTCTTTCTCACGCTGACCGCGAGAACCCGATGCACCCGGGTCTTCGCCGCCGTGTCCGGCGTCGATCACCACAACGATGTCGCGCTTGCCGGCCGGGGCCGGTGGCAGCTTGATTGCAGGTTCCGCAGGCGTTACCGGTACGGCGGGCACCGTGGCGACCGAGGGTGCAGGCGCTGGAGGTGGAGCGGCATCTGCGGCGTTATCGAACAGATCGACCACCAACCGGTTGCCGTACTGGGCGTTCGGCGCCAGGGAGAAGCTTTTTGGCGTCACGGCCTTTTTCAGGTCGATGACCACCCGCAGGTCGGTCGGCGTGCGTTGGGCCGAGCGCATGGCGGTAATCGGGGTGTTCGAGGTATTGACGTTGAGCGGCGCACCGAGGGTCGCGCCATTGATGTCGATGACTAGGCGATCCGGAGCCGTGAGGGTAAAGACGCTGTGTTGCACCGGGCCGGTCAGGTCAAACACCAGCCGCGTGTTGTCCGGTGCCCGCCACAGACGAACACTGTTGACCTTCGTATCGGCCACAGCGTCGACGGTCACCGCCAGAAACAACACCCCTACGGCAGCCACCAACGCGCGAAAGCGCATACCTAACCCCATCATCTATATGGATTCCAATGCCAAAGCGGCACACCAGGACTCGCCACGCGAACCCTGGGATAAAATTTTCAGCGAACGTCCGCTGTCTTGCGGGCTAATGGTAATGGTCAGGTCGGGCTTTGGCAAAAAGCCTGCACCTTTTTCGGACCACTCGATCAGGCACAGGGCGTCGTCTTCGAAGTAGTCGCGGATGCCGAGGAATTCCAGCTCTTCCGGGTCGACCAGGCGATACAGGTCGAAATGGAAAGCGCGAATGTCGCCGATCTCGTAGGGCTCGACCAAGGTGAAGGTCGGACTTTTTACCGCCCCGACATGCCCCAGACCACGGATGATGCCTCGGGACAACGTGGTTTTGCCCATCCCCAGGTTGCCCTCAAGGAAGATCAGGCCATGGCCTTGGGTGATTCGGGCAATGCGTGCGCCAAAGTCGCTCATGGCCTGCTCATCGGCCAGGTACAGGGTTACTTCAGACACGGGGCTTGCTCCTCCAACAACTGACGAATGGCTGGAATAAGATCACTGGCCGCCAGCCCACGGCCCAATTTTCCTTGTTGTTCACCGGCATTTGCGTGCAGCCAGACCGCCAGGCAGGCCGCGTCGAATGCCTCCATACCCTGGGCCAGCAGCGCGCCGACCAAACCGGCCAGCACATCGCCCAAACCGGCAGAGGCCATCGCCGGGTGCCCTTGATGACACAGCGCCAGACGCCCATCGGGATGGGCGATCAGGCTGCCGGCACCTTTCAGAACGACGACCGCTGCATATTTTTTGCTCAATGCATGGGCCGCAGCCGGTCGATCGGCTTGAACCTGGGCCGTGCTCATTCCGAGTAACCGCGCAGCTTCGCCCGGATGAGGCGTGAGCACACAATTCTTGGGCAAACTCACACGTTCCTCGGCCAACATATTCAGTGCATCGGCGTCCCAGACTTGCGGCAGCGGCGCGTTGGCGGCGGCCGACAACAAGCTGCGCCCCCAGCCAGCCTGGCCCAGCCCCGGACCGACAACCAACACTGAAACTTTTTGAAGCAAACCCATCAACTGATTGGCCGACGAAGTGCCCAGCACCATCGCCTCGGGGATCCGCGCCAGCGCGGCGCAAACGTGTTCGCTGCGGGTCGCCACCGACACCATGCCCGCCCCGCTGCGCAGCGCACTTTGTGCGCTCAGCAGGATTGCACCACCGAAACCGCGATCACCGCCGATCAGCAGCACATGGCCGAATCGGCCTTTATGGGAGGTCGGGGGCCGGGGCGCTGGGCGCGGCAGGTTTGCAGCAGTTAGACGACGAGCGGAGAAAGCTGCGCCGCCAATCAGCTGCGGATCGGCGTGCAAGTCATTGAATACCAATTCGCCGACCCCATCCGCCGCCTCACCGGTGAGCAACCCCAGCTTCAACCCGATGAACGTCACCGTCAGGTCGGCACACACTGCGCAGCCAAGCACACGGCCGGTATCGGCGCACAGCCCCGAAGGGATATCCACCGCCGCAACCGGCAACCCGCTGGTGTTGATCGCGGCGATGGCACTGGCATACGGCTCGCGCACGTCGCCGCTCAAGCCGGTGCCAAGCAAAGCATCCAGCACAATACCGCGCAATCCGGATTGTGCGGTCCAGGGCTCGATGACCACTTTTTCAGACACCGCCTCGGCATGGGCCAACGCCGCATCGCCCAGCAGGCGTTGAGGATCCCCCACCGCCAGTACCCGCACTGCCCAACCGGCACGCCTGGCCAGCGCCGCCACCAGATAACCGTCCCCGGCATTGTTGCCATGACCGGCCAGCACGCTCAATTCGCTCGCCGTCGGCCATTGGCGGACGAGCGCGCGCCACGTTGCCCGCGCCGCGCGCTGCATCAGTTCGAAGCCCGCTGTGCCAGCGGCAATCAGGCTCGCGTCGAGTGCTCGCACCTGGGCGGCGCTGTACAGCGCGTCGGGTAATTCATCTTTAGTGTGCGGCATGCGTCTTCGGGCTCCGATGTCTGGCAGAATTATACGCACCTCAGCTCCGGTTTCTCTCGCCTCATGCCCGCTATTACCACAGACCTGCCTGCCCTCGCCCAATCCATCAAGGACTGGGGCCGCGAGCTGGGCTTTCAACAAGTCGGCATCAGCGGCCTCGACCTGGCCGAGCATGAGCAGCACCTGGAGCGCTGGCTCGCCGCCGGCTACCACGGCGAAATGGACTACATGGGCGCCCATGGCAGCAAGCGCTCGCATCCGGAAGAACTGGTGCCGGGCACTTTGCGCGTGGTTTCGCTGCGCATGGATTACCTGTCCGGCGACACGCAGATGGCAAAAATGCTCGCCCAACCGGAAAAAGCCTACGTTTCGCGTTATGCCCTGGGCCGTGATTACCACAAGCTGATCCGCAAGCGTGTGCAACAACTGGCGGAAAAAATTCAGGCCGAGATCGGACCGTTCGGCTTCCGCGCCTTTGTCGACAGTGCCCCCGTGCTTGAAAAAGCCATCGCCGAACAGGCTGGTCTGGGCTGGATCGGCAAAAACACTCTGGTTTTGAATCGCAAGGCAGGCAGTTATTTCTTCCTCGCCGAACTGTTCGTTGACTTGCCGCTGCCGGTAGACCCGCCCCACGCCACTGAACACTGCGGGCGGTGCAGCGCCTGCCTCGACATCTGTCCGACCAACGCCTTCGTCGGCCCCTATGTGCTGGATGCGCGGCGCTGCATTTCCTACCTGACCATCGAACTCAAAGGCGCCATCCCCGAAGAGTTGCGGCCGCTGATCGGCAATCGGGTGTTCGGTTGCGATGATTGTCAGATTGTCTGCCCCTGGAACCGCTTCGCCCGCCCGTCCGGCGAAAGCGACTTCAAGCCACGGCACAACCTGGACAACGCCGAACTGGCGGAACTGTTCATGTGGGATGAGGAGAAGTTCCTGAGCAGCACCGAAGGCTCGCCCTTGCGCCGGACGGGCTATGAAAACTGGTTGCGCAACCTGGCGGTAGGTTTGGGGAATGCGCCTTCAACGATTCCAGTGCTGGAAGCGCTGAAGGCGCGACGGGAGCACCCGTCGGCGCTGGTACGTGAACATGTCGAGTGGGCGTTGCGGCAACATGCCGAACGTCAGGCTTCGTCGTTATAGACGAACTTGGGCATTTCCCAATGAAAACGGATCGCCAGCAAGCGCATCAGAAAACCACCGAACAGGGTGATCAGAATAGATTGTTCATCGGGTAATTGCAGATAGATGCAGAGCATGTAGCACCACGCCGCCGCAAACGACACGCTGGCATAGAGCTCACGCCGGAAGATCAGCGGAATATCGTTGCAGAAAATGTCCCGCAGGATGCCGCCGAAAACGCCGGTGATCACGCCGCTGACCGATGCCACCAACATGCCATGCCCCATTTCCAGGGCGGTGATGCAGCCGATCAGGGTGAAAGCCACCAGACCCATGGCGTCGAGCACCAGGAACAGTGAGCGCAAATGCCGCATCCAGCGCGCCGTGAACACGGTAATCATGGCGGCCGCCGTGGTCAGCACCAGGTATTCCGGGTGTTTGACCCACGTCAGCGGGTAATGCCCGAGCAGCACATCGCGCACCGAACCGCCACCCAGCGCCGTGACACAAGCGATCAGCACCACACCGAACCAGTCCATGCCGCGACGCCCGGCAGACAGGGCACCGGTCATGGCTTCGGTGGTGATGGCGATCAGGTAGAGCATCAGCAACATGGTGGCGGTCCTTGCAGAAAGGCGCGCAGTCTACTCAGTTCACCCAGGCACCAAAAGAGGGCGCGACCCGACCACTGGTGGCGACTGTGCCTACGCCATCGTCGGAACGCCGCCCGGAGCAAGCTCGCTCTCACAGGTACAGCGCCGACACTGTGGGAGCGAGCTTGCTCGCGATGGGGCCGGAACGGACGACCCTGAATCAGAACTTGATGAAATGCTTGCGGTAGTGCTGCAGTTCAGCGATCGATTCGCGGATGTCGTCCAGCGCCAGATGGGTGCTGCCCTTCTTGAAGCTGTCACGCACGTCCGGTGCCCAGCGCGCAGCCAGCTCTTTGAGCGTGGACACATCGAGGTTGCGGTAGTGGAAATAGCTTTCCAGGGATTTCATGTGGGTATAAAGGAAGCGACGATCCTGGCAGATGCTGTTGCCGCAGATCGGCGACTTGCCCTTCGGCACCCACTTCTCCAGGAATGCGATGGTTTCGGCTTCGGCTTCGGCCATGCTGATGCGGCTGTCGCGAACCCGCTGGGTCAGCCCGGAGCCGCCGTGTTGACGGGTATTCCACTCGTCCATGCCGGCGAGGATTTCGTCACTGTGGTGAATGGCGATCACCGGGCCTTCGGCCAGGGTGTTCAGGTCGCTGTCGGTGACGATGGTGGCCATTTCGATAATGACGTCGGTATCAGGGTTCAGACCGGTCATTTCCAGGTCGATCCAGATCAGGTTCTGCGGGTTTTGCATGTGTCGGCTCCTAGGCAATGCTGCGCAGTTTAGCCTAGGCCGGTGGCCGGGCGTGCTAAACTCGCGGCCGTTTTACCTAATCGCTGCATTCTTGATACGGAACACCCATGGCCAAACGCCAACTCAATCGCCGCCAAAACTGGCGCATCGAAAAGATTCAGGGCGAACGCGCTGCCCGCGCCGCCAAACGCGAGTCCTCGGCTGTCGAGGCACTCGAGGGCGGCGATCTGGGCCCGGAACAGCACGGTCTGGTGATCGCGCACTTCGGAGTGCAGGTCGAGGTCGAAGCCCGCGACGGCGAACTGGCCGGCCAGGTGTTCCGTTGCCACCTGCGTGCCAACCTGCCGGCGCTGGTGACCGGCGATCAGGTGGTGTGGCGCGCCGGCAACCAGGGCATCGGTGTGATCGTAGCGCAACTGCCGCGCAACACCGAGCTGTGCCGCCCGGACAGCCGTGGTCAGCTCAAGCCTGTGGCGGCCAACGTCGACATGATCGTCATCGTGTTTGCACCGCTGCCCGAGCCCCACGCCAACCTGATCGACCGTTATCTGGTGGCGGCCGAGCATGCGGGCATCAAGCCGCTGCTGCTGCTGAACAAGTTCGACCTGATCGATGAAAACAACGCGCCAGCGCTGAATGCCTTGCTCTCCGTATACCGCACCCTCGGCTACCCGGTGCTGGAAGTGTCGGCGCATCACGGTAATGGTATGGAGCAGTTGCAGACGCAGCTGGACGGACGCATCAGCGTGTTCGTCGGCCAGTCCGGTGTCGGCAAGTCGTCATTGGTCAACAGTCTGCTGCCGGATGTCGAAGCCCGCGTCGGCCCGCTGTCCGAGCTGTCTGGCCAGGGTACTCACACCACCACCACCGCGCGTTTGTTCCACTTCCCCGGCGGCGGTGAGTTGATCGACTCCCCGGGTATCCGCGAATTCGGCCTGGGCCACGTCAGCCGCGCCGACGTCGAAGCCGGCTTCATCGAGTTCAACGACCTGCTTGGCACCTGCCGCTTCCGCGACTGCAAGCATGACCGCGAACCCGGTTGCGCCCTCCTCAAGGCCCTTGAAGACGGCCGCGTGCAGCAACAACGGATGAACAGCTACCGCTCGATCATCGCCAGCCTGCCGGAAAACGGCTACTAAACAGATGTTCCGACCGCCCGGCCTTCAGCGGGGCGGTCGGCGGCCGGATCTTCCCCCCACTCAAACATCAGACCTTTCTGTAAGACGCCCGCACGCGCGCTTGTAGGGCATTTCTCTTTCCGCACCCAGCCCTTGTGGCCGCCCTGCAATCGCCTAAGTTCAAACCCTCTTCGCACTCCAGCGACATCGAGGGACACCCATGCAAACCTACCATCTGTTCATCAGCCACTCGTGGAACTACCCCGACGCCCACGACAATCTCGTGCGCCTGCTCAACGCCAAGCCCGGTTTTACCTACAAGAATTTTTCGGTGCCACCGGACAACCCTATTGTCGGCGCGAAAACCGACAAACAACTTGAGGAGGCCATCGAAAACAAGATTCGCCCGTGTTCGGCGGTGTTGATCATGGCCGGGATGTACTCCACCTACAGCAAGTGGATCAACAAGGAAATCGAGATCGCCAAGCGCATGGGCAAGGTGATCATTGCGATCAAGCCGTTCGGTGCCGAGCGGATTTCCACGGTGGTACGTGACGCGGCACATGCCGAATGTGCGTGGAACACCAACAGCATCATCGATGCGATTCGCCAGCATACGGCGGTGTAACCATGCGCAAGGGACTGTTTATCGGCATCAACGATTACACCCATGTATCGCGCCTGAGCGGTTGCAGCAATGACGCCATGGCCATGGCATCCGTGCTGAAGACCGACGCCAATGGCGATCCGAACTTCAAGAACATCGTGCTGACCTCCGCCGAGGACTACCTGAGCCGGGAAAAGCTCGAAGACCAGATCCGCGAGCTGTTTGCCGGAGACTGCAATGTCGCGCTGCTGTATTTCGCCGGCCACGGCAGCTTCGACACCGACACCGACGAAGGCATGTTGATCCCGCAGGATTACAAGAGCGCCAAGGACGGGATTCGCCTCAGCGACATTCTCAACTGGGCGAGCAAGGCCACGAAGATCAAAAACAAAGTGATCATTCTCGATTGTTGCCAGAGCGGCTCGGCCGGCGAACTGCGCGCCTTGCGCAGTGAGGGCAGCGTGGTCGGCGAAGGCATGACCATTCTGACTGCCTGCAAAAAGGAAGAGCCGGCGATGGAAGGCGTGCAACACGGCGTGTTCACCGGACTTTTGCTCCAGGCCCTGCACGGCGGAGCAGCGAACATCCTGGGCAAGATCACACCCGGCAGCCTCTATTCGTTTGTCGACAACGCCCTCGATGCCTGGGAACAGCGCCCGGTGTTCAAGACCAACGTGTCGCAGTTCATTTCCCTGCGCGAAGTGTCGCCGCTGATCCCCAAGGAAATCCTGCGCAAACTCCCCGAATGGTTTGCCGAAGCCGAGTCGGTGTACCCCCTCGCCCCCAGCTTTGAGCCCACCGAGCCTGAATTCAACCCGGAGCACGGCGACGTCTTCGCCCAGTTGCAAAAGTGCAACCGTCACAGCCTCATCGAACCGGTGGACGCCGAGCATATGTACTACGCCGCCATCCACTCCACCGGCTGGCGCC
>NZ_AKJL01000058.1 GCF_000282355.1 Pseudomonas sp. GM49
GGCCAACGGCTCGAGTGCTTTACGCAGCCTGCCGATTTCCACGCGAAGCCGGGCGCGATGGGATTCATCCGAGAGCTTCAGACGGAACGCCCGGGCGATCAGCGCTTCCCGCGCAACGTCCGCGGGCCACGCCTCGGCCAACACACGGGCGAGCACGAACAGGATCGGCCGCGTCGCGAGCGACACCGACATGCCACAGCCACGCACAGCGTACCGACAGGCATCCACCACCAGCGACGTTGAACCGAGCAACGCTTCCACTTCATCGAGCAACAGCGGCCGTGCCTCACCCTGGGCAATCAGGCGTGCCGCGGGAGCATCCAGCAGATGCGCAACATGTTCGACCTCCGCCATCAACGCACTAATCCCCGTTTGACCGGCCGCCTGCCTGGCCCTCGTCAACGCATCCCGTGCCGCACTCGATTGCAGACGTCGAATGGCGATCCCCGCCAGCACCAGCTCATGGGTCGCACGCAAGGCCGGCGGCAATGGGCCGGGGTCAAGTTCGGCCAATAACTGCTGCGCCTCGTCGAGCCGACCGATCAACAGCAAACGGCGGATCTGCAGATAGCGCGCATGGGCGGCATTGACCCGGTCACCGTGGTTTTCAAGGGTGATTCGCGCTGTTTCAAGCGCCTTGACCGGCCAGCCGAGTTCCCGCGAAGCCAGGGCGATTTCAGCCTCGGCCACCACGCAGCGTGCCCGGGCAAGCACTTCCCTGGGCGCAAAGGCCCGTTGCGCACGCTTGACCAGCGCCTGGGCCCGCGCCAGATCGCCCAGTTGCGCCATGGCGATACCGCGCAGGGCCAGCGCCGGCGCATCGTCGCGCAAGGCCACACGATCCAGTGCGCCCAGCGGATTGCCCGCCGCCAGCGCCTGTGCGGCTGCCGTGATCATCGAGTCCATGGAAATCCCGCCACGCTTGTCACTCCCATCATTCGATACCCGGGTTTAGTCTAAATCACGACCTTTCACCAGGAGCGTACAACGATGAACACGCACAAAACCGCGACCCGGGAACAATGGCTGGCGGCACGTTTGCAACTGCTCGAAGCGGAAAAGGCCCTGACCCGACGCAGCGATGAAGTGGCCAGGCAACGCCAGGCATTGCCATGGGTTCGCCTCGACAAGGCTTATCGCTTCGATACCGACAACGGCAGCGCCACCCTGGCCGAGCTCTTTCAAGGGCGCTCGCAACTGCTGGTCTACCACTTCATGTTCGGCCCCGACTACACGGCCGGCTGCCCTTCCTGCTCAGCCATCGCCGATGGCTTCGATCCCGTCGTCATCCACCTGGCGAACCACGACGTGACCCTGATGGCGATATCCCGCGCGCCGTTGGCGAAACTGCAGGCTTACAAGCGCCGAATGGGCTGGACCTTCCCCTGGGCCTCGGCCGCCGATAGCGATTTCACTGCCGACTTCAACGTCTACTTCACCGAAGCCCAGCAGCGTGAAGGGCTGGTCGAGTACAACTATCAGCGCGGCGGGCACGCGATGGACGCCAGCCAGATCCCGGAACCGGTGAAACAGTTCGCCGCGACCTGTGGCACCGATGCGCCGACCTATACCCGCGACCGGCCGGGGCTGAGTACCTTTGTGCTGGAAGACGGCGAGATCTATCACACCTACTCCACCTACGCGCGGGGTCTGGACGGATTGTGGGGCATGTACCAATGGCTCGACCGCGCGCCCAAGGGCCGCAATGAAACGGGACCCTGGTGGCGCCGGCATGATGAGTACCAATGAGCGCCAGCGGCGTCACTGACCGCCGATGAAGACGTCCGCCAGTTTGTCCACCAGCGCCGGCTTGGTCTGCGAGACCCAGCGCCGGGTCGCCCATTCCTGCCATTCCTCGGCACGGTCCAGGGTGTAGCGCGGCACAAAGTCGCCGAGGAACCGGCCCAGGTTGTGCAGCGTGACTTCATGCCCGGCGTTGGCCATTTGCTCCAGCAAATCCCTCAGGGCCACCTCGAATTCGGGCGGCCACTGTTCACCGGCCAACACCTTCTCGACCGAGGGATGTCGATCATGGCCAAGCGAATTGCGCACTGGCATTGGCGTATTCCTCGGTGCTGTGTAGTGTGAAGGACCGCCGGGCCGTGTTTAAAGCAACGGCAGGCTGTAACTGAGGATCAGGCGGTTTTCATCCAGGTCGCTGCTGGCATTGCCACGCAAGCTGGCGTTACGCCAGGAAATGCCCACCCCCTTGAGTGGACCGCTTTGCAGCGCGTAATCGATGCGCAGGTCGCGCTCCCACTCTTTGCGATCACCGGTGGCGGAATCGATGTTGTCGCCGCTCAGATAAGTGACCACAGTCTTGAGCCCCGGCACGCCAAGTACCACGAAGTCATACCCGTACTCGGCCAGCCAGGTGCGCTCGCCGGCGCTGAGGAACTTGCCGATCTGCCGGTCGGTGATCAGGTATGCAGTGGCGCCGTCACCCTGATTGACGAACGGGAACGCGCTATCGCCGGAGACTTGTTGATAGCCGGTGCTAAAGGCATGGCCACTCAGACTGTAGGTGAACAGGGCGCTCCAGGTGTTGTTGTCCACCTCGCCGGCGTGGGTGTCCCCCGCTCGCCAGAAGCCGCTGCTTTTATAGCCTTGGGCACGCCCGGCCGCATTGCCGTTCTTGCCATCGGCGCTGCTGTTGAAATAACGCAGGTCAGTCTTCAGCGCGCCGGGGCCGATGGCCAGGGTGTGGATCAGGCCGAAGAAGTGCTGCTTGTAGAAATCTTCGAGACTGCCGTAGTAATACTGGGCGGTCAGGTCCTTGGTGATCTTGTAGTCGCCGCCGGCGAAGACGAAGCTGTCCGAGTCGGCCAACGCGGTGCTGGCGGGCGTACCGGCGGGACGTGTCGCGCCGCCGATGCGCAGGTCGATATCGTCGGTGGAGCTGCGGGTCTTGGTGCTTTGCAGTTGACCGACGGTGAGGGTCAGGCCGTCGATTTCGCTCGAGGTAATCTGCCCGCCCTCGAAGGTTTGCGGCAGCAGGCGACCGTCGTTGAAGTTGATCACCGGCAGCTTGGGCTGCAGGGTGCCCAGCCGTGCTTCGGTCTTGGAGACGCGCACCTTGCCGGTCACGCCACCCTTGGAATATTCATCGACCGCGTGGCCGTCGCTGTCCAAGGGAAACAGCGCGCCTGGCGTGCGGTCGATACCGGCCTTGCCTGCACGACCGCCGCTGTCCAGTTTCAGCCCGGTCATGGCGATGGCGTCCAGGCCAAAGCCGACGGTGCCCTGGGTGAATCCGGAGATCACGTTGAGTTGCAGCCCCTGCCCCCATTCCTTGGCCTGGCTGGCGTAGGCGGCGTTGCCCACGCTGCCCTGGCTTTCCCGGTTGTCAGAGTTGAAATAGAAATTGCGCAGGTTCAGCGAGGCCTTGCTGTCATCGATAAAACCGGCGGCGATGGCCTGGTGGGTCAAACCCCCCAGGGTGATGGCCAGGGCCAGGGGTTGCAGCTTCATTGTGTTTACTCCAGTGCGGGTCTCTTGTTTTTTTGGTGTCCATGGTCCTGATTCCCTCGTGACCTGACGTTTTCGCCCATCGCTATATATTTTTGTATATAGCGATGGGCGAAATTTAAAGCCTGCAGGTCTGCAAGCGCCGTCAGTGCGACGTGATTGAGGCTAGGAAAAGATCGAAACAGGTCTGGCGGCCTGCATCTTTCTAGAAGCTGACTTTTAAGTCAATAAATTTAACAAACGTGAATGGCGCGTCTGAGCCCGGGTTTGAAAATCTCACAGCCCTGGATGATTTGAGCCAATTGAAGCGCCACCGTCGATGCCTGATCGGCACTGGCGATGTTCGTGAAGCCAAGCACCAGGCCGTGCCTGGGCTTGGCTTCCATGTACCACTGTGACAGCGGTTCGACGGCTATGCCAACAGCCCGGGCACGCTGAGCGAGCTCGACATCATCACCTTCGCGAAGGCCCGCGACCAGGTGCATGCCCCCCGCCTGCGGGTTGATCAATAGACGTTCGCCGAATTGTTGGTGCAGCGCATCGACCAGCCACTGACGGCGGAGTGCGTAGAGGTTTCGCATTTTCTTTAAGTGCCGCGCGAAGTGCCCCTCGTAGAGGAAAGCTGTGACGGTCGCCTGAAGGAGCTGCGGGCAGTAGTTATGCAGACGATCCGCCTGACGGGCGAACGCGTCGCTCTGCTCGGCTGGCACAACCAGATAAGCCAGGCGCAGGCCTGGAAACAGCACCTTGCTGAAGGTACCGGTGTAGAGCACGCGGCCCTGCTGGTCGAGGCTCTTGAGGGCAGGCAAGGGCTTACCCTGATAGCGGTATTCACTGTCGTAATCATCCTCGATAATCCAGCTACCTCGGCGGTTGGCCCAGTCCAGTAGCGCCAACCGACGCGGCAGTGACAGCGACACGCCCAGCGGGCTCTGGTGGGTCGGCGTGACCACTGCAAAGCGTGCTTCCGGGCAACGGGCAATGCCTTGCGCGACGTCAAGCCCCTGGTCATCCACTGGCACCGGCACCAACTGTGCGCCGGCTTCCAACAGGGCGTTCCGGGCCATGAAGTAGCCGGGCTCTTCCAGCCAACACCTATCGCCTGGGTGCATCAGCGTGTGGCTGATCAGGTCCAGGCACGCGCGATAGCCCGCGCACACGAACACCTGCTCCGGGCGGCAGGTAATACCCCGTGAAATGCCCAAGTAGGTCGCAATGGCCGCGCGCAGGGGTGCATAGCCTAGCGGGTCCGGGTAGACGAGCCCCTCGAGTCCAGCCTGCCGCAGCTGACGGCCCGCCAACCTTGTCCAGAGCTTACGGGGAAAGGCATCCAGCGCGGGTAGCCCCATCTGCAGCGCTAACGGTAGTGCCTCGTAATGGGTGGGCTGGTACTCCGTCGAAGCAACTGGGGGGCAAAGTATGGGCAAGGAAACGGGTGCCAGTTGCGGTGTGACAATCGTCCCGGCGGCTCCGCGAGCGATCAAGTAGCCCTCCCCCATCAGTAACTGGTAAGCCGCTTCCACTGTGCCGCGCGCCAGGTTCAACTCCGCCGCCAAAGCGCGAACTGCAGGTACTCGATCTCCCGGCCGCAGGCGGCCGTCGGCAATGGATTCACGAAATCGGTGATAAAGCTGACGATACATCGGCGCTGACTGGCTGCGGTCTAGCTTGAAGGGAAGGATCATGGCCTAGTCATTTGTGCATTTTTCGGCCCTGTAGATTAAGTCATTGCAGCACTAAGGTCTGCTATCTCTCTATAACGGACGACGGACATGGCTTACACACTTCAACACCTCGAAGACGCGGAGGCCTTTCAGGCGAGTTTCGACCTGATGCGCGTATTGCGGCCGCATGTCGCCAACCCGGCCACCTATGTGGGGCAACTGGTTCGGCAGACTGAGCAAGGTTACCGTTTATTGGCCGCGTGGGACGGTGAGCAGGCGGTGGGCCTGGCCGGTTACCGCGAGCTGGAAAACCTGCTCTACGGTCGCTTCATCTACGTCGATGACCTGGTGGTGCGCCCTGACCTGCAGCGCAGCAGTCTGGGGGCGCGACTATTGACCGCTGTTCGGGAGGAAGCGGTGCAGCGCGGTTGCGCTCATTTCGTGCTGGACACCGGGCTGCATATGCCGTTGGCCCAACGCTTCTATTTTCGCCAGGGGCTGCTGGCCCATGGTATGCACTTCACGCAGAACCTTCAGGCAGAGAATCAAGCATGAATAATGTGCTGTTGATCAATGCCAGCCCGAATGGCCAGGTTTCCCATGCGAACCAGTTGGCACTGGAGTTAGTGGCATCCCTGCGGCACCGGTATCCGAGGCTCGAACTGGTCGAACGCGATCTGGGCAGGCATCCGCTGCCACCGCTCGGTATGGACTACGCCCGTGCCCTTGCTACCACCACACCGTTTGACTCACCTGCGTTCGAAGTCTCCGAAGCGCTGATCGGCGAGTTGGAACGCAGCGATATCCTGCTCATTGCCACCCCGATGCACAACTTTACGCTCCCTGCCGCGCTCAAACTCTGGATCGACTACGTCCTGCGCATTCACCGGACATTCAGCTCAGGCCCCGGGGGCAAGACCGGTCTCCTGAGCAATCGTCCGGTGTACGTGTTGGTCGGTTCCGGTGGCTTTCACCAGGGCGAGTTGGCACGGCAACCGGACTTTCTAACGTCTTACCTGCGCCAGGTACTTGACACCCTCGGGCTGTTCAACCCGCACTTCACCTACCTTCAGGGTTTGGTGTTCGGTGAAGAGGCCGTCCGAGCAACGGTCCAGGATACCCGCGCCCGGCTGTCATTGGAGCCGCTGTTCAGCGGCCTCACTAGCGCCTGATCCGCCGGGGCTCGGAATTGCCATTTAGCGTAGAAAGACCAAGGAGTTGAACAGCATGTGGGACGAACGTTATGCCGTTGATGAGTACGTATATGGAATGACGCCGAACGCCTTCCTTGCGGAGCACGCAGGCCTACTTTCCGGGCCTGTGCTCAGCGTCGCCGAAGGGGAAGGACGAAACGCTGCTTACCTTGCTTCGCTGGGTCTGGATGTCCTTGGTGTGGACAGTTCCGCCGTTGGCCTCGCCAAGGCGCACAAGCTCGCTGCGCTAAAAGGCGTAGCCATCCGCACCGAAGTTGCCGATATGGCAACGTACAGGCCGCCAGAGGGGGCTTTCGGTGCAGTCGTCTCGATCTTCGCGCACATGCCTGGCCACGTGCGTAGAAGGTTGCATGGCTTGGTGGCTCAGTCACTAAGGCCTGGTGGAATCATCCTGCTTGAGGCCTATCAGAAACGACAACTCACCCGGGACACGGGCGGCCCAAGTGAACTGGACATGCTCATGGCCAGCTCAGAGATCGAGCAGGAATTCCCGAATTTTGATGTGCTGATGTCCCGCGAGATCGAACGGGATGTCATCGAAGGAAAATTCCATACCGGGCCAGCCTGCGTGGTTCAATTCATCGCAAGAAGGAAATAGATCGAACGCCTGCCCAGCGTTTTCAACCCCGCAGGAACTGCTTTCGATTGCTATCTCCGTCAAAGCAAGCTTCGTGTCGTTCTCTGCGTATTGCCCTTTTGCATCTCATGGAGTCCACCTTGAAGACAATCGCTCTGGTCGCTTTCGACCAATTCACCGACATCGACCTATTCCTGATGTGGGACATTTTAGGCCGCAACACTGGGGACTGGCACGTCCGAATATTGGGTTCCAGCCCTATCGTGCGATCGGCGCACGGCCTGCCTGTTTCAGTGCACGGTCCGCTTTCCGAGGCCAATAGCGCCGACGCGGTACTGTTCGTCAGCGGCAAGGAGGGGATACCCGCCGCACTTGCCGATCCTGATTTCCTGCCGTCGTTTGAACTTGATTCCAGACGTCAGCGAATCGGCTCCATCTGCGCGGGAGCCTTCATTCTCGAACGGCTTGGGCTGCTGCTCAGCGGCCGGGCGACTACACATCCGGACGCACGATCGGGCTTGCTGGCTCTGGGACTGGAGCCTGTGGACCAGCCTCTGGTCTGGCAGGGGAACGTTGCAACCGCTGGCGGATGCCTTGCGGCGCTCTATCTGGTGGGATGGCTGGTTGAGTCCTGGTTCGATGTCGATAAGCGCCGCGCGACGCTGCTCCCCGTTCTGCCAGCTGGGCAGCAAGAGCTCTATGATGCCTTGATCGGGCTCAGCATCCGACAAGGAGAAGTCGGCCCTCACGTTTTAAAAACCCAAAACCACCCAGCTTTCGTGGACTGAGTGGTCTTGGGGCTGTCTTGCGACAACACAGTCAAACCAGGCCTCAAGCGTGTGCGTGTAAACTTATTGAAGTCCGGTGGTTGGTTTCTCTTGCACCAGCCCCTACTTCGTCTTACCGAAGAAGTCGGTAATGCAGAGGCATTGCCTTGCTATGGCTGTGACATTAACGCTTTTCATCAAATGCCTATCTGACTGATGAATTTCGTCGTCAAGTAAGCCTCAAGGCCTTCCGTTCCGCCTTCGCTACCATGACCACTGGCCCTGATTCCACCAAACGGAGTTTCCGGCAGGGCCAGGCCAAAGTGGTTGATCGAGACCATTCCCGCCTGTAAGCGATTACCCAACTCGGTCGCCGTTTTCAACGATTTGGTGAAACCGAACGCTGCCAGCCCATACTCCAGGCTGTTAGCTTGAGCAATTACGCTATCCAGGTCATTGAAGCGCAGTAACGGTGCCACCGGCCCAAAGGGCTCCTCGTTGAGGAGTCGTGCCTGTTGCGGTACATCGACCAATACTGTCGGTTGGAAAAAATGGCCCTTGTCACCAATGCGCTTCCCTCCCGTTAACGTTTTCGCCCCCAGCTCCCTGGCATCAGCAAGCAACTCCTGAACCATCATCAAGCGTCGGGCGTTGGCCAACGGCCCCATCTGACTGGTTGGATCGAAGCCGTCGCCCACCTTGAGCTGCTCTACCAACTCGGTAAATCTTTGGGAAAAAGGGGCGAATACTGCTTCATGCACGTAGAAACGCGAGGGCGCGGCACACACCTGCCCGGCGTTGCGAAACTTCAGGGTGCAAGCCAAAGTGGCTGCGGCCTCAATATCGGCATCCTCACACACGATAAACGGTGCATGTCCGCCCAATTCCATCGTCGTCAACTTCAAGTGTGTCGCGGCCAGGGCACCGAGTTGTCGGCCTATGGCGGTCGAGCCGGTAAAGGACACCTTACGGATAATCGGGGATCTGATCAGATAATCGGAGATGTGCGCAGGGTTACCGAACACAAGGTTCAATACGCCCTTGGGTACACCAGCATCGTGGAAACAGCGAACCAGTTCGATCACGGCGCCCGGGGCTTCCTCCGGCGCCTTGATGATGATGCTGCAGCCCGCTGCCAGGGCCCCTGCTATCTTGCGCACCGCCTGATTGATCGGGAAATTCCACGGGGTGAAGGCGGCTACCGGACCGACAGGCTCGCGCACCACCAATTGGCGTACCGCTGCATTACGTGAAGGCACGATGCGGCCATAGGCACGCCGCCCTTCTTCCGCATACCACTCAATGTGGTCCGCCGCGCTTTTGGCTTCCATGGTCGACTCTGCCAGCGGCTTGCCCTGGTCCAACGTCATGCACTCGGCCATCAGCGCATGGCGATCACGCACCAGCGAAGCCGCTCGACGCAAGATGCCCGAACGGTCGTAGGCAGACGTCGCGGACCATGTTTCAAATCCGCTGGCAGCCGCTGCCAATGCGGCATCCAGATCCTCATTTGATGCCAATGGCAATTGCCCGATCGTCTCCCCCGTCGAAGGATTGATTACAGCCGCAGTGTTGCCGGAACTGCCGGCAGTCCATTGGCCGTCGATGTAAAACAACAGGTCGGTGTACATGGATCACTCCTCGGAAATTGGCATTGGACGCAGGCGGTTGCACAGGTACCGGCAATGCATGAGCGGTTACGGAAAGCACAGCAACAGGTTGACACTGTTAACCATATGCTCGTAAATTTAGTTCACCATGTCAACCATATTTCGTAGTCACCCCAGGGGTTCCAATGAGAGACGTCATTCTGTGTGAATGCTTCGCCCGCGACGGTCTGCAACACGAACCGGACTTTCTGCCTACACACATCAAACGCAGGTTGGTGGAGCGATTTGCTGACATCGGCTTTCAAAGGATCGAGGCGACTTCCTACTCCAATCCCGCCGTGATTCCGCAATTTGCCGACGCCAGTGCGCTGCTGGCGGTGCTGCAGCGTCGTGCCGGTGTGTTCTATAAAGCGACCTGCGCCAACGTGCGAGCAGTGGAACGAGCGGTCATGGATCTCGATGCCGGTCTCGGTGCCAATGAAATCAGCCTGCTGGTGTCCGCCTCGGAGTCCCACTCGCGCAGAAACCTCAAGCGCAGCCGAGCAGATCAATGGCTGAACATTGAGCAGATGGCCGACAAGGCCCTCAACCAGTTTCGTTTGATCGGTACTGTTTCCGTCGCTTTTGGATGTCCGTTTGAAGGACGCGTCAGCGAAGCCAGTGTACTGGCGGATGTTGAGCAGTTTGCCAAACACGGCGTGAAATTCGTCACCCTTGGCGATACCACCGGTGTCGCGACACCACAGAGTGTCAGGCGCTTGTTCGGCGCCGTGCTGGCGTCGTTTCCCGAGATCACTCCGATCGCTCATTTTCACGACACCCGCGCGACCGGACTGGTGAATTACGTCGCAGCTCTGGAAGTCGGCGTCACGCATTACGACTGTGCCTTCGGCGGTGTTGGCGGTCATCCGGCCAAGGTCAAGTACGGTGGCGGGCACACCGGCAACGTCAGTACCGAGGACTGGATCAACCTGCTGGAATCCATGGGCGTACGCACTGGCATCGACCTGGACCGCCTGTTGGATGTCGCTGCCGAATGCGAAGCGGCTCTAGGTCGCGAACTGCACAGCCGTGTCCTGCGCAGCGGATTGAATCCACTTTTGCACGCCACTGTTTCCCCAAGCGACATCATCCAATGAAGAGGTGTAAAAATGCTCAGTCTTGATCCTGTTGCACGGCGGTTACGGTTGATCTGCGGGCTGTTGCTGCTTTCAACCCCGGTCTTTGCCAGCGATAAATTGCTGCTGGTTGAACGTGATGATTTGATGAAGGGGCCGGCGAACGAAACCGTGCTCGGCCAGCACATTTGGGAAATGCATAAAACCGCTCTATCGCACACCACCCTGGTCCGGCTCGACATCCAAACCCCCGTCGTCAGGCACGATTCCGGTGAGCGCACGCTGATCGTTTTGCAAGGCAGGGTGTTGTTCCATTTCACAGACAGTGAGGTTTCCCTGAGTGCCGGTGATTATGTTGCGATCCCTGCCGGACAGGCCTACCAGATGACGCCGCTGGATCACGAGAATCCCCTCCTACTGGGTTTTGATGTCCCTGTCATCGACATGGCAAAGGCCTCCGCCGTTGATTTTTCCACGCCCACCGAATCCCCTCCTCCCGTCGTCAAGAAACAGCAATCAGTGATGGCCAGCCCCCCCGGCTGGAACGACCCCAGCGACCGCGGCTGGACATTGATAAAGACCGCGGACAAGCGAGTGAATCTCGTGGAGATGTTCTCCGAGTTGAAAAACCACAGCCACCCGGATGCCGATCACTCACTGATCCTCCTCAGTGGTAGCGCGCGGGTTGTCACGCCGACTGAAGATCGCATCCTCAAGACAGGCGATTACGTTTCCATCCCGCACAATGTCCCTCACAAGTATTACGTCGAAGGTCAGCAATCGGCGCTGTTTATCAGCTTCGATGCACCGGCGTACGATTCGGCCAAAACCATCTACTTCGAGTGATACGTTCGCATCATTACAGAACCAGAAAACGCATGGACCTGAGTCCATGCGTTTTTCTCGGCACCTGAATTAATCGCGGACCTGTTTTTCATTAGCTGGCAAAAGCTTCGTGGAGCTGTATCGCGCTGCCCGCTTTGGCGGGCGGGACATTCGCGGTATGGCTGAGGACAAAGTTCACGAACAGATGAAACAACTCCGATTGACTGGAAATGCCGAGCTTGCAATACAGGTGCTTGCGGTGATTTTTCACCGTGCCCTCTGCGATGCCAAGGTGCAGTGAGATCGACAGGCTGGAGTGTCCACGCAGGATCATGCTGACGATCAATTGTTCACGGGGAGTTAGCTGATCAGCGGCGAAGCGCGAAAAAGCGTTGTTCAGGTGCTCTCTTAAAGCCTGCGCACTGTCATCGACCTGAGCGCATACGCCCTGATAGTGACGCTGTAACAAGACATCGACCATCGCCTGGCAGATTTGGAGACCTTCGAACTGCACAGATGAAAACTTCGGGGAGGCATTCATTCGCATCAATGAATAGGCCAGATGCCCAATGCCTGGCAAAGCACAGATGAATACGATTTCTTCGGCCAGCGTGCCCGATTGCATGGAAATACAGGGATGCACGTCTGGCGAATTAAAGTAATCCCCCTCGAAGAACGCGTCGGGGG
Source organism: Pseudomonas sp. GM49 (assembly GCF_000282355.1). Taxonomy (GTDB): domain Bacteria; phylum Pseudomonadota; class Gammaproteobacteria; order Pseudomonadales; family Pseudomonadaceae; genus Aquipseudomonas. Next base: position 11,931 of record NZ_AKJL01000058.1, read on the forward strand.
CCAATTCGCTCATACGGTAAAGACCTGAAGCCCGACCATGCGCACAGGCGGTGTAGACCGGGTCCAGTAAATAGGTACCGCTGAGATAACTGTGCATCGCACCTGGCTCGCCAATGCCTTGCAGGTTGTCGTGCAGTAACACGGGTGAGCCGCCCGATGGGTAGAACAGCACGCAGCTTTGGTCGAAATCTACAAGTGCCCGCAGTGCCTCGTCCAACTGTCGTGCAAAGCCATCACACTGCAATTGTGCGACCAGACCGGGCGTAGCTATGTGCCATGCGCCAAGGACGGGCGCGGCATCCATGCAACGTCTGCGATCCGAAACTGAAGTTGCCATGCCATCCCCTTGTCTTTATCCGGTGCGCCAAGTCGCGTAGGCGCACCCTGAATCCATCGATAAAAAACAAGCATATTTCTTGCCACGAATGACTTAAACAGCGGAAAAACAGTTGTCCACAAATAGCTGTGTGCCACTCACAAATGACGCGTCATCGCTGGCTAAAAACAGTGCTGCCCGCGCCACTTCTTCCGGCTCGCACAGGCGTCCTTGCTGCTGACTGATCGCCTCTTCACTGGCATCCACGCCCATCGCCTGCAATTCGCGCATTTCCCGCTCGCCGTGAGGGGTGCGGATAAATCCGGGGGCCACCGCGTTGCACCGAATACCTCTATCACGAAACTCGACGGCAATGGCTCGCGCGAACATCTGGCAGGCGCCCTTGCTGGCGTTGTATACGACCTCACCCGGGGTTGCGTACTGCGCGGAGATCGACGATGTGCAAACGATACTGCCCGAGCCCTTGGCGATCATTTGTGGAAGCACGGCCTGAGTGACCAGGTACATGCTCTTGACGTTGACCGCCATAAGCCAGTCCCACTCGTGCTCCTGCACGTCGAGAAAAGGTTTCACGATCAAGGTGCCGGCGTGGTTGAAAAGCACATCCGCCGGGCCAAATTCAGCCAGCCCTCGCGCGACGGCTTCACTCACCTGAACGGCCTGCGAGACATCGGCGCCCACCCCAAGTGCTTGACCGCCATCGGCAACGATCTGCGCCGCGAGATTGATTGCTGCATCGGCATTCAAATCGATAATGATCACCCTGGCCCCTTCAGCCGCGAACAACCGACTTGCGGCAGCGCCACAACCACCAGCGCCCCCGGTGATAATGGCCACTTTACCAGCCAGACGGCCCTTGCCTTCGGATAGTTTGACTTTACTCATTGCGGATTTCCTCCACGACCGCCACTCACGGCGAATGCTTCTTCAGGTGACAACACCAGACGATGACGACGATAGAATGCAAAGTAGGCAATCCCGATCAGGTACCAACAGGCAGCGGCCAATGCGGCCCATTTGTACAATGGATCAAGAAACTGATAAATCAATGTCGCCACCGCAATCACGATCACCGCAATCGCTCCGAATATCCCATACGGGCTGCGATAAGGCCGGTGCAAACTGGTAAAGGAGCGCTTCAAGCGAATGTAGGCGACGCTTTGCAAAATGTAGGAAATCATTCCGGCGAACACGATCATGCTCACCAGGATACCGCCCATCAGCGGGTTGTTATCTTTGCCAAAGGTGAACCAGCACAGCATCAGGATACCCAATGCAGCCAGTGCCCCGGTCGCCAACGCAATATTGGGGGTATTGCGTGTCGGATGCGTAACCGACAGCCCGGTCGGTAGATAACCGGCACGCGACAGCGAGTAGATATTACGCCCGGCGGCAAAGCTGCCCGCCAGGAACGACGCCGCCAGACCGAGCACTGCCACCGCGGACAAAAGCTTGCTCGCTGTGTGCCCAAAAATCTCCCGAAAGCCATCGAGCAGCGGTTCCGACGAAGTGCTCATGAAAAAGCTGCCGCCCCCGATCGACGCACTGAAAAACAACACACCCAGCGCTAATACAGCAAGAATCACAGTGCCCCAGACCAATGCCAGGGGCAAATGGCGTGTTGGGTTGTGCGACTCCTCGGCAGTCAACGGCAGTTGTTCAATGGCCAGAAACATATAGACGGCGAATGGCAACGCAAGCATGACGCCGGTGAGTCCGAACGGCAGCCATGGCCCGTTACCACCAACCACCTCGACCGGCTTGCCAGCTGCGTCAACTGCAAGATTCAAGGCATTGCCGGTGAAATCCATATGTGGGTAAGCCGCGATAAAGAACACCACCAACACCGACACCGCCGCCACGGTAATGAGCACGACGGCCCTCATCGACACTCCCAAACCCCGGTTTGAAAGCAACAACATGCAGGCATACCCAACTACCCACCAGAGTGGTTGCCATTGCGGTCCGGTTCCGAAGATGGCGGTCAGGTAGGCCCCCATGAAAAACATGTTGCCGGCCGGGGCCAAAATGAATTCGATGTTCTCTGCAAGACCGGTACTGAACCCACCCCAAGGTCCCATTGTGGTACGCGCAAAGGAATAGGCACCACCGGTGTGCGGCAGCGCAGCGGCCACTTCGCCGATAGAAGAGCAGAGAAACAGGTACATGACGGCAATGACCAGCAAGGCTAAAAACATGCCGCCGAAGCCCTGCGCCAAGCCCAGGTTCCAACCGGAATACTGACCCGCCACCACCGCCCCGACGCCGAGAATCAGCAGGGTGAAAAAGCCTGCATGACGTTGCAGGCGACGTTGTTCAAAGTAACCGCTTTCCACATTTTGATAACTGATACCTGAAGCGGTAACTGCCGCCGTCGGCGCTGATATTGTCGGTCTGTCCACGCGGTGATCCTCCAATGCCTCGTTCAGGGCAAATTCCCCGAACGCCATCTTCGAATGCACAACGCAAGCTGCCTATGTCTCCAAAGGGACATACAGGCAACGCCTCCCCACCAGGCACCATCGAATCCAATCAATGTTGCTGACGACGTTCCAGACTCTTGATGTACTGCATCGCCACCAAGAGCAGGATCGACAACACAATCATCAAGGTCGATACCGCTGCCACGGTCGGATCGATCTGATCGCGGATATTGGCGAACATGCGTCGGGGCAGAGTGGAGCTCTCGCCCCCAACAATGAACAGCGCAATGACCACCTCATCGAATGAAGCGATAAAGGCAAACAGTGCTCCGGAACAGATGGACAATCGCAATTGCGGCAACGTCACCGTCAGAAAGGCCCAGGGACGCGAAGCTCCCAGACTGCGTGCTGCCATTTCCTGATTCATGTCGAATCCCTGCAGGCCATTGCCCACGGCGATCAGCACGAATGGAATCGCCAACACACTGTGGGCCAGCACCAGTCCCGTGATGGAGTTGTTCAGTCCGGTACGCGAGTAGACGAAAAACACCCCGATCGCTACCAGAATGATGGGGACCAGCATCGGAAGCATCATCAGGCTATTGACCAGTTTCGCCGCACCGCCGCGCACTTGCGACAGACCGTAGGCGGCCAGCGTCCCCAACACCGTGGCAATACAGGTCGCCATGACCGCCACTTTCACCGTGACCCAGGTCGCCATCATCCATTCCGGCGATCCCAGGTATGCCTCGTACCAGCGCAGGCTCCACTCTCGCGGCGGAAACTCCAGGTACTGCGAGGCGGAGAACGACATCGGGATCACAATCAGGCACGGAATGATCAGGAACAGCAGGATCAATCCTACGAGCGCATATAACCAGAGCCGGTGCGCGTGAGTAATCTGCGTCGGCGTCACTGCTTGATTGAGTTTGAACATCAGCTGTTTCTCCCTTGATCATTGAGACCGAACAACTTGCGCATTCCCCAAAGGATCAAAACAGTAGCGACCAGCAAGGCCACGCCCAGCGCACTCGCCGCCCCCCAGTTACCGTACAGCGCGATGGTGTCGCTGATTTTCATCGACCACATCGACACCCTGCCACCGCCCAACAATGCCGGCGTCAGGTAAAAACCCAGGCAGATCACGAAGACCAGCGTGATGCCCGAGGCCAGACCAGGCAGCGACAATTTCAGGAACACCTGGCGAAATGCCTGGGACGGTGTGGCACCGCAATTGGCTGCCGCCGACATCAACAGCGGATCGATGTTTTTCATCTTGTCGTAGAGCGGCAGCACCATGAACGGCAACATGACGTGCACCATTCCGACGGCGGTTCCGAAGAAGTTGTTCACCAGAGCCAGCGGTTCATGGATCAGGCCCAGATCGAGCAACCAGTTGTTGATGACCCCTTGGCGCTGTAACAACACCAGCCAGGCGTAGGTACGGACCAGGATCGAAGTCCAGAACGGCAGCAGTACAAAGGCCATACAGATTTGGCTGGCCCGGTCGGGTAGCTGCGAAAGCAGGTAGGCCAACGGATAACCCAGCAACACACAAACCAGCGTGACGCAGAACGCCATCTGGAAGGTGATGATGAAGCTGCTCAGGTACACAGGCCGCAGTAAACGCTCATAATTGTCCAGCGTCAGTGCGCCGCTGCTGTCGAAAGCCGACAACCAGAACAGCCAGCCCAAGGGCACCGCCAGCACCACGAACACCAGAATGAAACCTGGCAGTGTCAAGGAAAGCAGAGCCAACCGCTCCTTGAGTTCGGCCCTTGCCAGAAGCCTGATCATGGGATCTTTGCCGCCGCGGGCTCCACTCCTGGCGCTACCGGAGAGACTGACTTGTTTCATGGGTACAACCCTCTGTTGCTTTTGACGAGGGGGAAGATCGGCATTCATGCGTCCTCCGTCACCAGCAAAGTGTCCTCGGCATGTAGCCAAAGCTGAACCGCTGCACCGGGTGTCGGAACCGGTACGTCGCGAAAACCCTTTTGATGGCGCGCAGTAAGCTCGCTGCCATCAGGGAGCACCAGACCCACGTGATAGCTGTCACCCTGATAAACCACGTCACGTGCAATCGCATCGATACGGTTCATCGCGCCAGCATCCGCCGGGGCCTGCCATTGCAGACGCTCCGGGCGGACCATCAGCACCCGTGGCTGCGAAAGTTTGAGCGGCGTGCCGATCGGCAACTTCAACGCCCGTCCCTGGAATACAACGGCATCGCCCCCCTCCTCCACAGGAAAAAAACAACTCTCGCCGATGAAGCCCGCGACAAAACGATTCTTCGGCCGCTCATAGAGCGCATCCGGTGTATCCAGTTGCGCAAGCTTGCCTTTGTTCAACACCGCAATGCGGTGTGACAGGGTCAACGCCTCCTTCTGATCATGGGTGACATAAATCGTGGTCATGCCCAGTCGGGCATGCAGACGCTTGAGCTCAAGTTGCATGTGCTCGCGCAGGTTTTTGTCCAGCGCGGAAAGAGGTTCGTCCATCAGCATGATCCTGGGCTCGAACACCATGGCCCTGGCCAACGCGACACGCTGACGCTGCCCACCCGAAAGCTGGTGGATACCACGCTCGCCGAGGTGGTCCATCTGCACCATTTCCAGGCTGGCCTTGACCCTACGGGCTCGTTCTGCGCCGCCAACCTTGCGCAAGCGCAAGGGATAGGCGACGTTTTCCGCCACCGTCATATGGGGGAACAATGCATAGTTCTGAAACACCATGCCAATATCCCGCTGGTGTGGCGGACAGGTCAGAAATTCCACGCCATCGACCTTGATGCTTCCCGAGTCAGGGCGAATGAAGCCCGCCAACACATTAAGCAAGGTTGTTTTCCCCGACCCCGAAGGGCCGAGAAGCGTAAGAAACTCACCAGGAATGACGTCCAGGGAGACATGGTCAATCGCGGTAAACGCCCCATAGCCCTTATAGACATCCCGAATCGCAATATTGCCTTGCATAACTCCGACCTCCACAGAAACGCCCATTACTGTGCAATCAACTCTTTGTAGTCTTCCTGAACATCAGTGACATGCTCGCCCCACCAACGCGGGTCCATCAGCGTTTGCCTGGCTCTGTTGGCGGGCGACATGTTCGAGTTGCTCAGCGCGTCGGCCGGTATGCCGGACTGCTCGAAGGCCAGGTTATTGGTCGGGCCGTAGTAACCCATCATCGTCGGGATCCGCGCCTGAGTTTGCGGGGTAACAGCATTGGCAATCAGCTTCTGCGCCCCCGCCGCATTCCCGGCGCCTTTGAGGATGGCCATGCAGCCATAACCGAGCAGGCCATCCTCATAGGTATAGGCCACCGGAGCCTTGTCTTTCACCACTGAGTCGACACGGCTGCTCCAGATCGCGATCAGATCGACTTCGCCATCCTTGATCAACTGCGCGGACTGAGCACCGGAGGTCCACCAGACAGCGACATAGGGTTTGATTTTTTCCAGCGAGGCGAGACCTCGTTTGATATCCAGGGGATAGAGTTGATCCCGTGGTACGCCATCGGCCAGCAAGGCCACTTCAAGCATTTCATCCGGTGCGACGGAAAGCGCACGGCGACCCGGAAATTTCTTCACGTCCCAAAATTCTTTCCAGCTCTTGGGGCCTTCCTTGAATTTGTCGGTTCGCCAGCCCATGACCACTGAATAGCTGTTGGTCGCGATCCAGTTTTTATCTCGTGCCAGGCTCGGTACACCTTTGGCATCGATCACGGAATAGTCCAGGGGTTCGAGCATCCCCTGCCTGGCTAGTGCCGCACAGTCATTGGCGCCGATATGAATAGCATCCCATGCGGGTTTGCCGGACTGCACCTGCAGGCGTACGGCCGGTTGTCCGTCATGAGACTCGGTAAGAAGCTTCAATCCAGCCTTCTCTGCAGCCGGCTTCCAAAGCGTTGCAATCAACGCGTCCTGCAGGCCGCCACCGTAGCCGGCGACAGTAATAGTAGACGGATCGGCCGCCCACACCTGCGGAGCGATCAAGGCTGCCCCCACGACCGCCAACACTTGAAGTCTTACTGCTGAAACTTTCAGGGTGTCGAACATTTCCATCTCCTGTTTCTAGCGCCCGATGAGCGCGGACTTGTTATTAAGCAGAGATAAAGCTCAAACCTTAGCGCAGCTATCCATCAGCTCGACCGTGTCTCCGGTCGTTTTTCTTCACTGGCATGAAGCGCCAGAAGATGGTTGACAACATGAACCACATGATTCACATTGTCAACCATATTGAAGTTAACCCGATCAACAACGACTGCACTCTCGGCGCAAGTCGCACCACCCGAACGGAGTACCGCCATGTCACGCTCATTGCACGCCAGCGACATCGCTTTTCACATCCACAGCCAGACCAATCTGGCCAACCATGAAAAGGTCGGTCCGACTGTGATGGTCCGTGGCGAGGGCATCTATACGTGGGATGACCAAGGCAAGCAGTATCTGGATGCCATGTCTGGCATGTGGAGTGCCGCGCTGGGTTATAGCGAGACGCGATTGGAAGAAGCCGCACTGCGGCAAATGAAGCAGTTGCCCTATCACCAGAACTTTGCACACCGCTCCACCGAGCCGGCCATCCAGTTGGCAGAGCGCTTGATCTCGCTCGCCCCGGTACCGATGTCCAAAGTGTTGTTTGCTTGCTCAGGTTCCGAAGCCAACGACACCGCGATCAAGCTGGTCTGGTACTACTGGAGCGCCCTTGGCCAGCCGCAACGTCGCAAGATCATCAGCCGCAATCGCGCTTATCACGGCACGACCATCGCCAGTGCCAGCCTCACCGGACTGGCGCACTTGCACCAGGACTTCGGGCTGCCGCTTCCAGGTTTCCTGCATGTCACCTGCCCGCACTATTACCGCGAGGGGCTGCCAGGCGAGAGCGAAGAAGCCTTCTCCACCCGCCTGGCCGCTGAGCTGGAAACACTGATCGAGCGCGAAGGTGCCGACACCATTGGCGCTTTCTTTGCCGAGCCGCTGATGGGGACCGGAGGTGTAATCACACCACCGGTGGGCTATTTCGAGAAAATCCAACAGGTGCTCAAACGCCATGACATTTTGCTGGTAGCGGATGAAGTCATCTGTGGCTTTGGTCGTACCGGCAACTGGTGGGGGTCGCAGACCTTCGGCCTCCAGCCAGATATGGTGACGTGCGCCAAAGCCCTCTCGGCGTCCTATCTGCCTATTTCCGCGCTGATGATTTCCGAACCGGTGTACCAGGCCATGAAAAGCCAGAGCGAGAAAATCGGCATCTTCGGTCACGGCTTTACCTATGGCGGCCATCCGGTCCCGGCTGCC
>NZ_AKJL01000059.1 GCF_000282355.1 Pseudomonas sp. GM49
TGGCGGCCGCCCTGGAAGGGCAGTGCGCGCAAGCCACGAGCGACGACGAAATCCTGTTGTTCGGATCATTTTATTGTGTCGCCGAGGCCCTTGAATGGCTGGCCCGGCGCTCCACGGAGGACGCGGCGAATGGCATTGCTGGATAAGGCATACAAACAGCGCATGGTTGGCGCCCTGGTGTTGGTCGCACTGGCGGTGATCTTTCTGCCGATGCTGTTTTCCCGTCAGGACGAACAGCGCCAGGTGACGGTCGAAGCGCCTGCAGCTCCGCAGGCGCCGACGATGCCCCAGGTACAGGTCGAACCCGTAGTGGTGCCTGAGCCGCAAGCCTTGCCTCAGGAACCCGTGCCGAGCGATGACGAAATCGCCCAGCAGGAGGCGGCGGTGCCAACTGCGCCGGTGGCTCCAGCGCCTGCTGCCAAACCGGCTGCACCAGTGCCGGCCCCGGCTCTGGCGGCTAAACCCGCGACCGCGCCTGCCCAGCCCATCACGGCCGCACCGGGCAAGCCGGACACCACGCAAAGCCGTGTCGATGCCAATGGTTTGTCTGTCAGCTGGTCGGTGCAACTGGCCAGCCTGTCGAATCGTGAAAGCGCAGAAAAACTTCAGAAAACCTTGCGCAGCCAGGGTTACAACGCCTATATCCGTACCGCCGACGGCAAAAACCGGGTGTTTGTCGGGCCGCTGATCGAGCGCGCTGAGGCCGACCGGCTGCGTGACTTGCTGAACCGCCAGCAGAACCTGAAGGGGTTTGTCGTGCGCTTTCAGCCGGAACGTGGCTAAAACTATCGCCCCGATATGAAATGCACTGACAATCGCAGCTTACCGATAAGCATGGGCTCTGCTAAAATGCGCCGCCTTATCCGTCTGTAGGCTGCACTGTGCCATTTACCTGGGTTGACTGGGCGATCGTAGCAATCGTCGCCATCTCCGCATTGATCAGTCTGAGCCGCGGCTTCGTCAAAGAAGCACTGTCGCTGCTGACCTGGATCATCGCAGGAGTCGTAGCCTGGATGTTCGGTGGCTCACTGTCCGAGTACCTCGGCGGGTACATTCAAACGCCGTCGGCTCGTATAATCACGGGCTGTGCCATCATGTTTGTCGCCACTTTAATCGTGGGCGCAATGATCAATTATCTTATCGGCGAACTGGTTCGCGTCACTGGGCTCTCCGGGACCGACCGATTCCTCGGCATGGCCTTCGGCGCCGCGCGTGGCGGGTTGCTGGTGGTCATCGCCGTCGGGCTGTTGAGCCTGGGGCCGGTACAGCAGGACGGGTGGTGGAAAGAGTCACAGCTCGTGCCAAAATTTCTATTGGTCGCAGACTGGTCCAAAAACCTGATACTTGGGTGGAGCAGTCAGTGGCTTGCCAGCGGAATCAGCGTACCCGCTGATATTCCGTTCAAGGAGCAACTCTTGCCGATGGCCAAAACGCCTCAGTGAGTAGTGCTCAGTTCAGATCCATTAAGTAGGGGTTGCGTCGCATGTGTGGCATCGTCGGTATCGTCGGTAAGTCGAACGTCAATCAGGCGCTGTATGACGCGCTAACCGTCCTCCAGCACCGCGGCCAGGACGCTGCCGGTATCGTGACCAGCCATGATGGCCGGTTATTCCTGCGCAAGGACAACGGTCTGGTGCGTGACGTGTTCCAGCAGCGTCACATGCAGCGTCTGGTCGGTCACATGGGCATTGGCCATGTGCGTTATCCAACCGCGGGCAGCTCGACATCGGCCGAAGCTCAACCGTTTTACGTCAACTCGCCTTACGGCATCACCCTGGCGCACAACGGTAACCTGACCAACGTTGAACAACTGGCCAAGGAGATTTACGAATCTGACCTGCGCCACGTCAACACCAGTTCCGACTCGGAAGTGCTGCTCAACGTGTTCGCGCACGAGCTGGCCCAGCGCGGCAAGTTGCAGCCGACCGAAGAAGATGTGTTTGCCGCCGTCACTGACGTGCACAACCGTTGCGTCGGTGGTTATGCCGTCGTGGCGATGATCACTGGCTACGGCATCGTCGGCTTCCGCGACCCGCATGGCATTCGCCCGATCGTTTTCGGCCAGCGTCATACCGACGAAGGCGTCGAGTACATGATCGCCTCGGAAAGCGTTTCCCTTGACGTGCTCGGCTTCACCCTGATTCGCGACCTGGCACCCGGCGAAGCGGTCTACATCACTGAAGAGGGCAAGCTGTACACCCGTCAGTGCGCGACCAACCCGTCCCTGACCCCGTGCATCTTCGAGCACGTCTACCTGGCGCGTCCGGATTCGATCATCGACGGTGTGTCGGTCTACAAGGCCCGTCTGCGCATGGGTGAAAAACTGGCCGAGAAGATCCTGCGCGAGCGTCCGGATCACGACATCGACGTGGTCATCCCGATCCCGGACACCAGCCGCACCGCGGCGCTGGAGCTGGCGAACCACCTGGGCGTGAAGTTCCGCGAAGGCTTCGTGAAGAACCGCTACATCGGCCGGACCTTCATCATGCCAGGCCAGGCCGCGCGGAAAAAATCCGTACGCCAGAAACTCAACGCCATCGAGCTGGAATTTCGCGGCAAGAACGTGATGCTGGTGGACGACTCCATCGTTCGCGGCACCACGTGCAAGCAGATCATCCAGATGGCCCGCGAAGCCGGCGCCAAGAACGTCTACTTCTGCTCCGCGGCGCCAGCGGTTCGCTACCCGAACGTCTACGGCATCGACATGCCAAGCGCTCACGAGCTGATCGCGCACAACCGTTCGACCCAGGACGTGGCTGACCTGATCGGCGCCGACTGGTTGATCTATCAGGATTTGCCTGACTTGATCGAAGCGGTCGGTGGCGGCAAGATCAAGATCGACAAGTTCGATTGCGCGGTGTTCGATGGCCAGTACGTCACCGGCGACGTCGACGAGGCTTACCTGAACAAGATCGAACAGGCACGCAACGATGCCTCCAAGGTCAAGACGCAGGCAGTCAGTGCGATCATCGATCTGTACAACAACTGAGTTTCTACCGGCCCTGAGGGGCCGGTTTTGTATCTGGCAAAAAGACTTTTATCTATCAAGAGCATGGCAAGGAGTGACAGCATGAGTCAGGAATGGGATGCCGGTCGGCTGGACAGCGACCTTGAAGGTGTAGCGTTCGATACCCTGGCCGTACGCGCCGGTCAGCACCGCACGCCGGAAGGCGAGCACGGTGATCCGATGTTCTTCACCTCCAGCTATGTATTCCGTACCGCCGCCGACGCCGCTGCGCGCTTCGCTGGCGAAGTACCGGGCAACGTTTACTCGCGCTACACCAACCCGACCGTACGCGCCTTCGAAGAGCGCATCGCCGCGCTGGAAAGCGCCGAGCAGGCCGTGGCCACGGCGACTGGCATGGCGGCCATCATGGCGGTGGTGATGAGCCTGTGCAGCGCCGGTGATCATGTGCTGGTGTCGCGCAGCGTATTCGGCTCAACCATCAGCCTGTTCGAAAAGTACTTCAAGCGTTTCGGCATCGAAGTCGATTACGTTGCCCTGGCGGATCTGTCCGGCTGGGACGCGGCGATCAAGCCCAACACCAAACTGCTGTTCGTCGAGTCGCCGTCCAACCCGCTGGCCGAGTTGGTGGACATCGCTGAACTGGCGAAAATCGCGCACGCCAAAGGCGCGATGCTGGTGGTCGACAACTGCTTCTGCACCCCGGCCTTGCAGCAGCCGCTGAAAATGGGCGCGGACATCGTCGTGCACTCGGCCACCAAGTTCATCGACGGCCAGGGCCGTTGCATGGGTGGCGTGGTCGCTGGCCGCAGCGAGCAGATGAAGGAAGTGGTGGGTTTCCTGCGTACCGCCGGGCCGACTTTGAGCCCGTTCAACGCCTGGATCTTCCTCAAGGGCCTGGAAACCCTGAACCTGCGCATGAAGGCGCATTGCGCCAACGCCCAGCAACTGGCCGAGTGGCTGGAGCAGCAGGAAGGTATCGAGAAAGTCCATTACGCCGGCCTCAAGAGCCATCCGCAGCACGAACTGGCGCTGCGCCAGCAGAAGGGTTTCGGTGCTGTCGTCAGTTTTGAGGTGAAGGGCGGTAAAGAGGGTGCCTGGCGCTTTATCGATGCCACGCGTCTGATTTCGATTACCGCCAACCTGGGCGACAGCAAGACCACCATTACGCATCCGAGCACCACGTCCCATGGTCGCTTAGCGCCGCAAGAGCGTGAAGCGGCGGGCATTCGTGACAGTCTGATCCGCGTAGCGGTCGGTCTGGAAGACGTGGCGGACCTGCAAGCCGATCTGGCGCGCGGCCTGGCTGCGTTGTGATCGAGTTGTCTGCGCCGACCACCGGCTCAAATGGCCGCGTAGCGCTGGTAACCGGTGCTGCGCGAGGCATTGGTCTGGGGATCTCGGCCTGGCTGATCAGCGAAGGCTGGCAAGTCGTGCTGACGGATCTGGATCGGGAGCGCGGTTCGAAAGTGGCGAAAGTGCTGGGCGACAACGCCTGGTTCATCGCCATGGATGTCGCCAACGAGGGGCAGGTTGCGCTGGGCGTGGCCGAGGTGCTCGGCCAGTTCGGGCGCCTGGATGCGCTGGTATGCAATGCGGCGGTTGCCGATCCGCACAACATCACCCTGGAAAGCCTCGACCTGGCTCACTGGAATCGGGTGTTGGCGGTGAACCTCAGTGGGCCGATGTTGCTGGCCAAGCACTGTGCGCCATATCTGCGCGCTCACAGCGGCGCGATCGTCAATCTGGCCTCGACCCGCGCCGCGCAGTCGGAGCCTGATTCGGAGGCTTATGCGGCGAGCAAGGGCGGTTTGTTGGCCCTGACTCATGCGCTGGCCATCAGTCTTGGCCCGGAGATCCGGGTCAATGCCGTCAGCCCTGGCTGGATCGATGCGCGCGACCCCTCGGTGCGACGTGCCGAACCCTTGACCGAGGCCGATCATGTCCAGCATCCGGCGGGCAGGGTGGGGACGGTCGAGGATGTCGCGGCGATGGTGGCCTGGCTGCTGTCGAGGAATGCCGGTTTTGTCACCGGGCAGGAATTCGTGGTTGATGGCGGCATGACCAAGAAGATGATTTACAGCGAGTAAGCTCCGGGATTGATGTCGGATGTACTGCCGCTTTCGCGAGCAAGCCCGCTCCCACATTTGGAATGCATTCCCCTGTGGGAGCGGGCTTGCTCGCGAAAGCGGTCTTGCTGCCTATACACAATTTTGTCTTTTTCAGAAAAACTTCAATCCTGCTATTGACTTAGGTTCTCTACCTGCGTAAATTTCGCGGCCTCGGAGATGCAAACGGGTGATTAGCTCAGCTGGGAGAGCGTCTGCCTTACAAGCAGAATGTCGGCGGTTCGATCCCGTCATCACCCACCACTTTCAACGCTACGCGCAGCGGTAGTTCAGTCGGTTAGAATACCGGCCTGTCACGCCGGGGGTCGCGGGTTCGAGTCCCGTCCGCTGCGCCATATTTTCCGAGTCAGATTCATCTGGTTCGAGATTGAAAAGCTACTGAGTTTTCAATCAGACGAGTTACTTGAGCATCTGCTCAAAGCGATACGCAGCGGTAGTTCAGTCGGTTAGAATACCGGCCTGTCACGCCGGGGGTCGCGGGTTCGAGTCCCGTCCGCTGCGCCATATCTGCCCCGAGGCCCACTGAACGCCTTGGAGCTACGAAGAAAGCCGCTGGTTTACTTCGAGTCGATAGCAAAAACCCTGGTCGAGAGACCGGGGTTTTTTGTTTCTGGAATTCAGGTTTTCTCCTCTCGCCTTGTTCCTGATGGACCTTTCTGCATGCCTCGTTGCCGGAATGGCCTATCGGACGCTGACGACGCCGTCGTCCAGCGGCACCCCTCCAGCCTCACGCTACCGAAATTCACGGCTACTCTTAATGTGCTGCGTCGAATAGTCGCGTTTTTTTGATTTGCTGGTCAGTTTTTAGTTTTCCGTCAGGCCATAAGCCTATAAACTTAACCTTTCGGTCAGCTTTGCACTGTCAACAACGGCCCTTTGTATCGTCAAAAGGGGCTTCTGCAAGACTCGAGATTTTCCAGTACATAACCAGAAGGGCGGACCCCATAACCGCCCAGAGGATGATCCATGTCCAACCGTGATATATCCCGGCGCTCGTTCCTTCAGGGCGGGCTGGTAGCGGGTGTGAGCGTGACGCTCACGCCGTTGAGCAGCCAGGCGCTGGCCGCCTTGATGGAAAACAGCGTGACCGTGCCGTCCGAGCAGTGGCTAGGCAACAACGGCAAGGCGCGCGCCCGTAACGATGCCTTGTCCAAGGTCTGCGGCAGCAAGGTCTTTGCCCGCGACATCCGTGCCAAGGACATGCCGGGCTGGCCGCAGCAACAAGGCCACGCCATGCTGCTGAAAACCATCAAGGCCGACCACATCTTTGCAGGCATCGACCTGTCGTGGCTGGGCGCCGGGTTGCAGCCGGACCGCATCGTTAACGCCGAAGACCTGGTTAAGGACGGTATCGTATTCCCTGAGGAGCACGCTCCCGATCCGTTGTTGCCGGCCGGCAAGGTGCCGATGTTCATCGGGCACCCGGTGGCGATCTTGATCTGGAACGACTTCGAGCGCTTCCGTCAGGCCAAGAACAAACTCAAATTCAATGACAAGGCGATTCGTTACGGTGCCCAGGTGCCGTTCTATGAAGGCGATCCTTACGGCAGCTTCCGCTACGTGCGCGTCGGTGGTGCGACCTCGGCCGACGAAGACGAATTCGCCAGCCTCAAGGATTCGATCCTGTTCCCGATGCTGAAAAACCGTCGTCCGGTGTGGAACTCCCAGCCGAACCTGCACGGCAACCTGACCGAGCGCGGGTTGTTCTATGCCGAGCGCATGAAGCAGCAGATCGATACGCCGCCGGACAACTGGCTGGTGTTCGACGAGCGCTACAAGACCCCGTCGATCGAGCCGGCCGCCCTGGAGCCGGACAACGGCAACGGCTGGTACGACCCGGCCACCAAGACCCTGCATTTCGTCGTCGCCACCCAGTGTCCGCTGGAAGCGGCGACCGAAACCGCGAAGATGATCGCGCCGTCGCGTTTCGGCCTGGCCAACCTGAACATGCACCCGGGTTATACCGTCGGTTACGGCTCCAAAGACCACAACATTTTCGTCTACTACGCAGCGTTGGCGGCGTTGTACGGCGCCGGAGTGCCGGTGCGCCTGGCCAACGACCGCTACGAGCAGTTCCAGAGTGGCATCAAGCGTCACCCGTTCGACATTCGCTACCAGTTGGCGGTGGACAAGAACGATCACAGCTTCAAGATCTTCCGCGCTGAAATGAGCGTCGACGGTGGCGGGCGCATCAACTACAGCCCGTCGGTGGCGGCGGTGGGCGCCACGGCCGCGCAATCGATCTATTACATGCCGCAGAACGACCTGCAGGTCACGGCTTACCATTCCCGTGCGGTAGAAGCCGGGTCGATGCGTGGCTACGGCACCCTGCAGAGCATGGCGTCGACCGAAATGATGGTCGACGAAATCGCCGATCGCCTGGGTGTCGATGCCATTGAACTGCGCCGCAAGAACGCGTTGCGCTCGGGCATGAAAAACACCCAGGGCGCGATCCCGGCCGGTGCCTTGCGCCTGCACGAGATTCTCGACAAGGCGGCTGTCCACGAGGTCTGGAAAAACCGCGACGCGATCAAGAAACAACGCGAAGCCGCCGATCCGGATAACTGGTACGGCGTTGGTTTCGCCATCTGCCAAAAAGACTTCGGCACCGGTTCCGAAGCGCCGATGGCCAGCATTGAATTCACTGCCGAAGGTCGCATCAGCCTGCGCCACATCGGTATCGAAATCGGTACCGGCATGTCCACTTCGCAGGCCATGGTCGTGGCCGATTTCCTCGGTATTCCGGCCCATGAAGTGAAGACCGGCGAAACCGAATGGAAAGAGTTGCAACTGATCAGTGGTGGCAACCCGTACATCATGAGTCAGGCCGAGCAGGACAATTTCCTGCGCAATCCGCGCTGGGTCGGCAAAGTCGCTTCGGCTTCGTCGGCAACCAACTCGGCGTATTACTTCAGCCACGCCACCCGTGAAGCGGCGCGCGTGCTGTTCAACCACGGCCTGTGGCCGGCGGCGCTGGAGATCTGGCGCCAAGGCCCTTACGGCGGCCAGGCCAACCCTTATGTGGTACGCCGCGAAGACGCCCATTGGGTCGACGGCAAACTCACGGCCAACGGTATGGAGCCACTGCCATTCGCCATGCTGGCCAAGCGCGTTCACGAGCGTGGCCTGGTGAGCGGTGCCACCGTGCACGGTTTCAACCGCTGGAGCTGGGCCGAGGCCGAGTTCAGCATCGACGGCGTGCGTGAGCGCTTGCCGCTTGATGGCCTGGCTGTGAAGTACGGCGACGGTGCACCGAAGGCGAAGAAGGCGCAGATGAACAGCGCCGGTTTCCATTTGCTGGATCGGCAGAACATCGCCTACCCGGCAACCCAGTTGAACAACGCGGCGGTGACTTACTACAGCCCGGTGGCGACGCTGGTGGAAGTGAAGGTCAACAAAGGTTCGGCGGAAGTCTCGGTGCTCAACCATCACTCGTGGGTCGAGTGTGGTCGGGTGTTGGTGGAAGAGCTGGTCAGGGGCCAGCTCGAAGGCGGTATCGCCATGGGCATTGGCCATGCGCTGATGGAAGAAATGCCGCTGTACGAAGGCGGGCCGGGGGAGGGTGACTGGAACTTCAACCGTTACCGCCTGCCAATGGCGCGGCACGTTGCGGTGTGGAAACAGACAGCGGACATCCTGCCGCCACTCTCGCCAAGCGACCCGTCCAAGGGTATCGCCGAGGTGGTGATGATCCCGGTGGTCGGTGCCATCGGCAATGCCGTGGCCCATGCCATCGGTAAACGTGTCCGCGACCTGCCTATCACTTCTGCACGCATCAAGGAGGCCCTCAATGGCTAACCGTCCGCTTCAACTGACCCTCAACGGTCAATCCGTCGGCCCGGTGGACATCCCTGATGACCTGCCGATGATCGACTACCTGCACGAATACAAGAACCTCACCGGTTCGCGCCTGGGCTGCGGCCAGGGTATTTGCCACGCCTGCGTGGTGATCGTCGACAACCCCGACGGCACCAGCGAAGAAGTGCGCACCTGCATCACTGGCGCGCACTATTTCGAAGGCAAGAAGGTTCGGACCATCGAAGGCCATGCGACCCGCGACGAGCAGGGCAAGGTCACCGAGCTGAATCCGATCCAGCAGCGCTTCGTCGATGAATTCGCCTTCCAGTGCAGCTACTGCGCACCGGGCTTCGTCAATGCCGCGACCGTGCTGGTGGAAAAACTGCAGCGTCAGCCGATCGTCAAAAGCCAGCTGGAAAAAGTCATCGAGGACAGCCTCGGTCATCACATCTGCCGTTGCACCGGGTACGTGCGCTACTACAGCGCCACGCGCAACGTGCTGACCGATCTCGGCCTGGTCAAGGAGGGTTAAGTATGAAGCTTCTACTTAGCCGCCTGGCGTTGGCGGTTGGTCTGGCTGCGCCTGTGTTGCTGGCCCACGCCGATGATGCACAGGTCAAGCAAGGCCAATACCTCGCCCGCGCCGCCGACTGCATGGCGTGCCACACCGCACCGGGTGGTGCGCCCTATGCCGGCGGTCTGCCGATCGTGTCGCCGTTCGGCACGATCTACGGCACCAACATCACCCCGAGTAAAGAGCACGGCATCGGCCTGTACAACGATGACGAGTTCTTTACCGCGCTGACCGAAGGCAAGCGTCGCGATGGCGCGAACCTGTACCCGGCGATGCCCTACACCTCGTATCACCTGATGCCGCGCGCAGATTCCGACGCGATTCATGCCTACCTGAAAACCGTCGAGCCGATCGAGCGCGCAGCACCGGTTACCAGCCTGAGCTTCCCGTTCAACGTGCGCCTGGGCCTGATGGGCTGGAACATGATGTACGGCAAGGATGTGAAGCTGGAGCCGGCTGAAGGTAAAAGCGAGGCCTGGAAGCGCGGCCAATACATGGTCGATGTGCTGGGTCACTGTGGCGAATGCCATACGCCGCGCGGCTTGCCGGGTGCGATGCAGCAGGACAAACGCATGACCGGCGGGCTGCTCAACGGTTATCTGGCGCCGAGCCTGTTGGCTACTGACCTGGCGGCTCGTGGCTGGAACCATCAGGACCTGAGCTCGTTCCTCAAGCACGGCATGAGCGCCCAGGGCACGATGTTCAACGAGATGTTCCCGGTCTTCCACAACAGCACTCAGGGCCTCAGCGATCCGGATCTGGCGGCGATGGCGACCTTCCTGCTCGGCGATCAGCCGCCAGCGGCGAAAGTGCTCACCGAAATGCCTTTGGACAAACTGAGCCCAAGTGCCCAGCGTGGCCGTCAGGAATATTTGAATGTCTGCGCCGGTTGCCACGCTCCAGATGGCGAAGGCAAGCTGCACATCGCCGTGGCCATGCGTGGCAACACCACGTTGCGCCTGGAAGATCCGCGCAACCTGGTGCGGGTGATCGACGACGGTATCGGTGAGCAGAAGTTCTCCGGGTTCGAGCACATGCAACCGATGCCAGGGTTCGCCAGGAAATTGAGCGACGGGCAACTCACGGATCTGCTGAACTACCTGCGTCAGGGCTGGGGCGGTCAGCCGAATGATCTGGCGGTGAATGACGTGCAGAAGTTGCGGGCCGATGCGCCGCCGCTCGAGCACAAGGCCCACTGATATGCAGCATCTCGATCTGCAAGTGATACGCAGCGCGCTGGAGTGGTCGACGGCCGGTCAGCGCATCTGGCTGTGTACGGTGCTGGCCACTTACGGCTCGGCACCGCGCGCACCGGGGTCGCTGTTGGCGGTGAACACTGATGGGCAATGGATTGGCTCGCTGTCTGGTGGCTGTGTCGAGGAAGACTTTCTCGAGCGAGTCGCCGAGGGCGCGTTTCTGGAGCCGGTCAGCGTTGTTCGTTACGGTGAGGGCGACGATCCACGCTCCCGCGTCAGCCTGCCGTGTGGCGGGGTGCTGGATGTGCTGGTCGAGAAGCTTGACGCTGATTGCGAGGTGCAAGCGCATCTGCGGGAGCTGGAGTCGGCGCTGTTAGGCCGGCGTCGACTGATCCGCGAAGTTGATCTGCTCAGCGGTGCGCGCAGTCTGTTCGATGATCGTGAGCAGGGTGTGCGAATCGAGCGTGAAATCGACCGGGTGCGTGTGCGCGTCGGCGCAGCCCAGCGCTTGCTGCTGGCGGGGTATTCCAGTGTCGCTCAGGCCTGTGCAGAGTTTGCCGTGGGCCTGGGTTTCGAGGTGATTCTGTGCGACCCGCGGGACGAAGTGCTGGAGGGCGTCGTGCTGGAAAGCGTGGAGATTCGCCGCCAACTGCCGTCTGTGTTCATCGCCGATGGTGGTTGTCACAGCGATACGGCGGTAGTGGCGTTGACCCACGATCCACGTATAGATGACCTGGCGATGATGGAGGCGGTGCGCACTGAGGCGTTCTATATCGGTGTGATGGGCTCCATGCAGACCTCGCATAAGCGCTTCGAGCGCTTGCGGCGTATCGGTGGTCTGGGGGAAGTCGAGTTGGGGCGGATCCATGCGCCAATCGGGCTGAACCTCGGCAGCAAGACGCCAGCGGAAATTGCGTTGGCGGTGCTGGCTGACATCTTGCGGATTCGCAGCGGTATCCCACGAGATCGTCTCTAACCCAAAACCCCTGTGGGAGCGGGTGTACGCAACATCTGCGGGTATCCAAAAAACATTGTGGGAGCAAGCTCGCTCCCACAACGTATTGCGTACCGCTTAGTACCCGAACCTGTCCCGCAATCCGTAATACCACGCACCCAATGCCGCAAACGGTGTGCGCAGCATTTGTCCGCCGGGGAACGGGTAGTGGGGTAAGTCGGCAAACGCGTCAAAACGCTCGGCCTGGCCGCGCAACGCTTCGGCCAGCACCTTGCCCGCCAGGTGTGTGTAGGTCACACCATGGCCGCTGCAGCCCTGGGAATAGTAAATGTTGTCGCCCAAGCGACCGACCTGAGGCAGACGCGACAGGGTCAGCAGGAAGTTGCCCGTCCACGCGTAATCGATCTTCACGTCCTTGAGTTGCGGGAAGGCCTTGAGCATCTTCGGTCGAATGATCGCTTCGATGTTCGCCGGATCCCGCGCGCCGTACACCACGCCACCACCGAAAATCAGACGCTTGTCGCCGCTGAGGCGGTAGTAGTCGAGCAAGTAATTACAGTCTTCGACACAGTAGTCCTGAGGCAGCAGGGTCTTCGCCAGTTCTTCGCCCAGTGGCTCGGTGGTAATCACTTGAGTGCCGCAAGGCATCGACTTGGCGGCCAGTTCCGGCACCAGATTGCCGAGGTACGCGTTGCCGGCGACGATGATGAACCTGGCCCTGACCTTGCCCTGTGGCGTGTGCACAACCGGGTTGGCGCCGCGTACGATGCGTACGGCCGGCGACTGCTCATAAATTGTCCCGCCCAGGGACTCGACCGCCGCCGCTTCACCCAGTGCCAGGTTGAGCGGATGGATGTGACCGCCACTCATGTCGAGCATGCCGCCGACGTACTGATCGCAGGCAACTACTTCGCGGATGCGACGTTGATCCATCAACTCGAGCTGGGTGTGCCCGAATCGCTCCCACAGGCGCTTCTGGGACTCGAGATGACCCATTTGCTTGGCTGTCATCGCGGCGAACACGCCACCGTCCTTCAGATCAC
This sequence comes from Pseudomonas sp. GM49, assembly GCF_000282355.1. Classification (GTDB taxonomy): domain Bacteria; phylum Pseudomonadota; class Gammaproteobacteria; order Pseudomonadales; family Pseudomonadaceae; genus Aquipseudomonas. The sequence goes on from NZ_AKJL01000059.1 coordinate 12,661, forward strand.
ACTGAATGTTGTACCTGGCGACCCGCTCCCGAATGATTCGCCCACCCTCGAACGCCATCTGCCCCAGCAGTTGAGCCTGTTTGGGGCCGACCGTGCGCTCGATGACATCGATATCGCGGCTATAGCTGTTAACGATCTGGCCGCCATTACGTCCGGACGCCCCGAAACCCACCTTAGCGGCTTCGAGCACCGTGACCTTGAAGCCGTTCTCCAGCAGGAACAGGGCAGAGGACAGCCCCGTATAACCGGCGCCAATCACACAGACATCGGTCTCGACGTCATCCTGCAACGCCGGGCGCGGCGGAACCGCATTGGCCGATGCGGCGTAATAGGATTCTGGGTAGGGGGTGTTAGCCATCCTGCAGCCTCTGTTTAATATATTTTACGAGTGCGTTGATCCTACCCGAGTTGAAAATCGGCCGCCAGCCACCCGGAAAATCTTCTTTGTACCGCCAAAATTAAATATTTTGCATATTCATAGGGTTAGCTCGAAAAAAGGTGTTGACACCCCTCCGGAATTCCGTAGAATGCCGCCTCACAGCAGGCACGTAGCTCAGTTGGTTAGAGCACCACCTTGACATGGTGGGGGTCGTTGGTTCGAGTCCAATCGCGCCTACCAAACAAAATCCGCTCTGCTGGGCGGTCTAGAGGGGTCACCGGAAACGGTGACCCCTTTTTGCTTTCTGCGATTTGCAAAACTTTTGCAAAACTTTTGCAAAACTCCCACCTCAGAACGCCAATTCGGCGCCCACCTCCAGGTACTCGATCGTCTTTTCGCCGTGCCCTTCCTGATAGTGCTTCGTCATTTTCTCGTCAGCATGGCCCATCAGCGCCTGGATGTATTCCTGTGGGAAATTTTGCTGCTCGTATAGCCATGCCCCTAAAGCGCGGATCTCGTGAAAAGTGGGGCGTTCACCGGCAGGCACGTTGTCATAGGCATGCGCAGCATCCCGGGCCTTGCTGAACTCCTTGGTCAGGTAGTCCGGTGTTACCGACGTCCAGTGATCCTTAGCGTCGATCTGTTCCCGGCGCCGCGCCTTCGGCTTGTAGTGGATCAGGTAGGGTGATACGAGGGGCGAGCGCAGGCACTCGCCGACGACTTCACGCAGCGCGGCACCCATGGTGATCTTCAGGTGAACCGGATTGTCGTAGCCCTGGGTCTTGCCCGGCGACACGGTGAGCGTGTTCTTCTCCATGTCGACTGCCGACTTCAGCCAGGTAACGATGTCCTCGCGGCGCTGGAGGCTGACCAGTGCCAGGCGAATCGCTCGCTTGAGCCAAGGCGGCGTGGTCGCCGCATCGATGATCGACTTCAATCCTTCGAGCGTGTGCCGCTGGCGCTTCTTCTCTGCTTCCTTCTTGACCAGCGTCAGTTCTGCGCAGTTGCGCTCGGCCAGTCCCTTGGCCACGGCGAAGGCGAAGATCTGCACCCACAACCCGCGGTGCTTCGTGTAAGCGTTGTTGCTGAACCGGTCCAAGTATTCGGCCATGGCCAGCACATCCATCTGCCCGATCAGGCGATCGCCGAGATCCTGCCGGTACCGCTCGAGCTTGAACTTGATCTCTTCCAGGGTGCGCGCCGCATAGCCCTTGTCCACCAGCCATTCGTCATTGAACCGCTGCAGCAGGTTGCTCACCGTCGGCAACCGGTCGCCAGTCAACAGAGTGAGCAGCGCGCCGTCATCGACGACCAGAGCCGCGACCTTGAGGTTTGCTGCGTGCGCGAGCTTGATTGCCTCCTCAAGTGGGCGGTTGATGCTGGTCATCAAACCGGTGATGGGGTTCCGGTACCGAAAATATTTACCGTTCGGGTAAAGATTTGGCGGTAGCTTTCTGTTTTTGAGCGTGCGCGGCCGGGCAGCCATCAGCCTATCTCCAACATCTTGGCCAGCAGGGGATCATCTGACCCCATCACGGCTGCTTGCACATCGACGAAATACATCCCGCCTTTTACCTCTCCTACCACTTCGCCTTCCTCAATCCATTTTTTTAACTGCTGCAAGCTCGGCTTGCCGCCGACATAGCGGAGCTTTCTGTACTCGCCTGCCTCTATAAGGCGCGGCAACTTGACCGTGATCTGGGCCAGAATTTTTGCCATTGTGATGCTCCATGCCGCGCGTGGCGGCAGAAGGTGGTGATGGGGTTTATTCGTCGTCCGGATCAAGGTCGTCATCACCGTCATGGCTGATGCTGATCGGTAGCTTGCCGAGGCGCTCGAGGGCAAGTACGAGGCCGATGCGCAACCCCTTCGCCAAGTCTTTCGTGAGAACAATCTCGACAGGGTTGTCGACGCCGAGCTGCAGAGTCACGCCCTCCAGAGCGTTTTCGCTGATCATTTCCAACTGGTTGGCCTGTCGTTTGTGCCACGCAAGCAGCGATTCGATCATCTCGCCGACGTCCTGCGGAGCGTTGACCGATCCCTCGAGCGCGCCGGCGACCAGCTTTTGCAGCTCCGCTTTTTCTTCTTCTGCGCGCTCGAGCTGATCGTCTGCAGCGAACGGCCCGCCAACCATTGACCAACTGCTGGCGAACATTTGCGCCTGGTCCATGATGGCTTTGATATTTTTGTCAGACATGCGAATACCTCGCCCGCCGTACACCGGCAGGCTGTTGAGTTGGGGGAGGGGTTACTGCGGGGTGTTCAGTGCAGCGCTGCGCAAAATTCCACGGGCGATGCCCAGCGCATAAGCTCGATCTTGGAAGTCGGACGCCTTATCGACGAGGTCTTCGTACTCGCCCGCAATGAACTGCTGGTGGTCGACGATTAGCACCAGGGCATCATCAGCTTCCGACCGCGCCGGGTTAATCAGTTCATCAATGCGTTGATCCGCTGCGTTCAGGCGCAGCTGCAGGGCGTCACGCTCAGCCTTTATGCGATTGAAGGTTTCGCCGAGCACGTACTGCACTGGGCCGTGGCCGCACTCACAGTCCGGCCAAGGGTTGTCCTCCGCCCAGGTCCTGCCGTCACCGGTGTCAGCCTCGCAGGCCGGACCGAGGTAAATCACTTTTGGCTCGCTCACTTTGAAAGACCTCTTCAATTGTCCGTGCCCGTGTAGGTGCGCCAAGGGACCTTGACGCCGTTGACCAGAAAGCCCCAGTCACCGCGCCACTTGCTGGTGATGAACAGGGTGGTGACGCCGCCGGGGGAGACCTGGTCGATGCGGTGGTACTCGCCGTGGCTCAGGGTTGCGGTGTCGCCCTGGTCGCGTCTGATCCACTCGCAGGCGTCTTTCATGAGCCACTCAACGATCTTGGGGTTGGGGTTTGGAACCATGGAAGACCTGACGGCCTTCTTCCATTCATCGCTCGCGGGGCGCTGCTCGTTGTACCAGCCGCGCAGGATGATGGTCCGCGCATTCCATGGGTGGTCATGCAGATCCCGATCCTCATCTGGGCGCATGATGTGGTGGATGCGGAACGACCATGGGCACCACCAGAGCGCGGGCATGTGCGTCGTTCGGGAGTAGGGGTTGAACAGCCACCAGCGCCCCATGTACATCTCGGCGCCGTCGGCTGACATGATGTGCAGGTACGGGGTGCGCTGGGCTCGAGCGATGAGCCAGGAGGACACGGCCGGGCGGGCCAGTAGTTTGGCGACCAAGCGCCAGAAGAGATTGATCATGCAGCCTCCTGTTGTTGCACTGAGTTTTTCCAAGGGTCGTTCGCCCGGGCAAGTGCCGCCATCGGTGGAGGGCTGACACTGTTGCCGCACATGTGGACCTGCTGAGTCTTGGTGAACGGTTTGCCGTCGGCGCCGTGGCTGATGATGTAGTCGGCGGGGAAGCCTTGCGCCTTGTACAGCTCGGCCGGTTGCAGCATCCGTAGGCAGATGTCGACGATCACGTACGGCGTTCCCTTGATGGTGACGGTGACCAGGCCCAGCCGATCCTTGGTGGTGATCGTTGGTGCTGGCTCGCCGGCGCCGCTCACGTTCTCGGTGCCGTAGTAGCTGATCAGGAAAGCCGCAACCCGCAGTGCACCGGCTTCAACTTCCGGCGAAAGCTGGAACTCGACCAGCGAGCTCTTGCCGCCACCGCCGGCGGTGATGGTGGGTGCTGGTTCGTCCATGGCCTGGCCGACGCTGGCGCCGAACTGGCGCTCCATGAATGCGGTGACCAGTCCGTGGTGAGTGCCGCCGGCGCTGATGGTGTGCAGCGGATCGGCGGTGTCGCGGGCATCACAGTTTCCGCGCATGTGCACCAAGTTGGCGGTCACCAGCTGCTGCTGGCTGCCGGTATTGGTCACCGTTGTCATCGGGTCACTAATGCTCTTGGCGTCGGTGGTGTTGAAGCCGCCATTCATCTGGGCCATGAACACCGTAGAGATACCCATCGCGTGGGCGGCCCCGGCCGGGCGCTGGTAGTTGCCGCCGCTGGTGATGGTTGGCAGCGGCTCGTCGAGCGCCTTGCCTTCGTCAGCAAATCGGAATTTGACCAGGTGTGCCGCGGCGATCGCAGTGTCTGCCTTCGCCGTGATCGTGTAGAAAGGCTCGCTGCCTGGCCGAGGTTCTGTTTGTCCTGCTCGTCCACCGACACCAACCATCACCGGGCTGATCAGCGTCAGCTCGCCGCGATTGGCGCATGTCACCGTCGGCAGCGGGGCGTGTGGATCGTTGATCCGGTCACTGCCCTGGTGTGTGGCTGGCGCGATGATCGGACTGGCCATGGCGAACGAACCGCCGCGGGGCCAAGAGGTGACGGTGCGCAGCGGGTCGTGCGCCGACTGCACGCTTTCCCCGGACCAGTTCGCGATCGGTACGATGAACGGGTCAGCTGCATCGATGACGAACTTCTTCATGCCCTTTGCGATCCGGCGCAGGGTGGCCGGTGCCAGCGGCTTCGGCCGGTCGAAGATGCTTTTGCTCGGGATCGTCCAGTCGATGCACTCGGCGGCGGTGCGCCACTTTTGCTGGCCTTTGACCGGATGCTTGGCATGCGTTGGCGCCGGCCAGACAATCGGCTGGCCGTCGCAGCGGGCGATCATGAACAGGCGTTCGCGGCTGGTCGGTGCGCCGAAGTCGCAGGCCTTCAGCACCCGCCACTCAACGACGTAGCCCAGGTGTTGCAGCTCGGCAACGAACACGGCCCAGGTCTGCCCACGGCGTTTCGGGTCTGGTACCAGGAACTGCTGGTGGACCGGTACCACTTCACCTGGTCCAGCAATACCGCCGCCAAGCTTCACGACGCGGCCGGTGGTCTTGCAGCGCTTGGCGATCAGCGGCCCCCACTGAAGGATCTGTTTCACGTTTTCCAGGCTGATGACGCGGGGCTTCTTCTTGCCGGCCCACTTCAGGCCGATCCACGACAGGTTGCGAATCTCGCGTTTGCGTGGCTGTCCGCCGGCTGCCTGGCTGTGGTGCGTGCAGTCCGGCGACATGTGAAACCAGCCAACGGCCTTGCCGGCGCACTCGGTATCCGGATCACCATCGAACACGTCGGTGGTGTAGTGCACGGCGCCCGGGTGATTGACGGTGTGCATGCTGATCGCCTGAGGGCTGTGGTTCTTCGCAACATTCACTGCGCGGCCCAGGCCCATTTCCAGCCCGGTACCAGCACCGCCGCCGCCACAGAAGAAGTCCACAAGGATCTCATCGTCCTGAGTGCTGAAGCCAAGTCCGTATTGAGTTTTGAAATCGAAGGGGTGTTTCTTCTGTTGTGCGGACATAGAGGATCCTCGCCGGCTGGCGTGATTCGGTGGAGTTATGGGTATGTTCGAAGTTGACTACAGCGAGACTTCGCCGGTATCGATCTTGCGGAGCTCCGTCACCTCGATCTTTTGGGTACCGTCGGTGATCACCCAGCAGGGCAGTTCAAGGTTGCGGAAGGTACCGTGATAGCTGCGGTACGCGCCCAGGGCTGCTTTTCGGAAGCAGTCTGCTGCGACCTGCCCGATCGGCATTGGCTGCCCCCCCCTAGCAGCTTCAAGTCAAATACAACAGCTTTTTCAATTCGTTTGGCGGCTGCTCTGACGGTGTTCGGCGAGAGTTTGAATTCCTCTGCAACCTCGACAACGTGCTTGTAAATGAGTGCATCGTGAATCTGCTGATCACGGGCGCCGTTACGCAGGCCCGCATAGATGACTGCTTGCATGGGTTATCTCCAGTCAGGCGCCGCCCTCCGTGACCGGATTCGCAGCGTGGGTAGGGTTTACTTCGGAATATCGATTTCGTCGTCAGGCTCTGGTGGATCGTCGGCGAGCGACTTCAAGCCGGCCGCTCGAATGATGCGTGACACCTTTTCGCTAACAACAAAAGGTGTCATGACACAGCGAAGCATCTTTGCTTGAGTCTCGAAGTCGGCGGCGATGAGGTTGATCAGCAGGCGCTGGTGAATGTCCTGCTGATTGTTGATGCCGTGCGCTTTCATGACCTTCTTCAGGTCAGGCTTAAACACCCCAGCCACCTCAACCGTGAACTTCTCGATACCCAGCGCTGCGTTCTTGGCTGCTTCCTTTTCTCGCTTCTTGCGCTGCTTGATGGCTTCCGCCGTCGGCTCCTGCTGTTCCTCGGCCATAGCCTGCCTCTTCAATTCCGTGGGCCGGTAGATCCAGCCATGCCTGTCGTCGGCGCTGGCGCACCTGGTTGCTGATACGTCTCACGGCGGCCCCGGGAACTTGATTTTGTTCTCGCGGGCGATGAGCCTGGCGCGCTTGGCTTCCATGCCCATCTCTTTTGCTGCTTCGATCACGGTCCTGCCGGCGTCGGCCAGTTCCTTCAGCCGCGGCGCGAGCTTGTCGCGCTCGATCTTCAGCTTGTTGCTGTGGGAGCTGCCGAACATCAACTCCCGTTGACCGCTGACGCCCGGGGCGATTTCCTGCACTGAGTGACCGGTGCCGAAGTAGTGATCCAGCTGCTGGTTCAGGTTCGCGATGATCGAGTCACGCGGGTTGGGCATTGGTACGCCGATCATTTCCGATCACCTGACATCGAGAGCTTGTTGCCGTCGGCGCGCGCTTCCAGATGCTGGGCGAAGTTCACGGCTTCTTTCCAAGTCCAGCGAAAGCCCTTCACCTTACGGGTGGCCAATTCGATGATGTGATACGCCTTGCCCTTGGTGACGACCTGGTAGCGAATCTCTTGTGCAGGCTGCTCCTTGCCGATCATGGAGTAGAACTCGGAAGTTGCGATTACTGAGCGGAGGCGCAGGGCCTGAAGACCGGCGAAGCGCTGCTGCAGGATTGTTTGCATGGCTGGTTCCTCGGTGTGGGTTGCATTTATTCGTCAGCACTCGGGCCTCCTGCTGGTTGCCGTTGGGCGCAGGGGAGAGTGCTGGCGGATAAAGGCAGGCGTAAAAAAGCCCGATCGGAACCGGGCTTTTGTTTGCGTCACGAAGACCTCCCTACGTGACATCCTCCCAGGCCCGCTACTGGCGACGGCCTGGATTTGAATCATCATCAGTGTGTTGTCGCGAGGGGGTAGGCCTACCGGTTGCCCGGTTGATGCGCGGTGACACCGTCGGCCCAGATGTCCGCTGCCTGCCAGGGTGAAGGGCGCAGCCTTCAGGCTTACTGCGCCACGCCGGGGAATCGGTGGGCTACTTCATGCTGGTCATCCTCAAGAACGCGCCGTTGGCATCTTGGCGGGCGCTCGCCGTTCTCTGGTGTTGCCTGCGGGGGGGCCGCATTGCACGGTGCAGAATCATCCGCATCCCGCTGCCCACTCAGTGAATGGGCAGAAGTGATGCTTTGCGAATAGGGTGGCCAGCGGCCAGCTCACCACTGCCCAGGTGACGGGCTTTGCGCTAGGCTGAGCGCTCTCACACAGCACAGCCTGCAAAGGAGGGCGCCGCACGATGCACACCTACAAACTGAAGTTCGAAGGCAATGAAGGAGACATGCGGCCAAAGAGTTACGATTCCGTGAATCTCGTGGAGCCTGGAGATGTCATTGAGCTTGATAACGGCATGTGGCACTTCGTCATGGACATTCGAAATCTGAAATCAGGTACTCAGCTAGTTCTCGCTGAATCAGGGCAGACCGCTCAGCAGGCAGCGACTCTAGGCAGGCAGATGCAAGACGGCTGAGCACGATCGTTGCGTATTTGGCACAGCTGTCACTATCCAAATCAGTGCTCGGGTGCATCAACGCAAGTCTTGTGCTCAGGCCGATCTGTCCTTGAAACGCTACCGAAACAAACGCGGCTTCGATGCGAGTCTTGAAGTCGGGCGGGCTTATCGCCGGGTAGGAGTGAGTGCTTCTTTCGCTGTTCAGTTTGAATACGTCCTGGTGCTGCTCATGCAGCGCCTTTACTGCGCTGGCCCGCTCGACCGGAACCAGAATCAGCCCCATATCGAAAAGCTCTTTCAGGTATTCGGTGTCGCCTGCGCCGATGAGGACGCATCGCTTGGACGCCGGGTCAATTGCTACCACTGAATCTTTATTCATGTGCCTTTCCTCTTGGTCATCCCAAAGCACCCTCGCGAGAAGGTGCTTCAGTGATGCTGTCCGTCCTATTGCCGCCGGAGGGGCGGGGCGCATTGCTTGCCGGGTCACTCACACGGTTAAGGCGTTTCACCATCGAGCAACCGTCCAGGTTGTTCCTGTCGTGGGCAGGCTTTCGGGCCTGTCTGCTCGCCGGTCGCCGGTAGAGGCAATGCGGTCTGTTGTTTGTTGCACTGACTGTTAAAGAGCGGCGCGGCTTTCGCTGCTAGGCCCGTGTCGACATGGCTTGAGATGTAAGTTAACCGGCGGTTTCTTTGTCGTCAATACCGGCGGTTAATTTATTTTTCGGAGCGGTACGGTATGCTTTCCCTATTACTGTATGAATGTACAGCATTTAAGGAGTGATGCATGGGCGTGATGCAGCAACAAAAAGAGCACCAACGAGTAGAGCTGACAGGTTTCGAGCGGCTTAACCTTCGGGTGTCGAATATGATTAATCACCCGATCGCACAGCTTCAGCGCTGGGTGAAGATCCACCGTTTGGACACGGACGGGGAGAGGGAGTGGGTAGAGGTGATGGATATTCTGTCCGAGACAGACGGGATTGAAATGATCTTCAATAATGAAGACGAATCGGTGACGTTGAGGTGGGAAGCGCCGCCGGAGGACGACCTGGTGCCTGAGATCGAAGTTGTGTTTGAGTCGGAGGAGCCAGCCCCTTTTTAAAAAATGAGAAGGGTGGCGTCAGCCACCCAGCTTGCCAGGCTTGGTTACTGGCTGCTCTGCGTTTCGCTGGTCGAAAACGGTGTGGTGGTATGAGTACGTCCTTTTTCAAAATCAGTGCGGGCATTTTGAAGTTTAATTTGAAAGTCTTCCAGTTGGGCTCTTGTTTTCTGCTTGAATTCTTCACTGGAGGATTTATCTTTGAGATGTTTTTTACAAACACCAATTGATGCTTTTAGACTGGATATGATTCTCGTCAGTTCGGCAGGGTCATCAATTCTTATATAAACCTTTAGTAACCACAGGGAGAGAAAAGGGGAAATAATTCCGCTGGACGCCATGATCCCTTGGGTAACAGCTGGAATGCCGATAACAGATGTGGCTGCCAAGGCGGCGCCATTGACAACGGAGGTAGATAGGGCCATGAACATGTTATTATTCATTTAGCTGACTCCAGTTGCATTATTTCTTCGGGAGTCAGTTTTCTGAAGGACGCGCTTTTGAAAAGCTTGTGCTTTATGTAATAAGCTTCTGTAATGTTTCCGTCCGATTGATATTGCAGAATCGTATCTCTTGGTAATATAACGTAAGATAAGTGTCGTACGGTCTTTTTGGTGAAGATAAATATCAACGGAGAGCTTAAGATAAGAACAAGCCATCCTATTGCTTGGGCTATCAATAAAGTTGACCACATGTCATTCTCTGCTGTTAGTTATGTTCGCTTATGATTCTTACTATATCATAGCTAGTTTTTGTGCCGCTAATATTTATTGTGTCGGTCTTTTGAAGCTCGACAGTATAAAATTTTTCTTTCTGAAAAGCTTCTTCGTTTGATGCGACTTTTGACAAAAACGCATCGTCGCGTATCGTTACGGATACTTCGAGTCCATCTTTACTCTGGATCGTCCAGCCACGGCGGCTTTTAAAATTAAGTTTTGTGAATTGAACTACCTTTTGAAATTTTTCCTTGGTTTCTTTTTCTGTCACGTCGGAGCGAATTGGAGTGAAGTTCTTGATCTCAGGCTCAGCAAGAACAACTTCGACATCTTCAGATATGAAAGAGATCGTAGCTTGATCTCTCCCTTGTAGGGGCGCTTGAATAACCTTGTGAAGCGCTTGTCGAATCTCCCTGCTGGACACCAACTGAGCAACGTTAGAATTGGTCTTGATTTCCCCATCCTTTGTTACAAGGGTTGCTTCTTTGGTCTTCGCATCGATGATTACTCTATCGATTTTTGTATCTTTAAGGCGGTCAATTATTCCAATCGCTGTGGCCGCGCTCGCCACAGCTCCGGCCACACTTATACCAATGGCTTTCATCACAGTTAAAGTAGTAAGTGGGTCGGCGACTATCGCAAAGACGATTTCTAGCGAGCCCTCTTGGGCCGGGGCTAACACCTTCAGTTCGGCTTCAGAAGCGCCGTTACTAACAATAGAAGCAGCCTTGGTAATTAATTCATGCATTCCGACTATGGCATTGCCTAAATCTTTTGCATTGATCTTATGGTTTTCGAGGTCGCCTGGGGCATCATATGAAATCTTGAATTCCGTTTGAGTTTGGTGGTCCATGTTGTCCCCTGAGTATTATGTGCTGGTCATTTGTATTTTTATTTGATTTTTTTGTGTTATTGGTTTTGTTGTTTATAGCAACTGAGAGTTCCATACTAATAACACCCGAGCCTGGATATAAGTTTCTTCCGCTCGGATGGTTTGTGGTGGATGTTTCGTGTTGTCCGAAATCATGGAGAACTGCTCATCCCCCATCCATTGCAGCCGCTTGATATAAAGATGGCCTTCCCAAGAGAACATGTATATGCCGTCTCCGGTGAACTCCCGGACGCTGATATCTACTAGCAATGGGTCGCGATGCTTGATCGTCGGCGCCATTGACTGGCCCCAACCGGTTACCATCTTGAGGTGAAAGTGTTCTTTGAACTCGACACCCATCTCGCGAAGGTGCTGGGGACTGACGCGCACGTCCTGAAGCATTTCGGGGTAATCATGAGGAATCTGCCCGCCCCCCATTGCCGCGCGGACGTCGTAATGCGCGATCCACACCTCGTCGCCGACGGCGCCTGGCCGGTAATAGTCAACTTCGATCACTCCACCGCCATCGTCTGATTCAGCCGCAGCGAGTAGGCGTCTCCTGGCGTCGTCAGAAAGGCTTCTCCCTTGCTTCGCTAACATCTGCCTAACCAGGTCGGCGGCCGAAGTGCTCGATCCATGCTCGGTAGCCTGATCTCCGGCTGTTGTCAGACCGCTGATCTCTTTGGCGAGCCGTCTACTGAATTTCTCAACCGGCACCCCAAGCAGGCGCGAGAGTACTGCTGCGAATTTTGCATTCAGCGGATTCGTGCCATTCAGGTACATCGCGACGGCAGCCGCCGAAATGTCCGCAGCCTCAGCGAGACTCGCTTGTGTGAGGCCGAGCACGTTCTTTTTCGACACGAAAATCGCCTTGGCGGCGTCGCATTCAGCTTTCAGTTCGGGGGATAGCTCTTTCTTTTTGCTCATCCGTGAAATTTAACCGTTGGTTAAGTTATTTGCGCTAACCGGCGGTATTGCTTGAATGCTAACCGGCGGTTAATATTGATTCCACACATCAAGCTTGGTCGAGCACAGAAATGAAGAAGACGCCATTGCCATTGTTGGTCGAGAGGATGGGGCAGATCGCCGTCGCCAAGGCTCTTGGTGTCAGCTCTCCGGCAATCTCTAAAGCTTTGAAAGCGGAGCGGGACATCAAGGTAACTGAGCACGCGGATGGAACATTTACCGCGGAAGAAATCCGTCCGTTTCCTTCTCAAAACACGGCTGCGTAGTTCATTTGCCGCGACTGAAAACATTTTGCAATGCGTGTTGGCACGCAGCCACTGAAACAAAACTGAGGTTTTACGAATGGACGAATTTCTGCGGGCTTGCCAAAGCGCGGTCCTCGACAACGAAGCGAAGGTTCTGGCCGGCCAGATGGGTGTTCCCCACGTGAGCCTGTTGCAGCGTGCCAACCCCGACAACGATGCCCATCACCTGACGATTGAGCACCTGTTCGGGATCTTGCTGCATACCGACGATATGCGTCCGCTCGCCGCCTTGGCTGATCAGTTCGGTTTCGACCTGGTGAAAAAGGAAGCCCCGGCCCCGAAGACGCTCACTGCTTCGATGATGCACGTGGGCAAAGAAATCGCTGACCTGACCATCGCGGTGCACTCGGCTCTCGACGACGGGCACGTCAACCAGATCGAGAAGCAAGCCATCCGCAAAGAAATCGAGCACGTCCGGAGCGAATTGGACGTGATGGAAGCGTCGGTAAAAGTTGCCTGAGACGCAGGCACGCGACCGAAACGAAACACTATCGGCGGGGGCCGGTGAACAATGAATGCGTAGTTGGCACTTAAGCCGATCGCACCAGGAAGACCACTAGGGGAAAGGAAATGGACGGCAAGACATCAGGACGTTTGGGGACATTGAACGCTGAGAGCGGTAGCTCTGTCGGTGGGATTGGTCGCGTCTGCAGAAAAGTAATCGCCTGAATCGCAGGCACAAAAAAGCCGGGCTGCAACCCGGCTCTTTCAACAACATACAAAACACTGAGGGGCCATTATGAACACGATCATCACCCCCGGCAATACCCGCCATGTCGCGACACTTTTGGAGCAATCGCAAAACGTGTCGCGTCACACCATGTCGTCACGCGAGATAGCCGAGCTGACCGGCAGTACGCATGACAATGTGCTGAAAACTGTTCGTGCGCTGGTTGCCAAGGGTGTCGTTTCTTCAAACGACACCCCCTATGTGCACCCACAAAACGGTCAGGTCTACCGCGAGTTCCTGTTATCCCAACGTGACACCTTGGTGGTGGTCTCGGGCTACAGCGTCGAATTGCGTGCGCGGATCATCGATCGCTGGCAAGAACTCGAAGCCCAAGCTAGTCAGTTTCAGATACCCGAGACTTACGCTGAGGCGTTGCAGGCGGCTGCCGACCAGGCCAAGGACAATCAGTCACTGCGTTTGGTCATTCTCGATCAGGCGCCGAAGGTTGCCGCCATAAAGCGACTGGCTGCGGCTGG
>NZ_AKJL01000060.1 GCF_000282355.1 Pseudomonas sp. GM49
CCACCGCCAAACCGGGCGAGCCGGGACAACGGCGGGTCAAGGAGTACATCCTCACGCCTACGGAGGACGGGGATATTTTCCGCTTCAGCTACAACCAGTTTCACTACGGCGATGTGAATCCGTCCAAGGAGGCGTTGCAGCAATCCCTTGTCGCCAACAGCACCTCGCCGCTGGCCAGGTTTGCCGCGCTCGGCGAAGCGTACTTTGTCGAGCACAACATTCCAGTGCTGATTCCCGACGGATGCCTGCTGATTTGGGATAACTGGCGAATGATCCACGCCCGCAGTCGTTACACTGACCCGGCGCGCCACCTGACCCGCTACTGGCTGGCCTGATTTTCCGTCGCCCTTCATTCTTTTGGCGTACCCCCTGGCGGGTACGCGCCTTACAGGTATCGCGTCATGCAAACAGCAATCGAGATCGCCCAGGTCGATCATCAACTGATCGTTAGGCTCAACCAGGCCTGGACCAAGCGCGCCTCCGTTTGTGCGCCGGACAGGGCCCAGATCATTGAAGCGTTCGACCCGCTGCGCCCGGATTACCCGGAGTGCATGGTGCCGTTTTTCCATCACCCGAAATTCCAGGCCTTGAGTGACGAGCTCAAGAGCAGCGTGGTGACCTGGGGCTGGATCGGCTACAACCTGCGCACCGTCACCGCCGAGGAGCATGTGGTCAACCCGGCACTCAGCGTCATCGCCAATCAGTATCTGGGCAAGGACGACTGGCATTTTCGCGAGGCCATGCAACAGACCCTGATCGACGAGCACTACCACACGCTGATGCACCTGCGCGCCATTGAGCGGACCAAGCTGGAGCGGGCACTGGATCAGGATCTGGACTTGCCGCCGTCCGTCACTTACCTGCGCCTCAAGGCCTTGCATGCAGAGCTGCCCGAGCAATGGCAGCGGGATCTGGCGGCGATCACTTTTGCGGTGGTGGCCGAGATCAGCGTCAACGCCTATCTGGACCTGCTCGCAGACGACCAGACCATCCAGCCGCAGAACCGTCGGGTAGCCGAGCTGCATAACCGTGACGAATATGCCCACAGCAAGGTGCTGGCCGAAGTGGCGAAGGTCATGTACGCGAACATGCAGCCGACCCAGCGGGAGTTTTTCGCTCGCAACCTGTCGGTGGCGCTGAGTGCTTTTATCGCTCAGGACTACTCGATGTGGGAGGCGATTCTGACGCAGCTCGGGGTTGAGGATGCGGCGCTGATCATTGCCGACACCCGCGAGAGCAACAAGAACGCGACCATCATGCGCGACTACAGCGGCCTGCATAAGCTGGCACAGGACCTGGGCATCAGCGAGCAGATCGATTTCGATTTCCGTCCGACCCTCAAAACCACGGCGGCCGCCTGAGCCCGGAGGTGTCTATGTCCACACCTGTGTACGAAGTGTTCGCCATCCGCGTCGGCGCAAACGCCCAGCGCACCGCCCGGGAGAACTTTCTCTACGACGCCTGCTGTGGTGATCCGAATGCGCCGATGCCGCTGGATTACTACTTCTGGGTCATCCGCAACGAGCAGCAGGTGATCGTGGTCGACACCTGTTTCCAACCGGCCACGGCGGACCGTCGCAATCGTCAGATGTACCGCCTGCCGGAGGAATCCCTGCGGCAACTGGACATCGATCCGGCACAGGTCGAACACCTGATCCTGACCCATTTGCACTGGGATCATGCCGGCAACCTCGGGCTGTTTCCAAAGGCGACCGTGCATTTGCAGGAAGCGGAACTGCGTTTTTGCACCGGGCCGAAAATGTCCCATCGCACGGTGAACAAAACCTACGAGGTCGAGGACGTGATGTCGGCGCTGCCGCCCTTATTCGAAGGGCGGATGCGCTTGCACACGGGCGTCGTCGAGGTGGTTCCCGGCGTGACCCTGCACCCGGTGGGCGGGCATACGCCCGGCAGTCAGGTGGTGCGGGTGGCGACCGGGCGCGGCTGGATTGTGCTGGCCTCGGATGCCGCGCACCTGTGGGTCAACATTCGTGAGCGCAGCCCGTTCCCGATTCTCGATGACCTGGCGCAAACCCTCGAAGCCTTCACCGAGATCGACCGCCTGGCCGATGGCGAAGACCACGTCATTCCCGGCCACGACCCGCTGATCGCCGAGCGTTTCCCGCACTGGAATGATGACCCGCATATCGTTTGCCTGCATCAACCCCCGATCTGAACCCCCCCAAAAAAACCTGTGGGAGCGGGCTTGCTCGCGAAGGCGCCAGCACATTCAACATCGATGTGTCTGACACAGCGCTTTCGCGAGCAAGCCCGCTCCCACAGGTTCGTGGTCAACCCTGTTTTTTCAGGATTTGGCCCAACGTCTGCAAAGCCTCATCAATCCGCGGCGAATACGGCGCGCCGCAGCCAATGCGCACAAAGTGATCGAAACGTTCGGTGTTGGAAAAGATATCCCCAGGGGAAATCTGGATGCCGATCTTCAGCGCCTCGTGAAAAAACGCCATGGATGAATGCCGGCGGGGCAACTCCACCCATAACAGCGTGCCGCCTTGCGGATGGGTCACACTGGTGCCGATGGGGAAATAACGGGTGATCGCCGCGCTCATCTGCGCGCGTTGTACGGTCAGGGTTTTGCGCAAACGCCGCAGGTAACGTTCGTAGGACGGTGTGCGCATGAATTCGCTGACCGCCAATTGCGATAACGCTTCGCACCCCCGGGACTGCGTATGCTTGAGCATCTCAACACGGTCGTGCCATTTGCCGGCGCTGATCCAGCCCAGGCGCATGCCCGGTGCCAGGGTTTTGTTCAGCGAGGCGCAATAGATCACGTTGTCGGTGCGGTCCCAGTGTTTGAGCGTGGACAGCGGCTGCTCGGTGTCCACCAGGTCGCCGTAGGTGTCGTCCTCGATCAGCACGGTGTTGTGCTCGGCGCACAGTTTCACCAGCCGTGCCTTGTTGGCGTCGGGCATGATGCTGCCCAGCGGGTTTTGCAGGTTGGGGATGACGATCAATGCCTTGACCCGTTCCGGGCCTTGCAGCAGCAGTTCCAGGGCCGCCAGATTGAGCCCGGTGTGGGCCGAGGCCGGGACTTCCAGCACCCGCAGGCTCAGGCTTTCGAGAATTTGCAGCAGACCGTAGAACGTCGGCGACTCCACGGCCACGGTGTCGCCGGGGCAGGTGACCGCACGCAAGGCCAGATTGATCGCTTCGGTGGCGCCGTTGGTGATCACAATCCGTTCGGGGGCCAGGTGGGTCTTGCTGGCCAGTGCCCGCCGGGCCAGGATGTTGCGCAATGCGCTGTTGCCGCTGGTCGAGCCCGCGGTGCCGAGCAGGCGGGCGTCGTAGCGTAGGGATTTGGCCATGTTGTCCTGCAAGGTCTTCAGCGGATAAAGCTCTGGCGCGCAGTAGGCGCTGGCGAAGTTGACCTTGATCGTCGCCCGCTGACTGGCCTTGAGCACCGTTGAGACTTGTTCATGAATGCCGACATAGGCACTGGTATCCAGCGCTGGCACCGAGGCAGCCGGGGCGGGCTTGGGCAGGGTGTCGGGCTGGCGAATGTAGTTGCCGGAGCGTGGCCGGGCCTCCAGCACGCCATAGTCTTCCAGCTCCCGGCACACCTGCACCGCGGTTGACAGGCTGACTGCGTGTTTTTCCATCATCAAGCGGATCGAGGGCAAGCGTTCACCGGTTTTCAAGGTGCCGCTGCGGATAGCGTCCAGATAGTGATTGGCCAGTTGGCGATACAAAGGGGTCGTGTTCATGATGACCTCGGCAGTTGCACCACCGAGGTCTGGGCTGGAAAGTGAGTTGACGCTCCCCGCAGGCGGACCCGTGGTGCTCATGGGTGAAGGGAAGTGGTGTTCTGCGTCGATACTGGAAGAGTAATCGCGGTTTTGCCCGAATCACGGGCAATAAAAAGCCCCGCTCTGATGGCGGGGCTGTTAAGGGGGGGCTGAGTCACTTGTAGCGAGGGGGGCTTGCCTGTGGCGAGGGGGCTTGCCCCCGTTGGGC
>NZ_AKJL01000061.1 GCF_000282355.1 Pseudomonas sp. GM49
CCGGCAGCCGCCAGCCCCAGCAGGGTACGGCGCCAGGTAAAGAGGGTTTTCATGGGGGCGAACTCCTGAATCGTTGAAAATTTATCAGCCGAACGTGAAGGCGTAAGCCGACGCACCCGGGTCAAGAAACTCGATACTGAAGGTCCGGTCGCTCACACCGTCGTTCTGCCGCACCAGTTGGTACAAGCGCTGCTCGGTTACGGTGCCACTGCCATCGGGGGCCACGTCCATGCCATGGGCATCGCCGGGAGCCTGGCCGTCGATCAGCACCTTGAAACGCACCGGCTTGCCATCGGCGCCAGGGCCGAGCACCAAATGCAAATCACGGGCATGGAAGCGATAGACAATGCGGCTGGCCGGTGCGCTGGCGGTGGCCCGTTCCGGGCCGACATGCCACTGCCCGCCCAGGCTCCAGTCGTTGAGGGCCAGTTGCGCCGGCGGGTTGTAGGCCGCGACCTTGTCCGGTACCAATGCGGTTTCCGGCACGAAATGCTCCGCGCGCTGGTAGCCGACATAGGTTTCCGGCGACTGCA
Organism: Pseudomonas sp. GM49; assembly: GCF_000282355.1. Classification (GTDB taxonomy): domain Bacteria; phylum Pseudomonadota; class Gammaproteobacteria; order Pseudomonadales; family Pseudomonadaceae; genus Aquipseudomonas. The sequence continues at coordinate 534 of NZ_AKJL01000061.1, forward strand.
CGGCGTTGTTGTCCGGGGCCATTTGCACGCCATCGGCCTTGGCATCGATCAGCCCGTCCGCAACTTTTGCGGCACCTGCCTCACGCAGCAATTGCTGGATGACTCGCTCCGACTCCGCGTACGCACCTTCGCCGAAGTGGTGATAACGAATGCGTCCCTGGGCATCGGCAAAGTAATGCGCTGGCCAGTATTCGTTGTTGAAGGCGCGCCAGATCTTGAACTCGTTGTCGATGGCCACCGGGTAGTTGATGCCCAGGTCTTTCATGGCTTTGGTGACGTTGTTGACGTCACGCTCGAAGGCAAACTCGGGCGCATGCACGCCGATCACCACCAACCCCTGATCGCGATACTTCTCGGCCCAGGCTTTGACATAGGGCAGCGAGCGCAGGCAGTTGATGCAGGAGTAGGTCCAGAAATCCACCAACACAACCTTGCCTTTCAAGGCCTGGGCATCGAGGGGCGGCGAGTTGAGCCATTGCACGGCGCCGTCCAGCGGCGGCAGGTTGCCTTCGACCGGCAAGCTGCCCGAGGTTTTCTCGGCCACGGGCATCGCGCCTTCGGCGACTGGGTTTTGCGCCATCAGCGCCGCGATGTTACGCGGCGACTTGCCGCTCAGTTTCTCCACCAGCGCTTGTTCGATACCGCCGGTGGACGCCGTGGAAAACCGCGCCAGAACCCCCGTGTCCAGCCCCAGGGCAATCGCCGCCACACCGGCCAGCATCGCCGCGCCGAGACCGCGACGCACCCATTCACCCGCGCCAATCGAACGTTTCATCGCGATGAAGACTTTTCCGCCCAACAGCAACGCCAGCGCGAGGGAAGTGGCGGCACCCGCGGCGTACGCCAGCAACAAAAAGGTGGTCTGAATGCTCGCCCCTTGCAGCGCCGCGCCGGTCAGCAACAAGCCCAGGATCGGCCCGGCGCAGGGCGCCCACAGCAGGCCGGTGGCCACGCCGATCAGGAACGAAGCACCGGGACGTGGCCGCGCATCGGCGCCCGCCGCTTCCGATAAACGACCGCCCGCCGCCACCAGCGGCCGGGTCAGGCGCTCGGCCAGTTGCGGCAGCAACAGTGTCAGACCGAACAACGCGACGAACACCAACGCCAGCCAGCGCCCGTACTGATTGAGTTGCACCACCCAGCCACCACCCACTGCGGCCAACGTGGCAACCAGCGCGAACGTCAGTGCCATCCCCACCAGCAGCGGCAATCCGCTTTTGACGAAGGGTTGCCCGGTGCGGGCGAAGACAAACGGCAACACCGGCAGAATGCACGGGCTGACAATCGTCAGCACACCACCGAGATAAGCGAGGACCAGCAGCCACATGGCGATTACCTGCAAAAAGTGAGTGGAGGGGAATCACACCGTCTTCGGCACGAATTTCATCGCCAGGCCGTTCATGCAGTAACGCAGGCCGGTGGGTTTCGGGCCGTCATCGAAGACATGGCCCAAATGCCCGCCGCAGCGCCGGCAGTGAACTTCCTCGCGGACCATGCCGAACGTACGGTCCTGACGGGTGGCCACGGCCTTGTCCAGCGGCGCCCAGAAACTCGGCCAGCCGGTACGGCTGGGG
>NZ_AKJL01000062.1 GCF_000282355.1 Pseudomonas sp. GM49
CAGGCGCTGGCGGTGCGTCCCGAGCAACTGCCGAGCCTGCACAAACCTGGTGAAACCCTCGGCTACATCAGCGCCGAGGCCAGCCGCCACACCGGCATTCCCGAGGGGCTGCCGCTGATCGCCGCGGGTGCCGACAAGGCCTGCGAAGTCGTCGGTTCCGGCGTCGTCGACGCAGGCACTGTGTGCCTTTCCTACGGCACCACGGCGACGATCACCAGCACCCGGTCGCGCTACCTGGAAATCGTCCCGTTGATTCCGCCTTACCCGTCTGCGGTGCCGGATCAATACAACTGCGAGGTGATGATTTATCGCGGCTACTGGATGGTCAGCTGGTTCAAGAACGAGTTCGGCCTGCGGGAAATGCAGCAGGCCAAAGCCCAGGGCGTGGAGCCTGAGCAACTCTTCGATGCGCTGGTCGACGCGGTGCCGCCGGGCTCCATGGGGTTGATGCTGCAACCCTACTGGTCGCCCGGTATCCGTGAGCCGGGGGTGGAAGCCAAGGGCGCGATGATCGGCTTCGGTGACGTGCATACCCGTGCGCACATTTACCGGGCGATCCTCGAAGGTCTGGCGTATGCCTTGCGTCAGGGCATGGAGAAGATCGAGAAGCGTTCCAGGGTCTCCATCACGCGTTTGCGCGTCGCCGGTGGTGGCTCCCAGAGTGATGCCGCGATGCAACTCACTGCGAATATTTTCGGCCTGCCGGCCGAGCGTCCGCATGTCTACGAAGCGTCCGGCCTGGGCGCGGCCATTTGCTGCGCGGTTGGGCTGGGGCTGCACGCGGACTTTCCCACGGCGATGGCCGCCATGACTCGGGTCGGTGCGGTATTCATGCCGCAACCCGAGGCGCAGCAGATCTATGAGCGACTGTACAAAGAGGTCTACCTGCGCATGTATCGACAGCTCAAGCCGTTGTACCAAAGCATCCGCAAAATCACCGGTTACCCCGCTTAGGAAAACACCCGAGAACCCTGTGGGAGCGAGCTTGCTCGCGATGACGGCAGTACATTCGATATCAATGGTGACTGACCCACCGCCATCGCGAGCAAGCTCGCTCCCACAATGACCTTCGGTGTTTTTTTACACCGTGCATGTGGCGCTATCGGAGAACTTTTCTGGTGAGATTGGACAGTGTCAGGGGCAGGACCGGTTGTTAGGCTCAACCCTCACTGCACATCCAATAAGAACCAAAAGCAATGAAGCTGACATTTCTCCTGCTGCTGCTTTGTGGAACGGTCCCGACGGCGTGGGGCTGGTCCAACCATACGGTGGGCAGCTACCTGGCGTTGCAGGGCCTGCCGGCCTTGCGCGCAGTCCAGCAGGTCGAAGTCGAGCCATTGGAGCAGTTTCTTGCGCAGCAATACGAAGCAGTGAGCGCTCTGCTGGACGAACAGGAACGCTTCGCCCGCGAGCACTTCGCCCAATACCCGCCACGCCCCGATAATCTGCGGCTGCCCGTCGTGCCCGGGGACAATTTGCGGCACGACTTCCTCACCGCGATGCGGATCAATCCACAGATTCATCTGGCCATGGTGATCCAGCCGTTGCCGGGCAAGGACCAGCCTGAACGTGAACACCTCAACGCCGGGCAGGTCATGGTTGAGCAGACCCGCTCACCGTGGAATCGTCAGCGCTTCATCCGCGTGAAGGACGGCGAAAAAGTAGCACCGCTGGCCGTGTTGGCCAGCGCCGCCGATGAGCCTGATTATGGCCACGACATCAACCTGTTCAGCGACAACCCGGGCGAGGTGGGCGCGTTGTACGGTTTCGGCCCACAGCCTTTCGGCGACGCGCGGTTTCAGTACAGCTCCCAGGCGCCGTTCCATATGGGGTTTTTCCATGAAAGCCCGGTGGTGTATGCCGCTGCCGGATTTCTTCAGCGCAGTTGGCCGGACTGGCGCGCCTATCAGTACATGGGGTTGGCGCGACTGGCGTTTGCCACTGGCCATCCTTATTGGGGCTATCGATTTCTCGGTTGGGGCCTGCACCACGTTCAGGACCTGACCCAGCCTTATCACGCCAAGCCGCTGCCCGGTGTCGACCTGGCGAGCCTGCTGTTGCTGGAAGGCAAGGCCTTGGCCGGCTTCGATGCCGACAAACAGGCGGCCATCGAACGGGTCGCCACCCGGCACATGGAAGTGGAGAAATATCAGTCGACCTGGCTTCGTCGCCTGCTGCGCGCAGGCCAGGTACACCCGATGCTCGACGCTTATGCCGATTTTGCCCAGGACGCCCGTTATCCGCCGTACTCGGTGGACTACCTGCGCGAAGTGGTGAGTGCAGAGTCCGTCGACGAATCCGCAGCGTTCGATGAAGCCATCGGCCAATGGCTGGACACAGCACCGATCACCAGCGATTTCAGCAGCGGTAATCAGCTGCAGCGCGAAGACTTCGACCATCCGGCACTTAACCAACAGCTGTTCAAACTGCTGGGACATTTCGGCGCACACAGCCGGATTTATGCCAGTGCGGGATTGGCGCCATAGCCATTGCGGCAACTTTGTCCGCTTACACAGAAACAATAAAAACAACAAAACCAGGGAAAGAGGAACAGATCATGAGGACTCGATTTCGGCTGTCTGGCGCGGCGCTTCCCGGCGTCGGCCTGGCAGGGCTGCTGCAACTGTGCGCGGTCGACGGCGCGCAGGCCGAAGAGTTCAGTGTGCTGGACAAACAGATCACCGGTTCATTCGACAGTACCTTGTCTTATGGCCGCTTGTGGCGGGTCCAGGGCCGGGACAAGAACAACGACGACATCAACACCAACGACGGCAATCGCAACTTCGACACCGGTCTGGTTTCCGAGGTGTACAAGATCACCTCCGAGCTCGAGGCCAACTATCAGAACTACGGGATGTTCGTGCGCGGCACCGCGTTCTATGACACCCAACTGATGGACAAGCGCAACGATTACTACCGCAACAACAACCCGTCGCAACCCAGTCAGAATTTCCCCCAGGACGACCATTTCACCAGCCAGACCCGCGATATCGCCGGCAGCCGGGTGGAGATGCTCGACGCCTACCTCTATGGCAACTGGGACGTGGCGCAGATGCCGGTCACCGCACGTATCGGGCGCCAGGTGTTCAACTGGGGCGAGGGGATTTTCTACCGTGGCGGGATCAACACCACCAACCCGGTGGATGCGGCCAAGTACCGTTTGCCCGGGGCCGAGGTCAAGGAAGTGCTGGTCCCGGTGGAGGCGCTCAGCTTCAACATCGGCCTGACCGACACCCTGACCATGGAAAGCTTTTACCAGACCAACTGGAAGGAAACCCGCATCGACCCGGTCGGCACTTTCTACTCGCAGACGGACCTGTTCGCCGACGGCGGCAACACCGCCTACAACAACTTCAGCGGTACCGCTCTGGACACCCCGGTGCCAGGCTTTGGCAACGTGATCGATCTGTACAGTGCGCTGGGCAACAACCCGCTGCTCAACCAGGCTCTGAGCACCACCGGCCTGTACGCCAACGGGGTAACCCCGACCTTTGGCAACACCGTCAAGGTGGCCACGGTCGGCAAGGATTTCAACGCGCGCAACGACGGCCAGTTCGGTTTCGCTTTTCGCTACATCGCAGAAGAACTCAACAGCACCGAGTTCGGGTTGTACATGGTCAACTACCACGCCAAGGAACCGACCATTTCCGCCGATCTGGGAGGGTACAAGGGCATCGACATGAATGCCCTGACCAACCTGTTGGCCGGTGTCGCCGGCAGTCAGGCGGGGCAACTGGCCAACGGCCTGGCGACCGTGGATGTGCTGGGCAATATTCAGGCGCATCGGCGCTACGCCGAAGACATCCGCATGTACGGCTTCAGTTTCAACACCACCCTGGGCCAGGCGTCGGTGTTCGGTGAAGTGGCTTATCGGCCGAACCTGCCCATCGGGGTCGCCGCCACCAACGACCTGATCGGCGACCTGGCCAACGGCGCTGCCGCAGCGGCAGCCGGCCAGACCATCAACATCGGCGGGCAGCAGGTCACGCTCGACAGCCAGATCAATAACGCTGAGCGGGTGGAAGCGTTCAACACGTCCATGGGCACCATTTACAACTTTGGCCCGAGCCTGTCATTCGACTCGATGTTCGGCGTGTTCGAACTGGCGTCCGAGCACCTGCGCGGCAGCAGCCTGCAATACACCGCTTTTGACGGCAGTACCCGTTACTTCGCGGGCACAGGTAACTTTTCATATGTGTCCGGTGGCGAGCGCAGCGACCAGGTCAACCGCAACTCCTACAGCTACACCGCGATGCTAAACGGCACCTGGAACGACGTGTATGCCGGGGTCAACGTCTCGCCTTATGTCGTCTACAAGGATGACTTCGAGGGCAACAGCTATCAGGCGGGCAACATCATCGAGGGCCGCAAGGCCTACACCCTGGGGATCAAGGCCAACTACCAGAACAAACTGGAGGCCGAGCTGCAATACACCGAGTTCTATGGCGGTGGGCAGGACAACGGCCTGCGTGACCGCGATAACGTCGGCTTCAACCTCAAGTACTTCCTTTGATTGCTACACGGGAGCGGGCTTGTTCGCGAAGAGGGCGGCACATCCAACACATATGTCGCCTGACACACCGCTTTCGCGAGCAAGCCCGCTCCCACAGGTTTTTGTATTTCGGAGAACGATCATGATTCACACTTCACGACTGACCAAGACCACGCTGGCGCTGTTCCTGAGCCTGGCCGCCGGCAGCGCGCTGGCCGCGGTCACGCCCCAGCAAGCCGAGCAATTGAAAAGCACGCTGACGCCGCTGGGGGCCGAGCGTGCCGGCAACGCGGCCGGGACCATTCCGGCATGGAGCGGCGGTATCACCCAGGCGCCGGCGGGCTACAAGCCTGGCCAGCATCACCTGGACCCGTATGCGACGGACAAGCCGCTTTTCACCATCACCAAGGCCAACCTTGAACAGTACAAGGCCCACCTCAGCCCGGGTCAGATCGCACTGTTCAACAGCTACCCCGACACCTTCCAGATGCCGGTCTATCCCTCTCGCCGCTCTGGCTCGGCGCCGCAGTGGCTGTACGACAACACCTTGAAAAATGCGATCTCGGCCAAGCTGCTCGATGGCGGGACCGGTTTTGCCGATGCCTATGGCGGTGTGCCGTTCCCGGTGCCCAAGGATGGGGTCGAGGTGCTGTGGAACCACATCACCCGTTATCGCGGCATCTATGTGGTCCGTCGTGCCTCCGAAGCGCCGGTACAACGCAACGGCAGTTTCGCGCTTGTGACCTCGCAGCAGGAGGGGCTCTTCAACTATTACCGTCCGGGCGGGCAGTTTGCCGACCTGAAAAACATCCTGTTTTACTACTTGGCGTTCGTGAAGAGCCCGGCCCGGCTGGCTGGCGGTGCGGCGTTGGTTCACGAGACCCTGGACCAGCTCAAGGACTCGCGTCAGGCCTGGGTCTACGACGCGGGCCAACGCCGTGTGCGCCGGGCGCCGAACCTCGCGTATGACACCCCGATCGCCTCATCCGACGGCCTGCGTACGGCGGACGATACTGACCTGTTCAACGGCTCGCCAGACCGCTACGACTGGAAGCTCAAGGGCAAGCAAGAGGTCTACATTCCCTATAACAATTACAAAGTCGGTAGCCCTGAGGTGAAGTACGCGCAGTTGCTCACACCAGGCCACCTCAACCCGCAATACACCCGTTATGAGCTGCATCGGGTCTGGGTGGTCGAAGGCACGCTCAAGCCGGGCGCGCGGCATATCTATTCCAGGCGCGTGCTGTTTCTGGACGAGGACAGTTGGGGCGCCGCATTGGTGGATCAATACGACGGGCGAGGGGAGTTGTGGCGGGTGTCGATGGCCTACCTGAAAAACTTCTACGACCTGCCCACCACCTGGAGTGCGCTGGACGTATTCCATGACTTGCAGGCGCGTCGTTACTACGTGCAGAACCTGGACAACGAAGAGCCGGCCACAGTGGACTTCGCCCAACCGGTACCGGAAGACGCGTACTTCATGCCGTCGGCATTGCGCCAGCGTGGGACGCGGTAATATTGGCCATTCGGAAGATTGCCGGGTTTTGGTTTGCCAGGATGTGCTAGCCTGCAATCAATGATTTCATTGATTGCAGGAGGCATCATGGCCAGCATCACAATTAGAAACCTTGATGAGAAGCTCAAGGAGCAACTGCGCATCACAGCGGCTCATAACGGACATTCCATGGAAGAGGAGGCTCGCCTGATTCTGGGCAGGGCCTTGGCGACGGTTGATCGCGCCGGTGGACTTGGAAGCAGGATCCGCAATCGTTTCAGCACTCTGGGCGGAGTCGAGCTTGATCTGCCAGAGCGTTCAGAGAAAGCAACGGCGGTGGATTTTTCTGAATGATAGTGCTCGATACCAACGTTCTTTCAGAGTTTATGCGAGCCGAGCCTGAAACCCGGGTGGTTGCCTGGGTTGATGCGCAGCCGGCGATGGATCTGGCAGTCAGTGCGGTAACGGTGGCGGAAATACTCCACGGCATCGCACGCCTGCCTTCGGGCAAGCGCAAACAAAAATTTGAAGCCCATGCCATGGCAATGTTCGAAGAGGACTTTGCTGGCAGGATTTTGCCATTTGATGCGCATGCCGCTGTTGAGTACGCAGCGCTGACAGCGGGTGCTGAAGCAAACGGGCGTGCAGTTTCAATGGCAGATGCGCAAATTGCCGCCACTTGCCGAAGCCATGGGGCTGCCATAGCCACCCGCAATGTTCGAGATTTCGAGTTCAGCGGTGTTGAAGTGATAGATCCCTGGATGAGCTGAGCTCCCCTGTAGGAGCGAGCTCGCTCGCGAAGAACTTGCCAGCGTCGCGGTCATTCAGAATGCACGCGTTATCGTTGACCAGCATCGCGAGCAAGCTCGCTCCTACAGGACGAGCCTGAATTCATCACACGCGGAAGTGGCTCACCATCTGCTGCAATTGACCACCCAGCCGCGCCAGTTCAACGCTGGACTTGGCAGTCTCATCGCTCGCCGCAGCGGTCTGTTCGGACACGTCGCGCACGTTGATGATGCTGCGGCTGATCTCTTCGGCCACGGCGCTTTGCTGTTCGGCAGCGGCGGCGATTTGCTGGTTCATCGACTGGATGTTGGACACCGTGCGGGTGATGTTCTCCAGTGACTCGCCGGCCTTGCGGGTCAGGGCCACGCTGCTGTCGGTGAGGACGCGGCTGTTGTTCATCACCGCCGACACTTGCTGCGTGCCGTTCTGCAGACCGGCCACCAGGCCTTCGATTTCCTCGGTGGATTTCTGCGTGCGCTGGGCCAGGCCGCGAACCTCGTCGGCCACCACGGCAAAACCACGACCGGCTTCACCGGCACGAGCTGCTTCGATGGCGGCATTGAGCGCCAGCAGGTTGGTCTGTTCGGCAACGGCCTTGATCACGTCCATGACGCTGCCGATCTTGTCGCTTTCCTGTTGCAGCACGCTCATGGCTTCGGTGGAACGCACCACCTCGCTGGCCAGACGCTCGATCTGGGCGATGGCTTCGTTGACCACCTTGTCACCTTCACGGGCTTCGCCGTCCGCCGCGGCAGCGGCTCGCGAGGCTTCTTCAGCGTTGCGCGCGACTTCCTGCACGGTGGCGGTCATCTCGTGCATGGCGGTCGCGACCTGATCGGTCTCGACTTTCTGACTGTTGACCCCGGCGCTGGTCTGCTCGGTCACGGCCGACAGCTCTTCGGCGGCACTGGCGATCTGGGTCACGCCGTCGCGGATGCCGCTGATCAAGTCGCGCAGGGTCACGCCCATGCGCGCGATGCCTTGCTGCAACACGCCGAGTTCGTCGCGGCGGGTAACCAGGACGTTTTGGGACAGGTCACCACTGGCGATGCGATCGACCACCGCCAGGGTTTCACGCAATGGGCGGGTGATCTGGCGAGTGATGACCACGGCGGCAATGATGCCCACCAGCAACGCCAGCAACGTACTGATCATTTGCAGTGTGCGTGCCCGGGCGCTTTCGGCGTCACGGCGGTCGAGCTGGATCTGGTACATCTGATCGCTCTGGGACACGATGGCGGCGCCCTGGTCGGTCATTTCCTTGCGCGCTTGCACCGCGTCGTTGCTGGCGGCCTTGTAGGCCTGCAAGGCGCTGCGGTAGTTGCCCAGTGCGGTTTCCAGCTGACGCAGGGCGTCTTGCCGGGAATCGGCGAAATGCGTGTTCAGCGGTTTCAGGCTGGCGATGGCGGCGTCCAGTTGGCCGACCGCTTTTTGCTCGGTCTCGGCATTGGTGTTGGCGGTATAGCCGCGCACTTCGTAGCGGGCCAGCAGGAACGCTTCCTTGGTCGCGGTGATGGCCTGGAACTGTTCGAAGCGCTGGTCACTCAACGGCATTTGCTGCACGCGGGCGTTGATGTCATTGATCAACGTGTTGGCGGTTTCGGCGCTGGTGCTCATGGCATCACGGGCGCTGTTGCCGGCGCGATAGGCGTTGCGCATCTTGCCGAGGGATGTCTTGTAGGCATCGATGACGGCGCCCTGTTCTCTGAGCAACTTGAGGTTTTCCGGGCTCTTGAACTTCGCCAGCAGGGCTTGCTGCTGGGCCGAGAAGGCGTCGAGGGTGGTCTGTACGGACTGCGCGGCGGTTTCGTCGCCGTTGGTCAGCATGTACTGCAGGCGAACCACGCGCAGCTTGGTCAGGCCGCCATTGAGCTGGGTGATGTCGCTCATCCAGTTACTGCGGTCGATCAACCCGCCCAGGCTGGTCCAGCCGGTCAGGGCGAGGACGCAGGTCAGTGCCAGGACCAGGCCAAATCCCAGGCCCAGTTTCAGGTTCACGCTGATGTTGCCGAACCAGCTATTCATCAAATTCCTCCAGGAACGTAGTGCTTCTTTTTTGTCGGTTGGCTGGAAGATTGTTTTTTTTGGGGGCCGCCAAGCTGCGTAAGCAGGATGTATCGGCCGCAATCCCGGGAGCTGAAAGGATTTTGCCGAGCGGATTCTGTAACAAGATTTTTACAGCGCTTTTAAGCTTTTTTTCACATGCGTTTCACCAGTCACCGACGCAGGTTTCGCTAACCTTGCGGGATCTAATGGGGTGGTGTGTGCCGGCGAGGCGGCTTGATGTGGAATTAAGACTGAGTCTTTTCGGGATAAAACGCTCGATCGATCTGAACCGCTTTGCCCGCTATCGCAACGCTGCGGTGGTGTTGGCCTCGGCGTTGCTGGTTATCCCGCTGACCGTGTTTTTGCTGCGTCCCGCCACCGCGCCGGACCTGGCTCACGGCAATGTGGCCGGTGCACAGGCTCTGATAACGGGATGGGCCAAGGGCGACGTGATCGTACTGGTGCGCCACGTCGAGCGCTGCGACCACTCCTCTGCGCCTTGCCTGGTTGGTAACGATGGCATTACCGAGCGCTCTCGCCGTGTTGCCGAGAGCCTTGGGGCACAGTTCAAACACCTGGGCCTGGACAAGGCCGATATCTACAACAGCCCGATCCTGCGCACGGCGCAGACCGCCAACTTCATGTTCAACAAGGTTGGCACGGGCGAAGACTGGCTGATCATTTGCAAGGGCACCATGTTGCGCGACACGCTTGCGCATAAAGTGGCCGGGCGCAACCTGGTTCTGGTGACCCACAGCGAGTGCATGGAGCAACTGGAAACAGACCTCAAGTTACCGCCTTCGACCCTGGGTTATGGCGCTTCACTGTTTATTTCCGCCGAAACCCCGCAAACTCCGCGCATGCTTGGTTTCATCGAGGCTTCTGACTGGAGCTCGGTGAGCACTCATTGAGTTTTTCCCTCTTCTTTTTGAATCAGGATTCACAATGCTGACCGCTTCTCGCTACCGCTTTTACTGGGTGAATTTCGGTATTCCGCTGGCCTGCGCGGTCGTGGTGTTCCTGATGTTCGACATGACCAGTATCGACATCGCGTTCAACAACTATTTTTTTGATCCGGTGACGCAGACGTACCCGCTGGACCATGTTCATCTGTTCGAAAAAATCACCCATAAATGGGCGCGGATCATCCCGAACTGGACGGGCGAGATTGCGATTATCGGTGCCTTGTTGTCATTTCTCTGGCCGCGCCTGAAGGCCGAAAAGCATTCGAAAATCATCGCCTTCCTGGAAAAAATCAAAGTCGCACCAGTGCTGCGCTTTGCCACCCGGCACCGTCGCGATTTTCTCTACGTGGTGTTCGCGTTCTCCATCAGCACCGGGGTAATTCACTACCTCAAGGGCCACACCAGCGTGTATTGCCCGATCGAGACGACCCTGTACGGTGGCAAAATGGAGCACGTCGAGTGGTATGAAAATTTCGACCTGCTGAAAGTTGCCGGTCCGGGGCGTTGCTGGCCGGGCGGGCACGCGTCGGGCGGGTTCACCATGCTGGCGTTGTACTTCGTGGCACGTCGCTACCGCTGGCGCTATTCGAAAGCGATCATGTACGGCTCGCTGACCCTCGGTTTCATCTATGGCACCACGCGGGTACTGCAAGGCTGGCACTACATGTCCCACACCTTATGGGCCGGGATCTTTGTGTGGCTGGCATGTTTGCTGACGGCGCTGGCGTTTTACGGGCGGGCACGGCTGGAACAGCCCGTGTTGAAGACATCAGAAAAACCGGTGTTGGCGTCTGAGCTTCGGTCTGTAAACTGATCCGGCGCTAGAACCGAAAACCCGCAACCCGAAAGGGCTGCGGGTTTTTTACTGCCCGGAATACGGTCTGATTGGCGCTTTACCTGGCGTAACTGAACGCAGGATTTGCGCATGGTACCGATCAACTGTGGGAGCGAGCTTGCTCGCGATAGCGGTGGGTCAGTCA
>NZ_AKJL01000063.1 GCF_000282355.1 Pseudomonas sp. GM49
GTGGTGAACATCCTGACCATGGACCACGGCACCGCCGCGGTCGTCTGCACCCATAAAGCCGTGGGCCTGATCACCCTGACCGGCAGCGTCAATGCCGGGCGCATCGTGCTCGATTACTGCAAGGCCAATATCGCCAAGCCGTCCCTGGAACTGGGCGGCAAGACCCCGGCGATCATCGAGGCCGATGCCGACCTCGAAGCGGCCGCCAGTGCCATCGTCGCTTCCAAGACCACCCACTGCGGCCAGTTGTGCACGGCGGTGGAGCGGGTCTATGTGCAGGAAAGCGTCTACGACAAATTCCTCGGCCTGCTGAAAGAGAAAATCAGTGCGGTGAAACTCGGCGACCGCGCCACCGATGCCAGCCTGATGGGGCCATTGGTCAACGCCAGTTCGCAGCAGAACATCCACGCCATGGTCGAGCGCGCCATTGCCGACGGTGCGGTGCTGGAAACCGGCGGCGTGCTGCCTGAAGGCAAGGGCCATTTCTATCCGCCGACCCTGCTCAGCGGCTGCCGTCAGGACATGGAAATCATCCAGGAAGAAATCTTCGGCCCGGTGCTGCCGGTGCTCAAGTACCGCGACATCGACGAAGCGCTGGCCATGGCCAACGACCACCAGTTCGGCCTGTCGTCGGTGCTCTACACCGAGAACTACCGCACCGCACAGAAAGTCGCCAACGCCATCGAGGCCGGTGAGTTGTACGTCAATCGCACCCCGGCCGACCCGTACCAGGGCTTCCACGCCGGCTGGAAACGCTCGGGCCTGGGCGGTGATGACGGCAAGCACGGCATGCTTGAATTCACCCAGACCCGATTGGTGGTGATGAAGTACTGATCCACCGCAACACGCCTCACACTGCATCTATAAAAACAATTATCACGGCCGCCCGGACACCGGGCGGCCAGAGGTCTACTCAATGTCCAAGCAAGCATCCACTGCTGCCGCTGTTCAGGGTTCGAACGCGGGTCTAAAAAGCCACAGTGACAAGGGAAGTCGTTATTTCCAACTGATGCTGTTAGTGCTCGCCGCCGGCGCGATCTACCCGATCCTGTACCTGCGCCAGGTCTACCAGACCACCATGCTCGAAGTGTTCCAGATCAACCACAGTGAACTGGGTTATCTGTACTCGATGCTGGGCACGATTTTCCTGTTGTCGTATCTGCCCAGCGGCTGGCTGGCGGATCGCATCGCACCACGCTTTCTGATTTTCTTCTCACTGGTGGCTACCGGCGCCCTGGGCCTGTGGTACTCCACCGCGCCGTCGATGACCGGCCTGATGATCATCTTCGGTTGCTGGGGCCTGACCACCGGTTTGACCTTCTGGGCCTCGGTGCTCAAGCGGGTGAAGATGATTGCCCATCACTCCGAGCAAGGCCGCTTCTTCGGCATCCTCGACGGCGGTCGCGGTCTGGTGGAAGCCTTGCTGGCGACGGTTGCCCTGGGCCTGTTCGCCTTCGCCACCGAAAGCCGTGGCGAGTCGGCGGCCGAAGGCTTCAAGCACGTGGTTTACCTCTATGCCTTTACCTGTATCGCCATCGGTTGTGTGCTGGTGCTGATCAAGGATCCGAAGTCGATGGAAGACACGGCGGCGGTGGAGAAGGGCAAGTTCAATCTGCTCAGCGACCTGGCCACCCTGGTGAAAATCCCTGAACTGTGGCTGGTTACCGCCATTGTGTTCTGCGGTTACCACATCTTCTGGGCCACCTACAGTTTCTCCGATTACTTGCAAGGTGGCGGCATGACCGCGGTCATGGCCGGCACCATCACCACCATCAAGTTGTGGATGCGCCCCATCGGCGGTATCGGTGGCGGTTGGTTGGGCGACAAGTTCTCCAACATTTCGGTACTGGTCGTCGCGTTGTTCCTCGCGTCCCTGGCGATGATCGGCCTGATCGTGTTCCCGGCCCTCAACAGCCTCGGCCTGCTGATCGGCACGGTGATTTTCATCGGCCTGATGACCTACGCCATTCGCGGGCTGTACTGGGCGATTCTCGATACCTGCAACATCCCGCTGCGCATCACCGGCCTGGCCATCGGCATCGTCTCGGTGGTGGGTTACCTGCCGGATGCCTTCATTCCCTTGATCAATGGCTACCTCACCGAGAATTTCCCCGGTGCCTTTGGCTACAAGCTGTATTTCGGCTACATCGCATTCGTCGGCCTGCTCGGGACCCTGGCAGCCCTGACCCTGCGCGCACGGATCAATCGTAAATCCTTGAACACGACTAATTTGAAAAAGACAGGTGCCTGAGATGAAAATCGTCGCCCTTGAAACCCATATCGTTGCCGTTCCACCACCGCACATCGGCGGGATGTACTGGCTTTTCGTCAAGCTCAAGACCGACTGCGGCATCGAAGGCGTCGGTGAAATCTACGCCGCGACCTTTGGCCCCAAGGCCATGGTGCCGATCATCGAAGACGTGTTCGAACGCTACCTGCTGAACCAGGACCCGCACCACATCGAACGTTTTTTCCGCCAGGCTTATTCGAGCGGCTTCACCCAGCGCCCGGACCTGACCATGATGGGCGTGGTCAGCGGCCTGGAGATGGCCTGCTGGGACATCATCGGCAAGGCGGCGAACAAACCGGTGTACGAGTTGCTCGGCGGCAAGGTCCACGAAAAGCTGCGTTCCTACACCTACCTGTACCCGGTCAACAGCAAGGGTGAGTACGACTACGACGACCCGGACCTGGCCGCCGAGTGCGCCATCGAGAACATGAACAAAGGCTTCACCGCCGTGAAGTTCGACCCGGCAGGCCCGTACACCGCGTATTCCGGTCACCAGATTTCCCTGGAAGTGCTGGAACGCTGCGAGACCTTCTGTCGCAAGATCCGCGAAGCGGTGGGTGACAAGTGCGATTTGCTGTTCGGCACCCACGGGCAGATGGTGCCGTCCTCGGCCATTCGCCTGGCCAAGCGCCTGGAGAAGTACGACCCGCTGTGGTTCGAAGAGCCGGTGCCGCCAGGCCAGGAAGACGCGATGGCGCAAGTCGCGGCCAAGACCAGCATCCCGATTGCCACCGGTGAACGCCTGACCACCAAGTACGAATTCTTCAAGTTGTTGCAGGCCGGCGGCGCGTCGATCCTGCAAATGAACGTCGCACGCTGCGGTGGCCTGCTGGAAGCGAAGAAGATCGCGAGCATGGCCGAGGCGTATTACGCGCAGATCGCCCCGCACCTCTACAACGGTCCGATTGGCGCGGCGGCGAGTTTCCAGCTGGCGACGTGCACACCGAACTTCCTGATCCAGGAAAGCATCATGACCTGGGGCGGTTTCCATGCCGAAGTCCTGACCAAACCCTTGCAGTGGGAGGACGGCTACATCATCCCGTCCACCGAGCCGGGCCTTGGCGTGGAGCTGAACATGGATGTGGTGCGCAAGCATTCGCCGTACACCGGTTCACGCCTGCACCTGCAAATGGCGCCGACCCCGGCTGATGTCAAAGACACATCGCCGGCCAGGGGCTGACGGGAGAATTTTGTAGGAGCGAGCTTGCTCGCGATGATCGTCAACGATAACGCTGGGGGCCTGATACCCCGCGGTGTTCTCAGGTTCATCGCGAGCAAGCTCGCTCCTACAGGGCTCTACCCATTCCGGTTTATTAGAACAACGACTTACGCGGTAACCGTGCATGACATACGACTACATCATCGCTGGCGCCGGCGCAGCAGGCTGCGTTCTGGCCAATCGCCTCTCGGCCTCCGGGAAACACACGGTGCTGCTGCTGGAAGCGGGCGGGAGAGACAGTTCCCTGTGGTTCAAGATCCCGGTCGGCTTCGCCAAAATGTATTACAACCCGACCTTCAACTGGATGTACTACAGCCAGCCGCAAAAGCAGCTGAACAACCGCGAGATCTACGCCCCGCGCGGCAAGGTGCAGGGTGGCTCGGGTTCGATCAATGCGATGATCTACGTGCGCGGCCAGGCCCACGATTTCGATGACTGGGCGGCCAACGGCAACGACGGCTGGGGTTTCAAGGACGTGCTGCCGTACTTCCGCAAACTGGAAAACCACCCGCTGGGTGACAGCGATTACCACGGCGGCAGCGGCCCGATCAGCATCACCCCGATGAAGGGCCAGACCCATCCGATCTGCGATGTGTTCCTCAAGGGTTGCGACGAACTGGGCTACCCCATCAGCGACGACTTCAACGGGCCGAAATTCGAAGGTGCGGGCATCTACGACGTCAACACCCGCGACGGCCAGCGTTGCTCCAGTAGCTTCGCCCATTTGCATCCGGCATTGAGCCGGCCGAACCTGACGGTCGAGCATTTTGCTCTGGTGGACCGGGTGCTGTTCGACGGCCGGCAGCGCGCTACCGGGATATCCATCACCCAGCATGGCGTGGTGCGAACCTTCAGCGCCAACAAGGAAGTGATCCTCTGCGCCGGTGCCGTGGACACACCGAAGATTCTGCAACTGTCCGGTGTGGCCGATCAGGCGCTGCTGGCCAGGCACAACATCCCGCTGGTCAAGCACCTGCCGGCGGTGGGACAGAACCTGCAGGATCACCTGTGCGCCAGTTACTACTACAAGGCCAACATCCCGACACTCAACGACCAGCTCAGTTCGTTGTTCGGCCAGTTCAAACTGGGCCTGAAGTACCTGTTCACCCGCAAGGGCGCGCTGGCGATGAGCGTCAACCAGGCCGGCGGGTTCTTCCGTGGCGACGAGCAGCAGACCAACCCGAACCTGCAGTTGTACTTCAACCCACTGTCGTACCAGATCCCGAAAAACAACAAGGCCAGCCTCAAGCCCGAGCCGTACTCAGGCTTCCTGCTGTGCTTCAACCCATGCCGGCCGACCAGTCGCGGGCACATCGAAATCGCTTCGAAAAACCCGCGGGATGCGGCGCTGATCGACCCCAATTACCTGAGCACCCAGAAGGACATCGACGAGGTGATCCAGGGCAGCCGCCTGATGCGCAAGATCATGCAGGCACCGGCGCTCAAGGGCATCACTGTCGAAGAAGTGTTGCCGGGACCGATGGTCGAAACCGACGAGCAGATGTTGCAGTACTTCCGCGAAAACAGTGGCTCGATCTACCACCTGTGTGGTTCCTGCGCCATGGGCCCGGACGAGCACAAGTCGGTGGTGGACAAGCGCCTCAAGGTCCACGGGCTGGACGGTTTGCGCATCGTCGATGCGTCGATTTTCCCCAACGTGACGTCGGGCAACACCCACGCCGCCGTGCTGATGGTGGCGGAGAAGGGGGCCGACCTGATCCTGCAGGACGCTTGATGCCGGTCACCTGGCTGTATCAAAAATGAATTTCCACGGTCTGCGCTGCTCATAACTTTAAGTGGCGGGCTAGAACCCGCGAAATCATTGAGGCAATCAGGGAGCGGCACGGTCATGAGTCGAGTACCGACAGCGGGTGGAGATCTTCCTGGCGGGTTGATTCTGGTGGTTGAGGACGACCCACTGATCCTGGAGTTTCTCTGTGAGATTCTTCAGGAGGAAGGTTTTGTCGTCGAGCCGCATATCAGTGCGGACGCGGCAGCCATCTATCTGGAGCAGCATGCGCCGCAGGTGGGCTTGTTGCTGACGGACATCACCATGCCCGGCACGCTCAATGGTGCGGACCTGGCCAACCAGTTCGGCGATCGCTGGCCGGACAAGCCGATCATGATCATGTCCGGTTTCGAAACGCCGGCCAGTTCCGGGGTGCGACACGCCGTTTCGTTCATCAAGAAACCCTGGGCCATCGGTCCGTTGCTGGAATGTGTCGACGGCGCCTTCAAGTCCAGGAGACTCAACTGAACCGCTCGCAGATGCTACATTGCCGGGCAAATCCGTGCGGCACCTGCGAGGTTCTTTTCCTTGTCCGATCACTCTGTTTTCAACTCGACTTACCGTGCCTTTCTGTTCGACATGGACGGCACCGTCCTGACGTCCATTGCCGCCGCCGAGCGCGTCTGGACAACCTGGGCGGTGCGCCATGGTGTCGATGTCGAAACCTTCCTGCCGACCATTCACGGCACCCGTGCCATCGACACCATCAGGCGCCTGGGGTTGCCCGGGGTGGATGCCGAGGCCGAAGCCGCGTGGATTACCGAAGCGGAAATCGAGGATGTCGACGGGGTATTCGAAGTGGCTGGCGCGGCGAAATTTTTGCGGTCTTTGCCTGCCAGCCAGTGGGCCATCGTCACTTCCGCCCCGCGGGAACTGGCGTTGCGGCGGATGGCGGCGGCGGGGATTCCCGAGCCTGAGGTGCTGGTGACTGCCGAGGATGTCACGGCTGGGAAGCCCGATCCTGCGGGGTACAAGCTCGCGGCCCGGCGCCTGGGCGTCGAGCCTGCGCAATGTCTGATTTTTGAAGACGCCACAGTGGGGATTCTGGCGGCCGAGGCGGCGGGGGCGGATTTGATGATTGTCACGGCGACCCATGAGCAGCCGATCAGGACGGCCCATGCGACGTTGGCGGGTTATGAATCGGTGCGGGTTCAGGTGGATGCCGCTGGCCTGCGCCTGCTCGCCATCTAATGTGGGAGCGGCGGTGCGGCGATCCGACTTGCTCGCGAAAGCGTCCTTTCAGTCGACATGTTTGTTGAGTGAGGGACCGCCATCGCGAGCAAGCTCGCTCCCACAGGGTCCTGCGTTGCTTCAGTAAAGTCCGGGAACCAACCGCCAGGTGCGGGCGCAATAGGCCTCGTATTCGCTGCCGAACTGCGCCTTCAGCAAAGCCTCTTCCGAGTGAATCCGGGCAATCAGCGGGATCAGGGTCAGTGCTGCCAGCAGCAACCCGACCCCCGAACGAAATGCCAGCGCCCAGCCCACGGCGATGACCATCATCCCCAGATAACTGGGGTTGCGCAGGTTGCGGTAAACCCCCTCGGTGACCAGTCGATGCCCCGGCTGGATGGCCACCAGCCCGCTGAAACGCTTGCCCAGCACAAACACCGGCCACAACCGTAGCGCGCCGCCCACGATGAACAACAGCGCCCCGAGCCAGCGCACGCCCTCACCACCGAAAGTCCAGAAATCGATACGGTCGGTATAGGCCGGCAGAAAGCCGCTGAGCACACCGATCACGCCGAAAGCCGGGAGGACCCAGCGATTGGCCCGGTCTTCGCGTACCCCCGAACTCAGGTTGACTTCGGTGAACAGTGAGACGACGGCCATGATCAGGGTGGCCATGGCCACGACGACCAGTGAACCGTGGCTGAAGTAAGCCGCGAAACCACCCAGTCCCCAGATCGCCAGGGCAAGGTAGGCGAGGGTGCTGACGACGGCGAAAAACGCCAGTTTTACTGAAATTTTCATGACACCTCCAAAAGCAACCTCCGGTATGTTCAGTGTAGAGACTGATGATTCCCTCGCAGGGCCGGGGAGTGATCAAAGCACCTCTGCTCGCGCATTGCGCCGAATCACCTGTGGTGGTTGCCCGAACGCCCGCAGGAACGTTTCGCGCATGCGTCGGCGGTCTGTGAACCCGGTTTCCAGGGCGATCTGGTCAAGCGTCAGGCGTCCGCGTTCGAGCATCTGTCGCGCCGCTTCCAGGCGCAGGTTTTCAATGGCCTTGGCCGGCGATTGCCCGGTTTCGGCGCGAAACGCCCGGCTGAATTGCCGGGGGCTGAGGTTGGCCACTTGCGCCAGTTGCTCTACTGAAAGGGGCTGCGCGAGGTGTTCCCGGGCGTAGCCGAGCACGGTTTGAATACGATCGGATTTAGGCTCCAGCTCCAGCAGCGCCGAGTGCTGCGACTGGCCGCCAGCGCGGCGGTGGTACATCACCAGTTTCTGTGCCACCGCCCGGGCCAGCTCGGCGCCGTGATCCTTTTCGACCATGGCCAAGGCGAGGTCGATACCCGCTGTCATGCCGGCGGAGGTCCAGATCGAACCGTCGATCACATAGATGCGATCGGCTTCGACCTTGATCGCCGGAAACCGCGCTTGCAGTTCCCGGGCGTAGGCCCAGTGGGTGGTGGCCCGCCGCCCGTCGAGCAAGCCGGCCTGGGCCATGACGAACGCCCCGGAGCAGATCGACGCCGTACGGCGTGCCGTGTTGATGCTGGCCCGCAGGTAATCCAGCACAGCCTCGGGCGCCTGTTCGACGATGGCGTCGCCACCGACCACGATCACCGTGTCGAATACGCGCCCGTCGAATGCCTCCGTGCCGACGCTCAAGCCGCCGGAGGCCCGCAGGTTGTGTCCGTTTTCGGACAGCACGCGTACGTCATACAGCGCTTCTGCGGCACTGAAATTGGCGTACTCGAACACCGGCATGGCGGCCAGCGCCATGGACTGGAAACCCTCGAAAACCACGAACGCCACGCTGATCATGGATCTGCCCTCAAACGGATGTGTCCTAAAAACGTACTTTAAACGTCATTTAAGACAGTAGAAAGTCCCTTTATAACGGTCTGCACCCGGCGAATCTCTCGCCTCACCGTAGAGGAATTGCACCATGGCTCTCTCATCCAAAGGTACTGCACTGATCACCGGCGCTTCTTCGGGCATTGGCGCGGTGTATGCCGATCGCCTCGCCCGGCAGGGTTACGACCTGATTCTGGTGGCCCGCAGCCGGGGCAGACTCAATGCCCTGGCCAGCCATTTGAGCGACGAAACCGGGCGCACCGTGGAAGTGGTTGTCGCCGACCTGACGAACAAGGCGGATTCGCTGCGGGTCGAACAGATCCTGCGCAGCGACGCGAGCATCACCTTGTTGGTCAACAATGCCGGGGTCGGTGGCGTCATGCCGCTGCTCGCCAGTCCCGTGGACGACATGGACGCGATGATCAACCTCAATGTGACGGCGTTGATGCGCCTGGCCTATGCGGCTGTACCGGGCTTCGTCGCCCGGGGCACCGGCACCGTGATCAATATCGCCTCCATCGTCGCCATCGCCCCGGAAATCCTCAACGGCGTGTATGGCGGGACCAAGGCGTTTGTCCTGGCACTGAGCCAGTCGATGCAGCATGAACTGGCGGACAAGGGCGTACGCATTCAGGCGGTGTTGCCGGGGGCGACCGCCACCGATTTCTGGAGCGAGGCCGGCAACCCGGTGGAAAACCTGCCGAAGGAAATCGTGATGTCCGCCGAAGACATGGTCGATGCTGCGCTCGTCGGCCTGGCGGACGGCGAAGTGGTGACCATTCCCGGGCTGCACGATGGCAGCCAGTGGGACCGTTACGAAGCCCAGCGCCGGACGCTGTCCGGTTTGTTTGGCAATTGCGTGGCGGCGCCGCGTTATCGCTGAGACGGTCGCCCCGAGGCCGGGTGAACTAAGCTTGGGAGAGAGGACCGTTCACCGCCGGCTCGCGCAAGCTCGACGAGCCGGTGGCGTGTAACAGGAGCCCATATGCTTCACATCCGAACGCCTTTGATTCTGCACCCCGGCCTGTCGACTCCGTCCCGCCGTATCTGGCTGAAACTGGAAAATCTGCAACCTGGCGGTTCGTTCAAAATACGCGGCATCGGGTTGCTGTGCAGCCGGGCGGCGCAGCAGGGAAAGCGCAAGGTGGTCTGTCCCTCCGGCGGTAACGCGGGACTGGCCACGGCCATGGCCGCTGCATGCCTGGGGCTCAAGGCATGCATCGTGGTGCCGCACACCACCCCGCAAAGCACCCGGGCGCGGATCAGCAAGACCGGCGCCGAGGTGATCGTGCACGGCAAGGTCTGGGACGAAGCCAATCAACTGGCACGGGAACTCGCCCAGGACCCGCGCAGTGAATTCGTGCCGGCCTTCGACCACCCGGTGTTGTGGGAAGGGCACAGCACTATGGTCGATGAAATCCTTGACGACTGCCCGCCAGTGGATGTGCTGGTGGCATCGGTGGGCGGCGGTGGCTTGCTGGCGGGGCTGCTCACCGGCCTGATTCGTCATCGGCACACCGATTGCCGCATCGTTGCCTGCGAAACCGAAGGCGCGGCATCGTTCGCCGCGGCGGTGGCGGCCGGGCACCCGGTCAAATTGCCGAAAATCGACACGGTCGCCACGTCCCTGGGCGCTGCGCAAGTGGCCGCCTGGCCGGTCAAGCACATCGGCGATTTCCCGTATGAGTGCGTGGTGCTCAGTGATGATGAAGCGATCATGGGCGTGGTGCGTTACGCCAATGATTTGCGTCAGCTGGTCGAGCCAGCGTGCGGCGTTTCATTGGCGATTGCCTACCTCGATCACCCGGCGATTGCCGATGCCCATGACGTGGTGATCGTGGTGTGCGGCGGGGTGAGTATCAACGCGCAGCTCGTGGCCGGGTGGGCACGCTTGTCCACTGGCTCGCACGCCAGGTAGGGCCGGAAACGCTATCCCGGTGTCACAAGCCCCACCGCTGGCGATGACGGTCTTCAATGATCGGTGGCAACGCCATCCTGGACGAGGATGGCGCGGGCCAGGTCTTCGTCGCTTGCGTTGTTGAGGGCGGGATTGTCCTGACGGACTTTTTTCAATACCGCCTCCAGATAAGCACCACGAATCGCACCGCCACTGGCGACGAAGCTGGAAGCGTCATCCTGGGCGGGAATCATGAGTTTGTGGTCTTTGAACGTCGAATAAAGCGAGGCGGAAACCCCGGCCGAGGTAGCGACATCTTCGGCATCCACTTTGGCCAGAGCGGAACCTGCGGGTAAACAAAGAACCAGGGAAGAAATGATAAACAGACGGCGCATGACGGTGTCCTCCGACAGCATGAAGCACAAGGGAAGTACCACATAATTTAGGATGCACGGCGATCACCAAGAGTTCCCTGGCACCGCCGAGCGCGTGGTGAAGCGCTTGAACGACCGATGATCAGTGCTGGCCCTGCTTCGCGGCCATCGGGTCTATGCTAGGGAGTGCGCTTACTGCCATCGGAGAACTCTGATGATCACCGTACGCACTGCCTGCCTGCTGGCCGATTACAAACGCTGGGCCAATCAGCGCCTCTTCGACAGCCTCGCGGCGCTCCCTCCGGGCGAAGTCAAAAAAGAACGGGTGTCGGTGTTCAAAAACATGATCGGCACCCTCAATCACGTCTACGTGGTGGATTGCATCTGGCGGGCGCACCTTGAAGGTCGGGGACATAACTTCAAGACTTCACACGATCTGCTGCATGCCGATCTGTCCGAACTGCGTATGGCGCAAAAAGAGATCGATCGCTGGTATTGCGACTGGAGCGCCCGGCAAACCGATGCGTCCCTGGACAAGTCCGTGGAGTTCACCTTTGTCTCGGGCGAAAGCGGCTCCATGAGCGCCGGCGCGATGCTGATGCACGTGGTCAACCACGCCAGCTATCACCGTGGCTGGGTGGTGCAGATGTACTTCGAGATTCCCGCCATGCCACCGGTGACCGACATGCCGGTGTACCTGCGCGAGTCCGAGCCGCTGCTGTTCCGCCCGGTCAACGTGCCGGTGGTGGAACCGCCATGTGCTGTGCAATTTTCGAGCGCAACCAGCGTTCTGCCGGATCGTTATCGCTGACCCCGTTCCATGGATGTTGGATGTGCTGCCGCCATCGCGAGCAGGCTCGCTCCCACACGGGATCTGCAGCGAGCAAAAGTGCTGCGTACGACATCAATCAACTGTGGGAGCGAGCTTGCTCGCGATAGCGGTGGGTCAGTCACATCGATGTTGGATGTGCTGCCGCTTTCGCGAGCAAGCTCGCTCTCACACGTTTGGCGCTTTACTCAGGCGGATCAAGTCGATCCAGCGCCCGGTTCACTGCCAACTCACCCAACATGATGACCTGGGCAATGCCCAGCAGCGTGTTGCGATGCGAGCCCTCCAGAAAACCCGCCAGATCATTGGTCATCACATTGGCCGAGGCCAGTGATTCGCAGGCGTGGGCCAACAGGGTCTCGGTGTCGATGTCGGGGTTGATGGTGAACATCGTGGACGGTTTGTGGGGAGTGGCCATGATGTTGGCGGCGGGGTTGAGGTAGTGATTGAGGGCGCGTTCGGCGGCTTCGTGGAATTGCTTTGAATCGGGGCTTTCGTAGGGGGAGGCTGGATTTGTTTCCGGGGGATTGGGTGTGGGCTTGATCATTGATGGAGCTCCTAATTGAAATCACGGAGCCTTCAGCCCTCGCTACCAAACGAGGGGTGGCGGCCATACGCGGGTTGGTAGACCGGTAATTAGGAACCCGGCGCTCCCGAGAGAGCCCTGCGCATGGCCACCATAAAACAGAGACTTGAAAGGTCTGCAAACGGTGCGCTATGCGCCTAATTAGTCCGGGCTACCAAACCCGATCGCTGTTTTTCAGCGACCGGCTAACGATAAAGCCTGGACTCAAGGCGCGTAAGCCGGCGGATTCTGGCGTAACCGTAGGCAATGACGCAAGGCGCTGTAGCTTTCATCAAGTTACGCTGACAGCCGTTAAACAAGGGCGGTCAGTCGATGTTTAATGTGCGGCTGTCACGACAAAAGCATGGCTTTGGGCTGAGCACGAAACCTGTGGGAGCGGGCTTGCCCGCGATGGCGGAGTGTCAGCCGACGGTGTTGTTGGCAGGTAGATCGCAATCGCGGGCAAGCCCGCTCCCACAGTGTTGTGTGTTGGATTCAGGCTCCGTCAGCACCTTCCTGAATGTCTCCACCAGCGGCCGCAGGTTGATCCGGTGCCACGCCGCCCACAATGGCGTGGTGAAGCAAATCCATGGCACTTCCCGCAGCACCACGCCCGGCGGGGCGTTGCGGCTCAGGCCTTTCTGGATCATCGCGATGCCCAGCCCCGAAGCGACCAACCCAAGTGCGGTGAAAGGTTCGGTGGCCTCCATGCGGATGTCCGGCGTGAAGCCGGCGCGGATGCAGGCGCTGACGAAGTCGTCGTGGCAGCTGGCGTTCTGTCGGTGCTGCACGCCGATCCATTCCTGGTCGGCGAGGTCCGCCGGGGTCAGCACGGTCTGCTGCGCCAGCCGATGGTGCTCGGGCAGGGCCAGCAGCATCGGGTCGTCCAGCACCTGGAAACCCAGCAGGTCGGGGTCGTCATCGGTCGGTGGTTCGCTGACCAGGGCGATGTCCAGGCTTCGCTGGCGCAAGCCTTCTAGTTGTTCGGCCGAGCTGAGGTTGTACAGCGCCACGTGTACGTTCGGCCGGTCGACCCGCAGCACGCGCAAGGCATTGGGCAGCACGCCAGCGTGCATGGCATTTTCGATGTAGCCAATGCACAGGCCGCCTTCTTCGCCGCGCCCCAGACGCTTGCCGAGGGATTCCAGGCGATTGGCGTGGGTCAACAGGGCGCGGGTTTCGGCGAGGAAGGTCTGGCCGTCGCGGGTTAGGCGGATGCGTTGCTGGCTGCGCTCGAACAGGGTCAGGCCCAGGCGTTCTTCGAGCTGGGCGATCTGCCGGCTCAGGGGCGACTGGGAAATGTGCAGGCGTTCGGCGGCGCGCCCGACGTGTTCTTCCTCGGCGACGGCGACGAAGTAGCGCAATTGGCGGATGTCGATCATGTCAGACCTATAGGGACTCAAGTGCTGCACATTATGTCTTGGACGGTCAGATCCTCGCAATCTAGGATCTGCTCAACGGTCATCACTGACCCCTGACTACTGACGAGGAATCATCCATGAGCTTGAAAGACAAACTGCCCGGCGCGCTGGGTTTCGGCACCGCACCGCTGGGCAACATGTTCCGCGCCATCCCGGAAGAAGAAGCACAGGCGACTGTCCATGCCGCCTGGGATGTCGGCGTGCGCTACTTCGATACCGCGCCGTTCTACGGTTCGGGTCTGTCGGAGATTCGCCTTGGCAGCGCACTGTCGCGCTACAAACGTGACGACTATGTGCTCAGCAGCAAGGTCGGCCGGGTGATCCTCGATGAAGTCGAAGACGCCGCTGCCCGTGACCTGGGCGAGAAGAGCGGAGTGTTCGAGCACGGCCGGCCGAACAGGATCGTCAACGACTACAGCGCCGATGCAACGATGCGTTCGATCGAGGACAGCCTCAAGCGCCTGCAAACCGATCGCCTGGACATCGTCTGGGTGCACGATATCGCCCAGGATTTCTACGGCGATCAGTGGCTGGAGTACTTCAACCAGGCCCGTACCGGTGCCTTCAAAGTGCTGACGCGTTTGCGCGAAGAGGGCGTGATCAAGGGCTGGGGCCTGGGAGTGAACAAGGTCGAGCCGTGCGAACTGACCCTTGATCTGAGCGAAGCGCAGCCGGACGGTTTTCTGCTGGCGGGTCGCTACACTCTTCTCGACCATGACCGCGCCTTGCAACGCTTGATGGACGCCGCCCAGGCGCAGAACGTCGAAATCGTGGTCGGCGGCCCGTACAGCTCGGGCATCCTCGCCGGTGGCGCACACTTCGAGTACCAGAAGGCCAGCCCGGCGATCATCAGCAAGGTCGAGCAGATCAAACGCATTGCGGCGGCCCACGGTGTCGACGTCAAAGCCGCTGCATTGCAATTCTCGTTGGCCAACCCGGCAGTGGCCGCGGTGATTCCGGGCTCCAGTCGCCCGGACCGGATCGCCGAAGATGTGGCCGCGTTGTCGGCGGTGATTCCCGCTGCATTCTGGCAGGCAATGCGTGAGGCGAAGCTGGTTTCCGAGCGCGCACCCTTGCCCCTCATTGGAGCTTGAACATGAAGATTGATTTGGGTGGAAAACTGGCAATCGTCAGCGGCAGCACCGCCGGCATTGGCCTGGGTATCAGCCAGGCGCTGGCCGAGGCGGGCGCCACGGTGGTGGTGATCGGCCGCGACACGGCCAAGGTCGAACAGGCGCTGGCGAGCATTCGCCAGCGCGTACCCGGCGCGCAATTGCGCGGCGTGACCGCCGACCTCGGTACCGCCGAAGGCGCCGAGACCCTGTTCGCAGCAGAACCTCGGGCAGACATCCTGGTGAACAACCTCGGGATCTTCAACACGGTGGATTTCTATGACGCCCCGGACAGTGAGTGGACGCGCTTCTACGAGGTCAACGTGATCTCCGGCGTGCGCCTGTCGCGGTACTACACGCCGGAGATGGTCAAGCAGGGCTGGGGCCGGGTGATTTTCCTGTCTTCGGAATCCGGCGTGGCGACACCGGCGGACATGATCAACTATGGCGTGACCAAAAGCGCCAACCTGGCCGTGTCCCATGGCCTGGCCAAGCGTCTGGCCGGCACCGGCGTGACGGTCAATGCGATCCTGCCCGGCCCGACCTTTACCGATGGCCTGGAGGACATGCTCAAGGACGCCACGGCCGAGTCCGGACGCAGCGCCCGGGACGAAGCCGATGCGTTCGTGCGCAAGGCCCGGCCGACGTCGATCATCCAGCGCGTGGCGGACGTCGAGGAGGTCGCCAATCTGGTGGCCTACATCGCTTCGCCGTTATCCTCGGCCACCACCGGCGCTGCCTTGCGAGTTGACGGCGGTGTCGTCGACAGTCTGGCCATCTGAACCTTATTGATTAGAGAGAACATTTCATGGCAACTGCATCAGCCTTCATCGATATCCCGGTTTCGGCCGAACAGGTCTGGCAATTGATTGGCGGTTTCAATTCGCTGCCGGACTGGCTGCCGTTCATTCCCAAGAGCGAGCTCAGCGAAGGCGGGCGCGTGCGCAGTCTGCAAACGGCTGACGGCGCGGTGGTGATCGAACGTCTGCAAGCGTTCGACAACGCGGCTCAAACCTACAGCTACTCGATTTTGCAGGCACCCTTTCCGGCGACTGATTATCTGGCGACGATCAAGGTCGAGGCGCAAGGCGAGGGCGCGCGGGTGACCTGGTCCGGGAGGTTCGAGCCGGTGGGTGTGAGCAACGAGGAAGTGGAGGCGTTGTTTAACGGCATCTATCAGGGTGGGCTTGAGGCACTGCGGGCCAATTACCCGGCCTGATTCACCCAGCGGAAAACACCACCAATCCCCTGTGGGAGCGAGCTTGCTCGCGATGACGGTGTATCAGGTAAAAATATATCGCCTGACACTCCGATATCGCGAGCAAGCTCGCTCCCACAGGGGGTGATCATTGTTTGTAAGAGTTTGTCAGGCCGGTGGAATCAAACTCTCCCGACAATCGAGCACCAGCCGCGCGCCACCCAGTTCGCTGCTGCCCACCTCCAGGGTAAACCCGTGCAGGCTGACAATCGCCGCGACGATGGACAGCCCCAGCCCGAAGCCGCTTTTTTGATTGCCCGCCTCGGCGCGATAGAAACGCTGGAACACCGCCTCACGTTCCGCCTCGGGAATGCCCGGGCCGGAGTCGAGCACTTCGATCCGTGTATGCCCGCCATCATTGATCCCGCGCAAGATCACCGCGCCACCGGGCGGAGTGAACTTGATCGAATTGCTCAACAGGTTGGCCACCGCTTCAAACAGCAGTGCCCGGTCGCCATTGAGGGGTGGCAATGACGCGGGCAGGTGCAGTTGAAAAACCAGGCCATCGTCTTCCGCCAGGGGCAGATAGAACTCGTGCAGTTCTTGCAGCAACGCCACCGGGTCCAATTGCACGAAACCGGAGCGGCGCTGGCGATCTTCCAGTTCGGAAATCCGCAGCAAGCCACGGAAACGCGCCATCAGGGTGTCGGCCTCGGCCAGCACCAGGTCCAGTTGCATGGCCTGCGGCGAGCCTTCGCCGGCTTGCTGCTGCATACGATAAAGCTGCGCGCGCAGACGGGTCAGGGGCGTGCGCAGGTCATGGGCGATGTTGTCGCACACACCCTTGACCTCGTTCATCAAACGCTCGATGCGCTCGAGCATGACGTTGACGATGGCGGCGAGCATGTCCAGTTCGTCACGCCGATTGGACAGTGGCAAGCGCCGGCTCAGGTCGCCAGCGACGATGGCTTCGGCACTGGCCTGAATCCCGCGAATGCGTCGCAACGGACGGCGTCGCAGCAAATACCAGCCGACGATGCCCGGCACAATGGTCAGGGTCACACCCCAGAACAAGGCGTGAAGGATGATCCGGGTCACGGCAAACAACGAACCGTTGTCGCGCACCAGCACCAGCCAGCGGCCGTCGAGGGTGCGGGTCGCCACGGCGTCGCAACTGTCGGCGGGCAGCGTCTGGTCGTCGCTGTCGTCAGAGGCATCGCAGTCGTTGAGCATGTGGATCTTGCCGTCGAGCGGCAAGCCGTCCGGAATGTAGCGCAGGGCGCCGTTGAGGTAACGGTGTTGGGCATCGAACAGGCCGTAGGCGTCAATGCCGCGGATGTCGAAGGTCATGCTGACGGCGAGGGCGTCCACCAGTTGCTCGCCGGAGAAGCGCGAAAACAGGTGCTGGCGTTGCATCAGCGAATGCTTGGCCAGGTTGTCCAGGTAAGTGGAAACCTCGTAGTACATGACGCCCATGAGAATCCCGCTCCAGATCACGAACAGCGAACTGTAGAGCGCGAGCAGGCGACTACTGGAAGAGCGCCAGCCTTTAGACGGGTTCGGCAATGACATAACCCGAGCCTCGCACGGTCCGAATCAGTGGGACATTGCCAGGCGGGTCGATCTTCTTGCGCAGACGGCCGATGTGGACGTCGATCAGGTTGGTGCCGGGGTCGAAGTGGTAACCCCAGACTTCTTCGAAAATCATCATCCGCGACAGGATTTGCCCGGTGTTGCGCATCAGAAATTCCAGCAACTTGTATTCAGTGGGCAACAGCGTCAGCAGTTGGCCGTCGCGGCTGGCTTCGTGGCTGATCAGGTTCAGCTCCAGATCCGCCACCCGCAGCGTGGTGGCCTGAGCGGTCACAGTGTTCTGCCGGCGCAGCAGGACTTCGACCCGGGCGGCCATTTCATCGGTGGCGAAGGGTTTGGTCAGGTAGTCATCGCCGCCGGCGCGCAAGCCGCGCACGCGCTCATCGACATCGGACAGTGCGCTGATCATCAGGATCGGCGTGGCCACGCCCATGGTCCGCAGCGTGGTGACGATCGCCAGGCCGTCGAGCCCGGGCAACATGCGGTCGAGGGTGATCAGGTCATAGTTGCCGCTGACCGCACGTTCCAGCCCTTCGCGACCATTGTCGACCCAGTCGACGTCGAGGCCGTGGTTACTCAGTTCGGCGACAATTTCCCGGGCGGTCACGGCGTCGTCTTCGATGGTCAAGATGCGGGTCATAAGGCTGGCCTGATAAGCAGTTCAATACGAAGTTGCGAACATTTTGCCAAGAATTGCCTGCGACTTAATAAATTAACTTTCATCTGGCCGGGGTCGCTGTTCGCAACATTGATATCATTGAGCCATAACTTCAATAGGGGGCTGCATTGTGCGTAATTCGATCCGCTGTGGCTGGCTGCCGATTTGTCTGTTGCTGTTCAGTGTTTTCAGTTCATCTGTCTGGGCTGGCAATACACCCTGCTCCGGCAAGAAGGGTGGAATCGATCGATGTGACGGCGAACTGTTCCTGTGTAATGACGGCTCCATCAGCGGGTCGAAAAAAAGTTGTTCAGCAATGTTTGGCGGTAAAAGCCAGGCGCGACCGCCAGCGTTTGTCCAGGACCCGCAGGGTTGCTCCTGTGGCACCGGTTCGTTTTGTACCGGGTCAAGAGGTGGCGTTTACTGCCTGACCCCCAGTGGCAATAAAAGCTATAAGCGCAAATAAACAATGCATATGTCGACTGACCCAGCGCCATCGTCGGAACGCCGCCCGGAGCAAGCTCGCTCCCACAGTGACCGCGTTTTCCTGTGGGAGCGAGCTTGCTCGCGATAGCGGTAGATCAGGCAAAAAGAATCTGTCAGTCAATCGGCGTACTGACAAACACCTCAAGCCCCTCGGCATACTTCGTGAACGCGGCAATCTGCGGAAACTGCGCCGCACTCACCTGGTCCGGCACCACCAGGTTGGTAAAGCTCCAGGCCACGGCCAGGGTAATGCCATCCTGTTCGATCGAACCGTCAGTCTTCAGCGGCTGCTTTTCCAGCTCGCGCTCCAGCGCCGAATAGGCCGCCACCAGCTGTCCTTCGACCCGCTGCACCCAAGGTTCGAATTGAATTTCCGCCGGCCGCAGGTTGCGCTCGTAGTAAAGCTGCACGGACTTTTCGCTGGCGGCCAACGCGAGGCCAATCAGGCGCAACGCGCGCAGGCGCTGACCCGGTTCGACGGGCATCAGGCTGTTATCGGCCAGGGTTTCCAGGTAGTCGATGATCAGCGTCGAGTCCATCAACACCTCTCCGTCATCCAGTACCAGGGTGGGCGCCTTGACTACCGGGTTGATCTGCCGGAATTGTTCGAAGTGGCGGAACACCGAGACCGATTGATGTTCCAGCGTAATTCCCAGGCATTTGGCGGAAATGGCAGCGCGTCTTACATAGGGCGAGTCCAGCATACCGATCAGCTTCATGGTCCTTTCCTTTATATGGCCATTTCGGGAGGGACAACCTTAGCTGAGGTTCGCCGCCCTGCAAATGAAGACGAAAAATGCCCGGTGCAAGCCGTTTGTCTTCTATATACAGCCGCTCGATTGAATTTCTTGCTATAAACGCACTCCGATTACCGCCCCAAAGCCTGCCGTAGAGCATTTTCAGGGCTTTGTCGGACAAATTCGCTGTCTTTTCGGTTGCTGAGGCCTCAAGTCGGCCGTAGACTGCCGCCCCTCGTAAATTGAGTGCCGGGTGGCGCTTGGAACAAACGGCGCCTTTCCGATGGCCTGCCCAGGTCTGCCGGAACGCTCCCTTATTCGCCTTAATGCACGTTTTTTTATAGAGATATCAATGACAAAGGACAAGTTGCTGGCCATGCCGGCGGATGACTACATGAATGCCGAGCAACATGCTTTTTTCTCCGAGCTGTTGCAGAACATGAAAGTCGAAACCCATGAGCGCATCGAGCAGAACCGCATCGCGATCGAAAGCCTGGACACCCCGGCCGATCCGGCAGACGCGGCTTCGGTCGAAGAAGAGCGCACCTGGCTGGTGAACGCGATCGATCGCGACCAGCGCATGCTGCCTCAGTTGGAACAAGCCCTTGAGCGCATCAAGGAAGACAGCTTCGGTTGGTGCGACGACAGCGGCGAGCCGATTGGGCTCAAGCGCCTGCTGATCAGCCCGACCACCAAGTACTGCATCGAAGCTCAGGAACGTCACGAGCAAATCGACAAGCACCAGCGTCAGGCCTGATTCTGCGAGGCAGCCCCTTTAATCCGGGCTGCCTTGAAAAGATCGCAGCCTGTGGCAGCTCCTGCACAATCGATGCAGGGCGCTGCCGCAGGCTGCGATCTTTGTTTTCTGCCGTCTTCGATTTCCCGGTTCTTCTATTGATCTGCTGCAACGTTCGCGACTAAAGGCTCATGGATAATGGCCTTATGGTGGCGTTTAATGCGAAGACAACAATTAGAAGCTTTCCGGGGTGACGATGATGACGAGAGACGGGTCTCTGGTTGCAGCAGTGCCTGCACCAGTGCTGTTGCCGAAAAACCGCTGGTTGACGCCGACGTTGCAAAGCATCGCCCTGATGCTGTTGTTAAGTGGCATGACGCTGGGCGACTGGTCGCTTTACCTTGCCTTGGCCCTGGCCGTATTGATTATCTGGCTGCCTCGCCTGCGTTCGCGCGCGACCCCTGAGGCCGCTTCCCCAGCCAACTCCGATGCCATTGGCGAATTGACTCGCAACCTTTCCTACACCACCAGCCATAACGCGCTGTCTGCCGCCGGTGTGGCGTTTTCGGTTCGGCAACTGGCGGACAAGTTGCAATCGCAGCTCACGGCGGCGGCACAGATCGTCAGTAACGCCGAGGTCATGATCACCACCGAACAGGCCACCTCGGCGCTCAGTCGCCAGGCGCTGAGTGCCGCCAGCGAGGCTCATCAAAGCGGAGCGGCGGGGCGTACGGAACTGATCGAGTCCATTGCGCGCATGCATCAGCTCAGCCAGCGCGCCAGCAACAGCCGTGAACTGATCGAAGCCTTGAGCCTGCGCAGCGATGATATCCAGCGAGTGACCCTGGTGATTCAGTCCATCGCCAGCCAGACCAACCTGTTGGCGTTGAACGCCGCCATTGAAGCGGCGCGGGCGGGGGAGCACGGTCGCGGGTTTGCAGTGGTGGCCGACGAGGTTCGTGGGCTCGCCGCACGTACGGCGACCGCCACGGGCGAAGTCGGCGAGATGGTGGCCGATATCCAGCAACGTACCGCGCAGGTGGTGGAGCAGATCCGCCAACTGTCCAGCGACCTGGACACAGGTGTCGAGCAGGTCGAACGGACGGGACAGCACCTGGAGAACATTGCCCGTCTGGCGGCCAGTGTCGAGTCCCAGGTCGGAGAAATCGCCCAAGGGGCAGACACCAATCGCGAACAGCTCGACAGCCTGTTTCACGCCATCGAACAGATGCGCAGCGACCTGGCGGTCAGCGACCAGCAAACTCAGCGTCTGGCCCATGCGGCGGTGCAAATGGAAGGGCAAGCCGAAACCATCAGCGAGCGTCTTGCCGAGGTGGGGCTGGATGACTATCACCAGCGGATCTATGACCTGGCCCGGGAAGGCGCAAGCCAGATTGCTGCGCGTTTCGAGGCGGATATCGATGCCGGTCGAATCAGTCTCGACGATCTGTTCGACCGTAATTACCAGGCCATCCCCCATACCAGCCCGGCCAAGTACCAGACGCGTTTCGACCGCTACACCGATCAGGTTTTGCCAACGATCCAGGAGCCGTTGTTGCCGCGTCACGAAGGATTGGTGTTCGCCATCGCCTGCACCCAGCAGGGTTATGTGCCGACCCACAACAGTGTATTCAGTCAGCCGCTGACGGGCGACGCGCAGGTCGATGCCATGCAGAACCGGACCAAGCGCAAGTTTGCTGATCGCACCGGGGTCCGCTGTGGCAGCCATCAGAAGGCCGTGCTGCTGCAAACCTATACACGCGACACCGGCGAGTTGATGCACGATCTCTCGGTGCCGATCATGCTCAAGGGCCGGCATTGGGGCGGTTTGCGCCTGGGCTACAAACCGGAAAAGCCGCGCTAGAAAACCCGGGTTGCCGGGCGATTGTTACAGATCCTGCAACTGACCTGTACAGGGTTTTGCTGTTTCCTCACCGGCAACCTAATTAACATAGCTATTAATTAGGTTGCTAATGAAGTTCGGGGGGCAGCATGCAAGGCAAAGTTGATGTCGCGGTCATGATCGGCAGCGGAGTACCTGCCAACCTGCGCTCCATGGGACGCAAGGTTTGCTGGGTGGTGCTGCTCAATGGCGAGCGCCGGGGCACGGCGTTCTCCAGTCGCGATGAAGCGGAGGAATGCAAGGCTGCCTGGTTGGCGCAATTGAGCACCGAAAGACCTGGCAGCCTGCATTGAGGTTGTCAGTGCGTCTGGTGCATGCGCAGGTTCAGATCGTCGACCACCCGCGACCAGTCAGCGTCTTCGCGCAATTGTTCTTTGAGGAAGCCGGCCTGTTGCGGTGACCAGAACTCGGCGTCGATGAGTTTCTTGTCGTCAGGCAGGAAATGGCCGGCAATGAAGTCGTCGATCGCTTTCTGGCTGGAGTCCAGGCCGAGCTGGTCGAACAGGCCTTTCAAGTCGTGGGTCGGTGATTCCATCTTCATCTCCTTGCAGGTCATCAGTCGGGTCGAGGGGCGAGGCGCGGCACCCTGGTTTCGAGGGCTCCGCACAGGTGGAGTTCGATCGCGATGTTCAAACGCAACAGTGAGCATAGACCGTCAATCGGACATTCAGGCTTTCAGTGCCCCGGCATCAACCGCCGCCTTCAGTTCCATGGCCGATTCCTGGGCCGCCAGGGCGGCGACATCCGGGGTCTTGAACCAGCGATCCTTTTCGACCTGGTGATAGGTCACGGTCTTTAGCGGTGGTTTGGCACGCATGACAATCACGGCCTGGAATTCACCGTCGATTTCTCTGGCTTCGCCCCGGATAAAAAACTCGCCGATATCAAATTCCGTCACGTTGCAGACTTCCCCTGGAAATACATTGTTGTTGTCAACGCAACCCGATTTTTTGCGGATCCGTTTTATTGGGCGGCAGTATGGCAGTAGTTGCCCGTCGACGGCTGAGATAAGTCGGCGGGCAGACGAAACGTCGATGGCGATGAGCGCGGCGGGCATGTCAACAATGTGATTCAAGAAACCGGGCGAGGGCACACGCTTCGTTATGATCAGCTCGGAAACCTCTTACGCAGCCTGTCGAATTATCCTTGATGTGAAAGAAGGCAATGCCCGCCATCACCACTTGAAATCGCGGGCGGGCCGGGACAACGGGAAGCGGTTCATGGTGGCGGGACCGTATCGGGTGCGGGATTGGCGCTGTTTCTGAGTCAGGCACCAGGGGATAAGCAAAGTGAGTCAGCGTGCACATATGAAGTCCTTTTCATTGTTTACCGACGTATGTACGTCGTTTTGGCTAGTCTCCAAGAGCATCGCTGCTCTAGAATCACCCTCACTGGTGGGTGAGTGATGTTTATCTAAAGCAATTTTTTGCGGACGATATGTAGGAAAAGATTTTTTCTTGATGAGATTTTTCCCCGAAGTTGATAGTCCATAATTTTCTGGCAGCAGGAAGGGGGTTTTCCTTCAGCCTGTGACGAACGCCAGGCAAGACGATGCGAGTGACGTTCCAGTAGTCTTCTCAAGCTTCGTGATGAATGAGTGCACTGCTCATTCAGGACTTCAATCCGGGTTCTTTGGCTACACCTTCGGCATTGCCGCTTTTTTGGCTGTGCGTTTATTTTTCGCGCACGGCGCCATTTTTCAGATGTGGGGATGTTTCCTTGGCAGTAAGTAATCTCGATATGCATGCCTTGTTCGTGCTGGGTGATTTGCGCGCAAAGCTGGTCAAACAGTTTCAGTCACGTTTCGTTTACATCACCGAACAGAACGCTGAAGGCATTTACATTGCCGAAATCGACACCGAATCAGCCCTGGTGGTGGACGACAAGCCCGGACTCAAACTCAAGGTCGGCGATCATTTCAGCGCGTCCGTGCTGCCCAGTCGCGAAGGCGGCAAGCTGGACATCAAGTTCCGCGACATCAAGCTGACGGTTTACGGAATTGGCGATTACGCCTTCGTGACCACGGCCGACGGCCAGGGGATCGTGTTCAAGGAGGGTCACAGCGTGATGATGGTGTTTGCCGCCCATCAACAGCTGCAGGAAGGCCTGACCAAGACCCTGAAAGCCGTGACCGCCAAAGCGGCCAAGTGGCGCAAGGGCGAGTTGGTGACCTTCAAGGCCAGCGAGTGATGACCCTGACCCGCGCCGATTTCCACGAACAGAACCAGGCCAGCGCTCAAGACGAGGCGCGGCGGCTGTTCGGGCAGAAGACCATTCTGCAGGGAGCCTGGCTGAATTGGGTGGCGTCACAGCTTTACCAACTGCAACCGGCGGCATACGCCAGCATGGTCAGACGAGAGCTGATGCGTTTGCAGGAAACCTGCGAAAACTGATCCACGCACCTCGAAAGCAGAAACCTCTACTACAGTCAGTGGACTGAGTATTCAGAGGCTTTGCGGCCTGCTGCCAGGCCATCCTGCTATTGCTGTGAACAGCACGAGGTGCAAAAGCATGAACGGAATTCGACAGTTGCTGGCTGCTGTCCTGGCCACTTTCGGTTTGCTGGCGACACCCGCCCCGGTGTTTGCCGCCCAGACACCGATCCACTTCGCCGACCTGAACTGGGAAAGCGGCAGCCTGATCACCGATGTCTTGCGCATCATTGTCGAGAAGGGCTACGGGTTGCCGACCGATACCTTGCCGGGCACCACCATCACCCTGGAAACCGCGCTGGCCAACAATGACATTCAGGTCATTGGCGAAGAGTGGGCCGGACGCAGCCCGGTCTGGGTCAAGGCGGAGGCCGAAGGCAAAGTCGTCAGCCTTGGCGACACGGTCAAGGGTGCGACCGAAGGCTGGTGGGTGCCGGAATATGTGATCAAAGGCGACCCGGCCAAGGGCATCAAGCCGCTGGCGCCGGACCTGCGCAGTGTCAGCGACCTGCCGCGCTATAAAGACGTGTTCAAGGACCCGGAAGCCCCGACCAAGGGACGCTTCCTCAATAGCCCCATCGGTTGGACCTCGGAAGTGGTCAACAAACAGAAGCTCAAGGCGTATGGGCTGGACGACAGTTACGTGAACTTCCGCAGCGGTTCGGGCGCGGCACTGGATGCGGAGATCAGCTCGTCTATTCATCGTGGCAAGCCAGTGCTGTTTTACTACTGGTCGCCCACGCCGTTGCTCGGCCGCTTCAAGCTGATTCAACTCGAAGAACCGCCGTTCGACGCCGAAGCCTGGAAGACCTTGACCGACGCCGACAACCCCAATCCACAGCCGACCCGTTCCCTGGCCTCCAAGCTGTCGATCGGTGTCTCCACACCGTTCCAGAAGCAATATCCGCAGATTGCCGAGTTCTTTGCCAAGGTCGACTTTCCGATCGGTCCGCTGAACAAGGCGCTGGCCGAGATGAGCGAGAAACATACACCGCCGCGCCAGGCGGCGCAGGCGTTCATGAAGGCTCATCCGGACGTCTGGCGGGCGTGGCTGCCCAAGGACGTGGCGGATAAAGTCTCCGCCGCCCTGTAGGCGCTGCCGCAGGTCGGGATCTTTTGATCTTTGTCATGAAAAAGCAAAATCAAGACATCGCAGCCTGCGGTAGCTCCTACAATGTTCGGTTCATATCCCTTTCAAGGATCTCTGAACCATGACCCTGTTGTTGGCTCAGTCGCTGGTGACGATCTTCACCGTGATCAGTCTGGTGCATGTGTATTGGGCGTTGGGTGGCGAGTGGGCGGCGGTGGCGGCGGTCCCGCAAGTACCGCAGGAGGGCAGTGCGCAACTGAGGCCGGCGTTCACGCCGCGAGGCTGGATCACGCTGGTGGTGGCCGGACTGTTGCTGTTGATTGCCATGCTGGTGTGCTTGCGGGTGGGTTGGTGCCTGCCACCCTTGCATCACCGGTCGTTGCAGTGGGTGATCAGCACGATCGCGATTTTGCTGTTTGCCCGGGCCATTGGCGATTCGGAGCTGGTGGGTTTTTTCAAAGAGGTCAAAGGCTCGAAATTTGCCCGGCTGGACACCTGGGTCTACTCGCCGTTGTGTGTGGTGTTGGGTGCAGGGTTGTTGGCGGTGGCCTGGATTTGATTGATCGACATTTCTGTAGTGACAGTACTGGCCTCTTCGCGGGCAAGCCCGCTCCCACAGGTTTTGTGTGCGCCACAAATCCACTGTGGGAGCGGGCTTGCCCGCGAAGAGGCCGGTCCAGTCACTGCAAAACTTTGGCTTAGCTGCCACTCTCACTCCGCCGGCTGCTCACCTCAGCCGGCACATCATCCCCGGCCATGCGTTTACGGAACAACGCCGCCCGGGCCAGCAGCAAAGTGGTCACGGGCACGGTAATCGCCAGCAGGATCGGAATCAGCCAGGCGTGCAAGACCGGCGCGGACTTGAGCGCCGAAAAGTAAATGATCGAAGCCAGCGCCACGCACCAGGCCCCGAGCGTCGAGGCCAGGGCCGGTGGGTGCATGCGCTGGAAGTAGTCCTGCATGCGCAGCAGGCCCGTGGCGCCGATCAATGCAAACAGACTGCCGAGTACCAGCAGGATCGCCACCGGGATTTCCACCCACAACGACAATGGCGTATTCATTCGATCACCTCACCACGCAGCAGGAATTTCGCCAGGGCGAACGAGCCGACGAAACCGAACAGCGCTATCAGCAGCGCCGCCTCGAAGTACGTATCACTGGCATAACGAATACCCAGCGCCAGCATCATCAGCATCGCGACGATGTACAGGTAGTCCAGCGCCAGGACCCGATCCTGGGCCGACGGCCCCTTGAACAGGCGGATCAGGGTCAGGATCATCGCCAGGGAAAAGAAGAACAGGCTCAGCAGGATCGCGTTCGACAGCAACGGGCTCATTCGAAGATCTCCATCAACGGACGTTCGTAGGTTGCCTTGAAGTGCTGAATGAACAGCGCTTCGTCGTCCAGGTCGAAGACGTGCAACAGCAGAATGCTGCGGTCCAGCGCCAATTCCGACCAGACCGTACCGGGCACCACCGTGGTGATCATCGACAGCGCGGCCAGGCCGTTGGCGTCACGCAAGTCCAGCGGCACCTTGATGAATTGCGAACGGGGCGGGCGGCGACCGGCATTGAGCACGCCCCAGGCCACGGCGAGGTTGGACACCAGCACATCACGCCCGACCAGCAGGACCAGGCGCAGGATCACCCCGGGACGACGGATGCGTACTGGCAGCGGACGCAGCTTGCGCATCATCAATGGCGCACAGAACCCCAGCGCTGCACCCAGCAGCAGATTGCCGGGGCTGATCGACAGGTTCAGCAGCAACCACAGCAGCCACAAGGCCAGCGACAGCAACGGTGCCGGAAACAGGCGCTTCATGGTTGCACCTCCAGCGTGGTCGCATGGGCCGGCGGGTTCGGTACGACGCGCGTATCGAGCACCGCCATCACGTATTGCTGCGGGTTGTACAAGGCATCGGCGGCGGCCTGGGTGTAGCGCAGCAGCGGATCTGCCTTGAAGGTCAGCGCAATACTCAGGCCCAGCAGTGCGAAGATCGGCACGCATTCCAAGCGTCGCAACAGGGGCGATGGCCGTTCCGCTGGCGTCCAGAAGCGCTGGATGCCCAGGCGCGAGAAGGCGATCAGCGACGCCAGCCCGGACACAATCAACAACACCAACAGGCCCCACGCAGCGTTGGAAATCGGCTCGTCGCCGCTGTTGCCCAGGCCCAGCGGATTGAGCAGGGCACCGATCAACCCGAGTTTGCCGATAAAGCCGGAGAGCGGCGGCATGCCGATGATCAGCAAGGCGCAGGCGATGAAGCTCAGGCCAAGAAACGCCATGGTCCAGGGAATCACCTGGCCGACCACGGCTTTTTGTTCGTCGTCGAGGTTGATGCCTTTGGGCGGATGCAGGGATTCCAGTGGCCGGGGCAGCAGTTCGGCTTCATCTTCGAGCAGGACTTCATTGGCCGAACGCGAGCGCTCGATCAGTTCGGCCAGCAGGAACAGCGCGCTCAACGCCAGGGTCGAGCTGAACAGATAGAACAGCGCCGCGCCGGCCAGGTTCGGCTGGGCGAAACCGATGCTCGACAACAGAATGCCTGCCGACACCAGAATGCTAAGGCTGGCCATGCGCTCCAGGCGTTGTGCGGCGAGGATCGCAATGGCTGCGCAGACAATGGTCGCCATACCGCCATAGATCAGCCACTCACCGCCAAAGAACGCAGATGCCCCGGCCTGGGCGGAAAACAGCAGCGTCCACAGGCGCAGCAAGGTGTAGACGCCGACCTTGGTCATGATTGCGAACATCGCCGCCACCGGCGCGCTGGCCGCGGAATAGGCCGGCACCAGCCAGAAGTTCAGTGGCCACATCCCGGCCTTGGCCAGAAACGCGACGGCCAGAATCCCTGCGCCGGCGTGTAGCAAGCCGCGGTCAGCTTCGGATACCAGCGGGATTTTTACCGCCAGGTCGGCCATGTTCAGCGTGCCGGTAACCCCATAGATCAGCGCCGCGCCAATCAGGAACAGCGACGAGGCCAACAGGTTGATCGAGATGTAATGCAGCCCCGACGACACCCGCGCCCGGCCCGAGCCGTGGAGCATCAACCCGTAGGATGCGGCCAGCAGCACCTCGAAGAACACGAACAGGTTGAACAGGTCAGCGGTGAGGAACGCGCCGTAAAGGCCCATCAACTGGATCTGGAACAGCGCGTGGAAACTCGAACCTGCGCTGTCCCAGCGGGCCATGGCGAACAGCAGGGCACTGACGCCGATGATGCCGGTCAGCACCAGCATCAGCGCCGACAGGCGATCGACCACCAGCACCAGGCCGAACGGCACTTGCCAGTTGCTCGGCAGGTACACGCCGATGGAACCGGGCACGCCGGTAGTTTGTGTCCATTGCAACAACGCCACGGCGATGCCCAGCCCGAGCAAGCTGGAGAGCAGATTGATCTTTGCCTTGAGCGGCCGGTGCTTCTCGCCAAGCATCAGCATGATCGCGGCCGTCAGCAGCGGCAGCAGAATGGGCGCGACGATCAGGTGAGACATCGCCATCATTCCTTAGGCTCCCGGCCATCCACATGGTCGGTGCCGGTCAGGCCCCGGGAGGCCAGCAGCACCACCAGAAACAGCGCGGTCATGGCGAAGCTGATGACGATCGCTGTCAGCACCAGCGCTTGTGGCAACGGGTCGGTGTAGTGCAGCAGATCCTGCGGCACGCCGTCCTTGATGATCGGTTCCTTGCCGATAAACAGGCTGCCCATGCTGAAGATGAACAGATTGACGCCGTAGGACAGCAGGCACAGGCCCATGACCACCTGGAACGTCCGTGGGCGCAGGATCAGCCAGACGCCGGACGCGGCCAGTACGCCGATGGCGATTGCGATGACTTCTTCCATCAGACGGCTCCTTTGGCGGCAACGGATTTAGGCTGGGCAGCGGTTTTGTGGCCCCGCACCGACTGGTGAGCGAGGGCGGTGAGGATCAACAGGGTCGAGCCGACCACCACGCCGTACACGCCGATGTCGAAGAACAGCGCGCTGGCCAGGTGAATGTCACCCAGCAGCGGCAACGAGAAATGCCAGGTGTGGGTGGTCAGGAACGGATAGCCGACCAGCATCGCACCCAGCCCGGTGGCCGTGGCAAACAGCAGTCCGGTGCCCATCCAGCGCAGCGGCCGCAGGCTCATTTGCGCCTCGACCCACTGCGTGCCGGCGACCATGTATTGCAGGATGAACGCCACCGACATCACCAGCCCCGCGACAAAACCGCCGCCCGGTTGGTTGTGCCCACGCATGAACAGGTAGAACGACACCACCAGCGCCACCGGCAACAGCAGGCGCACCAGCACCGCCGGTACCATCATGAAGCCGAGCGCGGTGTCGCTGGCGTGACGCGGGTTGACCAGGTCGGTGACCACGTCCGGCGCGAGCAAGCGTTGCTGGGCCGGCAGTTGCAGGCTTTCTTTCGGCGGACGGAAGCGGCGCAGCAGGGCGAACACGGTCAGGGCCACGGCCACCAGCACGGTGATTTCACCGAGGGTGTCGAAACCACGGAAGTCCACCAGCATCACGTTGACCACGTTGCTGCCACCGCCTTCGGGCAAGGCGCGACTCAGGTAGAACGAGGAAATATCGTTGGGTGTCTGGCGCGTCAGCATGGCGTAGGCCAGCAAAGCCATGCCGATACCGACCGAGGTCGACAGCAGCAAGTCACGGATACGCCGCACCCGCGCCCGGCGCAGGCTGCCCGGCAACGGCGAGACTTCTTCGATCCGCCGTGGCAGCCAGCGCAGGCCCAGCAGGATCAACACCGTGGTCACCACCTCGACCGCCAGTTGCGTCAGGGCCAGGTCCGGCGCGGAAAACCAGACGAAGGTGACGCAGGTCATCAGACCGCAGACGCTGACCATGGTCAGTGCCGCGAGACGGTGGTACTTGGCCTGATACGCCGCGCCAAGGGCACAGGCGATGGCCAGCAACCACAAGGTGACGAACACGATCGACCCCGGGATTTTCGGCCGGTCACCCCAGTGAAGGCTGCTGTGCAACATGGGAATCAACCCGGCCAGCACGGCGGCGAGCACCACCAGGAACAATTGCATTTGCAGGCGCCTGGTACCCATCCGGGGCTCCAGGCGACGGGCCAGGCGCATCATCATGATCAGGCCACGCTCGAACAGGCGCTTGCCGTCGAAACGACCAATGACTGGCGGGCAGTGGAAGCGTCCACGCTTGAATTGGTTGCGCAGCAGCAAGTAGAGCAGGGTGCCGCAAGAGAGGGCGATCAGGCTCATGATCATCGGCGCGTTCAGGCCGTGCCAGATGGCCAGGCTGTATTCGGGCAGCGTGCCGCCGACCACCGGTTGTGCCGCGGCAGCGAGCAGCGGGCCGACCACCTGCGCCGGGAATATCCCCACCAGCAGACAAGTGAACACCAGCAACTCGACCGGCGCGCGCATCCAGCGCGGTGGCTCGTGGGGCGTGTGGGGCAAGTCGGTCGCCGGCGGACCGAAGAACACATCCACGGTGAAACGCAGGGAGTAAGCCACGCTGAAGGTACCGGCAATGGTTGCCACGATCGGCAAGCTCAGCTCGACCCAGCGCGTGGCATTGATGAACACGGTTTCGGCGAAGAACATCTCTTTGGAGAGGAAGCCGTTGAGCAACGGCACGCCGGCCATCGAGGCGCTGGCGACCATGGCCAGGGTGGCGGTGAACGGCATCAGCTTGTACAGGCCACTGAGCTTGCGGATATCGCGGGTGCCACTTTCGTGGTCGATGATTCCCGCGGCCATGAACAATGAGGCCTTGAACGTTGCATGGTTGAGGATGTGGAACACCGCGGCGACGGCGGCCAGCGGGCTGTTCAAGCCGAGCAGCAGGGTAATCAGGCCGAGGTGGCTGATAGTCGAGTAGGCCAGCAACCCCTTGAGGTCGTTCTGGAACATCGCGCAGTACGCCCCGAGCAACAGGGTGCAGGCACCGGCGCCGCTGACGATGTAGAACCATTCTTCACTGCCCGAGA
Source organism: Pseudomonas sp. GM49 (assembly GCF_000282355.1). GTDB lineage: Bacteria > Pseudomonadota > Gammaproteobacteria > Pseudomonadales > Pseudomonadaceae > Aquipseudomonas. Next base: position 31,323 of record NZ_AKJL01000063.1, read on the forward strand.
GCGATGGCCATAGCCGCGCGAGCAGAAATACCCCGGCCTTGACCATGGTCGCCGAGTGCAGGTACGCCGACACGGGGGTCGGCGCGGCCATGGCGTGGGGCAGCCAGAAGTGAAAGGGAAATTGTGCACTTTTGCTCAGTGCCCCGATCAGGATCAGGGGCAACAGGATCGGGTAGAGGGCATGGGCGCGAATCAGGTCGCCGGCGGCCAGGACCTTGTCCAGGTCATAGCTGCCGACCACATGGCCGAGCAGCATGACCCCCGCCAGCAGGCACAATCCGCCCGCACCGGTCACCATCAGCGCCATGTGGGCACCACGCCGGGCATCGGCGCGATGGTGCCAGTAGCCAATCAACAGGAACGAAAAGAGGCTGGTCAGCTCCCAGAAAAACACGATCTGGATCAGGTTGCCGGAGATCACCAGGCCAAGCATGGCGCCCATGAAGGCCAGGAAAAACGCGAAGAAACGCGGCACCGGATCGTTCGGCGACATGTAGTAGCGTGCGTACAGCGAAACCAGGGTGCCAATGCCCAGCACCAGCATGGAGAACAGCCAGGCGAAACCGTCCATGCGCAGGACGAAGTTCAAGCCCAGGCTGGGCAACCAGGAAAACTCTTCGCGAATGACGCCGCCATGGGCGATCTGCGGGTACAGGAGCGCGACCTGAAGGGTGCCGATCAGGGCGATCAGGCCAGCCAGCAGGGATTCGGCGTTACGTGCATTGTGCGGCAACACGGCCGCCAAACAGCTGCCTATGAAAGGCAGAAGCAGTAGAACTATCAGGGACATAGGCTTCTAATCTGCGGAAGTTTGTGAAGCATCATACGTGCCAGCTCCCGGATCACCAAACGCCAAGCTGTCGCAGAATCCTACACGGTAGATGGAAAAGTCCTGTTTATCCTTGTTTCAGAGGGTTGGGTTTAACCTCTCGGACGCCATCGCGGGCAAGCCCGCTCCCACAGAGTTTGTGGATGTACACAAAACGGTGTGCACACCGCAAAACCCTGTGGGAGCGGGCTTGCCCGCGAAAGCAATCGATCATGCACCGCTGAATTAGCGGTTCAACCCTGTGTTTCCCGCTCCAGCTCTTCTTCTACCGCAGCCGCCTTACCCTTGGTCTTCAGCTCACTGACAATCACCGCCGCTACAATCAACCCGGCCCCGACCAGGGCAATCGCCGGCAGGCGTTCCCCGGCGATGCGCCCGACAATCCCGGCCCAAACCGGCTCGCCGGCGTAGATCAGCGTGGCGCGGGTCGGTGAAACGCTTTTTTGTGCCCAGTTCATCGCCACCTGAATCGCCGCACTCGCCGCCCCAAGGCCCAACGCGCTGCACAGCAGCAACCACGAGAAGTCCGGTATCGCCTCATTGGTCGGCACCACCATCAGGAACGACAGCACCGAAGTGACCGCCAGTTGCACCGCCGTCACCCGGCGCACATCGACCTGGCCGGCATAGGTGCTGATCAAAATGATCTCGGCCGCAATGGCCACGGCGCTGATCAAGGTGGCGATTTCACCGGGGCTGAAGTTGAACGACGCACCGGACGGCCCGGACAACAGCATCAACCCGGTAAAGGCCAGCATGATGCCGATGCTCGGCATCAACCCCGGACGCCGCCCCAGCACCAGCCATTGCAGCAACGGCACAAAAGGGACGTACAGCGCGGTAATAAAGGCCGATTGGCTGCTGGGAATGCTCTGCAGCCCGACTGTCTGCAAGCCATAGCCGAGCATGATCGCCACGCCGATAAACGACCCGGCCTTGAGTTCGAACAGGGTCAGGTCGCGCAGGTGACGCCAGGAAAACAGGGCGACGATGCTCGCGGCGGCGGCAAAGCGCAGGCCGACGAAAAACATCGGGCCGCTGACGGTCATCGCATGCTGTACCAGCAGGAAGGTTCCGCCCCAGACCATCGTGATCAGCACCAGCACGCATTCGGCCTTGCTGAGCCTTGTAAAACGGGAGGAAGCCTTTGGGGAGTTCACCGACGTCATGACCTTGCACGCTACTGGAGGGGGACGCACAATGCGCCGAATGTTGCGCAGTATACTGCCCAACCCAACCCAGTGAGCAATATAGTGCACAAAGATTCTACCCAACGGGCTTCGGTGCTCCAGCACGTCAGTCAAAATGTTCGTCGTTTGCGTCATGCCGCCGACCTGAGCCAGACCGCGCTGGCCGAAAAGTCCGGTGTCAGCCGCCGAATGCTGGTGGCGATCGAGGCGGGGGAAAAGAACGTCAGCCTGACCACCCTCGACCGGGTGGCCGAAGCCCTCGACGTCGCCTTCAGTGATTTGATCCAGGCGCCCGACGCCCGCGATCCCAGCCGTATCAATGAGCTGGCCTGGACCGGCACCATTCCCGGCAGTAAAGCGGTGTTGCTCTCCAAGGCCCACGCCAGCCGCGAAGTCGAGCAGTGGGAATGGTGCCTGCAACCGGGCGAGGTGTATCCGTCGGAGCCGGACGCCGATGGCTGGAGCGAGCAGATTTATGTCTTCGAAGGTTGTCTGACCGTTATGCTCGGCGACCAGCCACAGAATATAGCAGCGGGTGAATTCTTCATGTTCGCCAGCAACCAGCCGCACTGTTATCGCAACGACGGGACGGTGGCGGCGCGGTTTGTGCGTAACGTGGTGATCTGAACAGGGAGAACACGATGGACCAGGCCTTGACCCATGACGCTGACATCCTGATTGTCGGTGGTGGCCTCAGTGGCACGATGCTGGCGGCGCAATTGATGCGCCTGCCGGGCAAGCGCAAGGTGCTGGTGATTGAGCCCCGCGCCGAACTCGGCCGGGGCGAGGCCTATAGCGCAGTGGAGTTGGGGCATACGCTCAACGGCAACGCGGCGCGGATGAGTGTCGATCCCGACAACGCCGACGACCTGACCCAATGGCTCACCGACTACATTGCCAGCGGCGGCTGGCCGGAGTCGGACCAGCAGCATGTGCCGATCAGCGAATTGTTTCCGCCTCGGGGGATATTCGGTCTGTACGCGCAGCAGCGTCTGGCAGAAGCGCAAGCAGTGGGGGCCTTGAACGGTTCGACCGTCGAACATGTGCGGGCCGAAGTGGTGGATTTGCAAACCGGCACGGATAACGTGCGGCTGACACTGAGCGATGGCCAATGCCTGCAAGGGGCGTTCGCGGTTCTGGCCACGGGTATGTTCCCCGCCGCGCGCACGCCACAAACCCGGTCCAGCGGCTTGAACGCTGCGGCCCTCGATCCGTGGGACGTGGCAGCCATGCAGCGTCTCGATCCGCTATCGACGGTCATGATCATCGGCTCGGGCCTGACCATGGTCGACGCCGTGGTGTCCCTGGAACAGGCCGGGCATCGTGGTCCGATCGAAGTGTTTTCCCGCCATGGGCTGCTGCCCCATGTGCGTCGCCAGCCACCGGCCTGGGTGGATTTTCTCGCGCAGGATCAGAGCATCCGCACACCCCGCCAGTTGATGCGCGAACTGCGTCGACACTGCCGGGACGCGATCGCCCAGGGCATCGACTGGCAGGCGCCGCTGGACACGGTGCGGGCACATATCGGCCGCTTGTGGCATCAGGCGACGGACGTGCAGCGTCGGCAGTTCGTGCGGCATGTGCGGCCGTGGTGGGAAAGCCATCACCACCGTTCGCCACCCTTGAGTGCCGAACTGGTGGAGCGGCTATATAAAGAAGGGCGGTTACGTATTCACGCGGCCTTGTTCAAGGGCCTTGAGCCTTCGCTCAATGGCGAGGTGAGTATCCGCCTTCGACGGCGTGGCGAGGCGCAGACCTGTGTGGTCAGCGGTGCCGCCCTGATCAACTCCAGCGGTATCGAATACGACTGGCGCCGTGTCGCGCGGCCGCTGCCCCGGCAATTGCTCGCCCGAGGCCTGGTGCGGCCGGGGTCGTTGGCCTTGGGCATCGCGGCGGAGGTCGATGGCGCGGTCCTGAACGCCGAGGGTCAGCCCGCCAGCCGTCTGTTTGCCATGGGGCCGCCGTTGCGCGGCATGTGGTGGGAAAGTACGGCCGTCACCGATGTGGCGAGCCAGGCCAAGGCGTTGGCCGAGCGGCTGGTGCGCTAAGTACATATCCGTTTTTTGGGTAACGGCGGCTGATGGTTTCGCCCTTACGGCGACTCACTTTTTTTACAAGCG
>NZ_AKJL01000064.1 GCF_000282355.1 Pseudomonas sp. GM49
CATCGGCAACGGCTGGTTCGGCGGCTTCCTGCCGACGGTGGCGTTCGCCATGGTGGCGGCCACGGGTGATATCTACTACGGGCTGTGGTATCCGATCGTCATCGCGGTGATGACGGCCATCCTGGGAATTTTCTTCATGCCGGAAACCAAGGATCGGGAGATTCATCACACCTGACCGGCGCCCGGTCCTGTGGGAGCGAGCTTGCTCGCGATAGCGTCAGCACATTCGACATCAATGTGATAGACAGATCGCCATCGCGAGCAAGCTCGCTCCCACAGGTTCCCGGTCTGTTCAGACGTGTCTGGGTAACTCGATCAGCACCATCAGCCCGCCCCACTCGCTCTCCTGCAACTGCAATCCTCCACCCCAGGTATCGACGATGTCGCGCACGATACCCAGGCCCAGGCCGTGCCCGTCGGTCTGTTCGTCCAGCCGCGTCCCTCGACCGAACACCTGATCACGGCGGTCTTCGGGAATGCCCGGGCCGTCGTCCTCGACGCTGAGCTCGAATCCCTCAGCGGTCTCGACAACACTCAGCCGGATTTCCGTGTCCGCCCATTTGCAGGCGTTGTCCAGCAAATTGCCCAGCAGCTCCAGCAGGTCTTCGCGATCCCAGGGCAACTGCAAACCGGCCGGAGCGCGGTAGCTCAGCGCCAGGTGTTCGCCATGAATCATGATCAGGGTTGCCAGCAATCCGGGGAGTTCGGCGTCGCAATCGAACAGTGCGCCCGGCAACGCATCGCCGGACAAGCGCGCACGATTGAGTTCGCGATTGAGCCGTTGCTCGACCTGTTGCAGTTGTTCCTTGAGGGTTTTGCGCAACTGCGGATGCGCCTCAAGCTGCTCACTTGAAGCCAGGCTCAACAGCACCGCCAGCGGTGTCTTCAGGGCATGGCCGAGATTGCCCAGAGCGTTGCGCGAACGCTTGAGGCTGTCTTCGGTGTGGGCCAGCAGGTGATTGATCTGCGCCACCAGCGGCTCCAGTTCCACCGGCACCTGATCGTCGAGTTGCGAGCGCTGGCCCTGTTGCAACTGCGCGATCTGCTCGCGGGCCTGTTCCAGCGGACGCAAGGCGCGGCGCACGGTAATCCGTTGCAGCAGCAGAATCAGCAGCAGCCCGGTCAAACCAAGGCCCAACCCGAGCTGTTGCATGCGCCGGAAGCTTTCGCGTATCGGCGTGTAATCCTCGGCGACGCTGATGGAGATCGGCAACCCCGAACGTCGATAGTCCGTACGCAGCACCAGCAACTGTTGCCCTTCCGGCCCCAGTTGCAGGTTACCGTGCAGGCCGGGATGATCGAGCGCCGGCAGTTCCTGATCCCATAACGAACGGGAACGCCAATGCCCGTCAGCAAAATCGATGCGGAAGTAATGCCCGGAAAACGGCCGCTGATAGGCCGGTGACAGGCGTCGTTCATCCAGTTGCAAGCCTTGCGGCCCGCGCACCAGTGCGGCCAGCAGGCTCTCGCTGTCATTGCGCAACCCGGCTTCGAGGTAGCGCTGCAAACCCATTTCGAACAGCCACAGGCTGGTTTGCGCCAGCACCAGGCCAACGACCACCATCACGCTGATCAGGCCCAGGCTCAGGCGGCGCTGGATCGATCTCACCGGGCTTGCCCGCCGAACAGGTAACCCTGGCCGCGACGGGTTTCGATCACGCTTTTGCCGAGCTTGCGGCGCAAGTGGTTGACGTGGACTTCCAGCACATTGGAATCACGCTCGGTTTCACCGTCGTAGAGGTGTTCGGCGAGGTGGCTTTTGGAGAGGATCTGCTCGGGGTGCAACATGAAATAACGCAACAGGCGAAACTCCGCAGCGGTCAGCTGAATGTCCGCACCGTCGCGGGCAACACACTGGCGACCTTCATCCAGATGCAGCCCGGCGGCCTGGAGCGTCGGCTGGTTGGCCTGGCCATGGGAGCGGCGCAGCAACGCCTGGATGCGCAAATACAATTCTTCGGGATGGAATGGCTTGGTCAGGTAATCGTCAGCGCCGGCCTTGAGGCCTTCGATGCGCTCGGCCCAGGAACCACGGGCCGTCAGGATCAGCACCGGCGTGGCCAGTCCCGCCGCGCGCCATTGCGCCAGCACCTCAAGCCCCGGCACGCCAGGCAAACCGAGGTCGAGGATGATCAGGTCATAAGGTTCAGTACTGCCCTGATGCACCGCGTCGCGACCGTCAGCCAGCCAGTCCACCGCGTACCCCTGGCGGTTGAGCCCGGTCAGCAGTTCGTCGGCCAGGGGCACATGGTCTTCCACCAGCAGCAAACGCATGGATCAGTCTTCCTTGTCTTTGAGTAAACGGCCGGTGGTGGCTTCGATGTCCAGTTCGCGGACTACGCCTTCAGGGGTCAGCAGCTCGACTTCATAAATGTAGACGTCATGTTTTTCTTCGAGCCCGGCTTCCAGCAGTTTCGCGCCGGGGTAGCGATCCATCGCCTGCTGCAGCAGTTGCTCCAGCGGCAGGATCACGCCCTGTTGACGCAGGCGCAGGGCTTCATTCTGATCCAGGTCACGGGCCATCACCACCGAGCAAAATGCCAGAAGCACCAGCGCCATCCGGCTGCCGATGCATCGATTGAATAAAAACACCTTCATTACCAATCCTGATGTTCCTTGAGAACCTGCCCGCTGACCGGGTCTAATTCAAGAGCCCGGTCGATACTCTGCTGCCGATCACCGGGATACCTGGCCAGTGCGAGTGGTGTGAGCTTCCCGAAAGCCACAATGGTACCAGCGTTGCGTCCGGGTCCAGGCGAGCCACCTTAACCCGCTGAACTTAATTGAAGCTGAATTGCCATCATTGCTGCCCCCCCCAGTCCCTGTGGGAGCGAGCTTGCTCGCGATGGCGGCGGCACATCCAACAATGATGTGACTGAAACACCGCTATCGTCGGATCGCCGCCCGGAACAAGCTCGCTCCCACAATGATCGCGTTTATAATTTCCCGCTTGCCCGACTTCGAGACCGCAATGACCGCCATCCACATCAAGTTCCCCTCCCTGACCCTCAAGGCCGGTCCACGCGCCTTTGCGCGCATCCGGGACAACGGCTTGAACGCCGCCGACGTCGGCACCCTCCCGGGCGCGGCTGGCGGTCCGAAGGCACTGGGGATTCAGGGGCTGGACCTGGCGCTGTTCGGCGAGTGGCTGCCGGCAGCACCGCGGGAACGCTCGCTGATTGGTGCATCGGTGGGGTCCTGGCGCTTCGCCAGCGCCTGCCTGCCGGATGCCGCCGAGGGCATCCGGCGTCTCGGGCAGCTGTACACCGAGCAGAACTTTGCCAAGGGCGTGACCATGGCGCAGATCAGCCAGAGCTCACAGCGCATGCTCAACGACCTGCTCGACGGTCGCGATGCCTCGATCCTCGGCAACAGCGATTACCGCCTGAACATCATGGTGGTCAAAAGCCATGGCCTGCTGGCCGACGATCATCGAGGTCGCCTCGGGCTGGGCCTGTCCTCGGTCATCGCCGACAACCTGCGCGGCCGGGCGAGGCTGGCCCGGCACTTCGAGCGCCTGATCATCCACGACCCGCGCCTGGCGCCGCCGGTCCACGCCTTGAACGACTTCCCGTCGCGCTTCGTCGCCCTCAATGCCGGCAATCTGCGCCAGGCCCTGCTGGCTTCGGGCTCGATCCCGATGGTGATGGAAGGCGTGCGCGACCTGCCGGGCGCCGGTGCCGGAACCTATCGCGACGGCGGCCTGCTGGACTATCACCTGGACCTGCCTTACAGCGGCAACGATATCGTGCTCTACCCGCACTTCACCGACCGGGTGATTCCCGGCTGGTTCGACAAGACCCTGCCGTGGCGCCGCGCCTGCCCGACTCGCTTGCAAAACGTGCTGCTGCTGGCACCGTCAAAGGACTACCTGGCGCGCCTGCCCTACGGCAAACTGCCAGACCGTAACGATTTCAAGCGCTTCATGGGCGACGCCCCGAGCCGGCAGAAATACTGGCGCACGACCATGGAGGAAAGCCGCCGCATGGGCGACGAATTCCTCGAACTGGCCGCCAACGGTCGCCTCGGCGAGCGCTTGCTGACCCTTTAGTCAGGACAAACTGTTAAACTCGCCCCCTGCCCGAATCGCTGCGGCGAACGCCACCTGAACAGAGCTGAAAAACTGTGGAAATCTTCAAGGAATTTACTTTCGAATCCGCCCACCGCCTGCCCCACGTACCGGACGGCCACAAGTGCGGGCGCCTGCACGGTCACTCGTTCAAAGTGGCAATCCACCTGAGCGGCGACCTGGACCCGCACACCGGCTGGATCCGCGACTTCTCGGAGATCAAGGCGATCTTCAAGCCGCTGTACGAGCGCCTCGACCATAACTATTTGAATGACATTCCCGGGCTGGAGAATCCGACCAGTGAAGTGCTGGCCAAATTCATCTGGAATGAAATGAAGCCGTTGTTGCCGGAACTCAGTGCGATTCGCATCCACGAAACCTGCACCAGCGGTTGCATCTATCGCGGCGAGTAATCTTCAGACAACGCTCCCACAATGGAACAGCGTTTCGTCAGTGACATAAAAAACAGCCTTCATCGGCTGTTTTTTTATGCCTGTGCTTTTTTCCTCGCCCCCGCCAAGAGGACAAGCCCCACATTTGAACTGTAGTGATCAATGTCACTGGCAGGAGTTGCCACCACCGAGCTAACGTAGAGGTATTGCCTAAACGATTCGATAAAAGGATCTGCCTGATGCACATCATCAACGCCCGTCTGCGCAACCAGGAAGGCCTGCATGAGTTGTACCTGGAAAACGGTCTGATCAGCAGCATCGGCCGCCAGATCGAAGCCCCGACCCTGGGCCCTGACGATCTGGATGCCGGTGGCAAACTGGTGGTGCCACCCTTTGTCGAGCCACACATCCACCTCGACGCAACCCTGACCGCCGGCGAGCCGCGCTGGAACATGAGCGGTACGCTGTTCGAAGGCATCGAGTGTTGGGGCGAGCGCAAGGCGAGCATCACCCTGGAAGACACCAAGACCCGGGCGAAGAAAACCATTCAGACCCTCGCCGCCCACGGCATCCAGCATGTGCGCACCCACGTCGATGTCACCGACCCGCAACTGACCGCACTCAAGGCCATGCTCGAAGTGCGCGAGGAAAGTCGGCACCTGGTCGACCTGCAAATCGTCGCGTTCCCCCAGGAAGGCATCGAGTCCTACCGCAATGGTCGCCAATTGATGGAAGAAGCCATCCGCATGGGCGCGGACGTGGTGGGCGGCATTCCGCATTTCGAATACACCCGCGATCAGGGCGTCAGCTCGGTGAAGTTCCTGATGGACCTGGCCGAACGCAGCGGTTGCCTGGTGGACGTGCATTGCGACGAAACCGACGACCCGCATTCGCGCTTCCTCGAAGTGCTCGCCGAAGAGGCCCGCAGCCGCGACATGGGTTCGCGGGTCACGGCCAGCCACACCACGGCCATGGGCTCCTACGACAACGCCTACTGCGCCAAACTGTTTCGCTTGCTCGGGCATTCGGGGATCAGTTTTGTCTCCTGCCCCACTGAAAGCATCCACCTGCAGGGTCGTTTCGACAATTTCCCGAAACGCCGGGGCGTGACCCGGGTCAACGAGTTGCTGGAAGCAGGCATGAACGTGTGCTTCGGCCAGGATTCGATCGTCGACCCCTGGTATCCGCTGGGCAATGGCAACATTCTGCGGGTGCTCGAAGCCGGGCTGCATATCTGCCACATGCTCGGTTATCGCAACCTGCAAAGCGCGCTGGATCTGGTGACCGACAATAGCGCCAAAGCCATGAACCTCGGCGATCGCTATGGCCTGGAGCGCGGGCGGCCGGCGAACCTGCTGATTCTGTCGGCGGAGAGTGATTACGAGGTGATCCGCAGTCAGGGGTTGCCGCTGTACTCGGTGCGCGATGGCAAGGTGTTGATGAAGCGGACGATGCCGGTGGTGGAGTTCAGTGGCCTGAACTGACATTTGCACTGGCTGGACAGGCCCCATCGCGAGCAAGCTCGCTCCCACAGTGGATCTTTGTCGTTCACAGATTTTGTGTTCACTGAAGATCAACTGTGGGAGCGAGCTTGCTCGCGATGGCGATCTAACAGTCAATCGATCAACCGAGCCGTACCAAACAGGCTGACCCGCCTCAATTCCCCCTGCTCCTCTTCCAGCAAGACCGGCGCCGTGCCACCCGGCATCGTCACATTCACTTCACCAGCCGTCACCCAGCCTGCCCGCCAAGCCGCGCAGGCCACCGCACTGGCGCTGGTCCCCGACGACGCCGTCGGTCCCTCGCCCCGCTCGAACACTCGCGCAGCGATATGCCCTTCGGACAAGCGCATCGCCCATTGCAGATTGATCCCCGCCGGACAAGGTTCGCCTGCACCGACCGGCATGGCGTAGGCGATTCGCATCAACCCGTCACCCAGCGCTGGTTCACGCATCTGCTCGTTGCTCGGCAGATCGTCGGCGTTTTCGACAAGCGTCACGCAATGGGGATTACCGACCCGCGCGAACTGGCTGCGCGACCATGCGCCATTGAGTGCCGACAATTGTTCAACATGGCTGAGTTCACGACCATTGAAATCCGCAGCTTCGACCCCGTGAGCACTGACCGCTGCCGGCCCGAACCCCGGCTGGCCCAGGTCAAGCCAGAATCCGCTCACGCCATCGACCTGCGCGGCTTTCACTGAGGTCTGCCCCGGCGAAGGCGTATCCGCCTTGTCGTGATAAACCCTGAGCAGACAGGCTTCGTCGCGGGGTAAAAGCCCTTGGTCGCTCAATGCCTGGGAAAAAATCGTCAGGCCGTTGCCGCTGCGCTCGGCCAGGGTCCCGTCGGTGTTGACGATCAACAGATCAAAGGGGGGCGACGATTGAAAGGGGCCGACCAGCAAACCGTCGCTGCGATGCTCCTTGCTGCCGGGCGGTTGCGTGCCGGGAGCCCAGCTACAGCACGCTTCGATGGCCGCCAGCGTCCACGCCTCACGGGTTTGCGCAGCATCGCTGGCCTGATCGGGCAGCTTGATTCCTTGACGGCGCAACTCCTCAGGCGCCACAACGATGTAGATATTGCCCCGTGCATCGTACCTCTGCGCCATGGCGCCCTCCGCGAGTCATTGAATGGGCTCAACATATCGCGAAACAGACTGAGGCTGTGCAACGATGTGCCTCTGTTTGACCGCCAAACCTTCCGGGCACTGATCGAACCTCCCCGTTCAATCCCTGTCCGTTGGGAACGCGATGTTTTCCTCCAAGGATTGATATGACCAGCCTCAACAGCCAAACCGCCTTCGTTCCCGGACGTCTGGAACAGATGTCCACGCGCATCGCCTTTTTCATCGCCGGGTTCGGCATCGCCGCGTGGGCACCGCTGGTGCCTTATGCCAAGGCCCGGGCCGGGCTGGATGAAGGCACCCTGGGTCTGTTGCTGTTATGCCTGGGGGTGGGCTCGATCCTGGCGATGCCTTTGGCCGGGATCCTGGCCACGCGTTTCGGCTGCCGGCGGGTGACGACCGGCGGAACGTTGCTGATCTGTGCCGCCCTGCCGCTGCTGGCGACGGTGTCGTCGATTCCGGCCTTGATCGCTGCCTTGTTCATGTTCGGTGCGGGTCTCGGCACGGTGGATTCGACGGTCAACCTGCAAGCGGTGATCGTCGAGCGCGCCAGCGGCAAAAACATGATGTCGGGTTTCCATGGCCTGTTCAGCCTGGGCGGGATCGTCGGTGCGGCGGGCGTCAGCGGGTTGCTTGGCCTGGGTATTTCTCCACTGGGAGCCACACTGGTGGTGATCGTGATGCTGCTGATCGCGCTGGCCAGGGCCGTGCCGCATCTGTTGCCCTACGGCAGTGAGAGTTCAGGGCCGGCGTTCGCGGTGCCCCATGGCATTGTCCTGTTCATTGGCGGGATGTGCTTCATCGTGTTTCTCGCCGAAGGCGCGGCGCTGGACTGGAGCGCGGTGTTCCTGGCGCAGGAACGTGGCATCGACACGGCGTATGCAGGGCTCGGTTATGCGGCGTTTGCCTTGACCATGACCGCCGGGCGTTTGACCGGTGACAAAATCGTACGGCGGTTGGGCGCGACACGGGTGATTGTGTTCGGCGGGCTGACGGCCGCCGCAGGCTTGTT
>NZ_AKJL01000065.1 GCF_000282355.1 Pseudomonas sp. GM49
GGCGTTAGCCACAGCTTCTCTATTGATAGGGCGTGACGGCTGCGCAGGTGAAACCAGCAATAAAAGATAACGACGTATCAGTCGATCATCGGCATACATCGCCAGGGCAGCGGACCACTGATCGACCTTTACCTTCTGGGCCAAGTCTGCGGGTCTTAGAGAAGTATGCGCAAAGGCTTCATCCAGGTAGCGGCAAATGGTGGTTGTTTCGATTACGTTCCGCTCACCATGCAGCAATACCGGGACCTTGCCAAAAGGATGCAGTGCTTTGTGTTCAGGGCTGTGGAGCGTGATCGTTTTACCATCCACGTGCATCCCATGTGTGTAATCCAGCGCTTTCTCTTCGCAGTAAAGTCTGACACTACGTACGAAGGTGCTAAATCCAGGTCCCAGTATGTGCAATCTCATGAGTAGCTCCTTGAGGGAAGAGTCGGCAATTCTGGTCGGTATGACTTTATGTTCAAGAACATAAAGTCCCGTTTTGTCATACTCCATCTCACGCTTTATTGAGGAGAAGATGTATGCCCTGGCCTGCTACACAGCGCGCAACCACTCGACAGATGATTCTGGATAGCGCAGCGCGACTCTTCGCACTGGAAGGTTTCGAAAAAGTCAGTATCGACTCAATTATGGAGAGTGCCGGATTGACCCGGGGGGCCTTCTATAGTCACTTCGCATCCAAAACGGAGCTTTACACCGAAGCTATTAGAAATGCCGCGAACGCGGGGGGCGCGATACTGGAAGAGGCTGGTAAAGACGGTTTACAACAGGTAGTGAAAGACTATCTGCGCATGGACCATCGGGATGCAAGCCGTATGCACTGTCCGTTAGCTTTCATGGTCAATGATGCTGCTCAGCAGGACGGAGCCATCCAGGAGAGCTACACCCAAGTGCTCGCAGCTTTCATTACACGCCTGGAATCCGGACTGAAGTCGACGACAGAGACGGACACACGCCAGCATGCTGTGCAAATTGCCGTAGGGATGATTGGTGGCTTGGCACTAGCTCGAGCTGTGGCCGATGACCAGTTGGCGCAAGAGATTCTCACAGCCTGTCAACAGGGATGTTTGCAGCTTGTTGAGCTATGACATGACTTAGCAAGCAACGAAACGACCGTATTGGGTCGCACGCGGCCCCACGTCAGAGGCAGAAATCGGCCAGGAGCGGACAGTGAGGTTTGACTATGAAACCAGTGACGTTCCACTCAGTTTCGATAACAGCTCTCAGACCAGTAAATCGACGGTCTGCAACATGCGCCGATAAGGAGAATGCGCATGCCCCATCTCCAGGTGAATGGTTTCGATAAGACACTCCAGAAACCGCTCGGCCGCCGGCCGCAGGGGCTGCCCGCTTCGGCTGATGGCACCCACCGAGGCACTGCCGACCGGCTCGCGCAGAGGCAAGGCGCACAAGCCTTCGCGATGAGCGCATATCTCCACCAGCGGCCAGGGAAAGATGCTCAACATGTCGGTTTCACGCAGCAAGCTCAAGATGATCGAGAGCGAATGGGCGAAATGCACATGCCCCTGCGTCGAAATCGTTCCATCCTGTTGCGAGGCCAGTATCCAGTCAGCCGACGCCAGATCCTCCATGGCCCTGCTGTTCGACAACGGGTGTTGCTGACGGGCCACCACCGCACAATCGGCCGTAAACAGCGGCAGATAGGTCAGGTCGGCACTGGAAAACCGGGTATCAAGCCGTCCGATAAACAGATCGACGCTCGCATCCCGCAGCAGCGGACACGCGACCGATGAAAGCCCCTCATACAACTCAAGTTGCACCTTTGGAAACAGCTGGCGAAAACGCACGACGGATTTGGGCATGAGTGTCATCGCCAACCAGGGTGTCACTGCGACCGACAAGCACCCCTCCAGTTCCCCCTTGCAATCAGGCAACACCTGACGGGCACTGACCATCTGTGCCACCAGCAGACGCGCCTGAATCAACAACTTTTTGCCGAGCTCGGTAAACACAATCCCTGAGGTATTACGGATCAGCAATTGTGTGGCGGTGTCTGCCTCCAGCTTCTGGATGGCCTTGGTGACCGCTGCCGGAGAAGTGTCGAGCCTTTTTGCAGCGCCGCGGATACTGCCCGCGTCGGCCACCGCCACGAGTGCATTGAGTTGATAGAACTTCATAGTGTCCGCCGGTGTTAACCCTGGGTTGCCTTGTTCACTTTCGATTGCCTGTCAGCTGTTGCCTTGGCCCACTACTCTCGGACCAACACCACCTGGGCTTCGAACCTCACCAAAAGACCGTACCAGAAAAAGCCCAGGCACTTTGATGAAACGCATGATGCCGTAAGCCATCGCAGGATGTGGCCCTTTCGACAGATTGGTTTCTCCTCTTGGTAACCAAGGAAAAACGCTGCCAATGACACAGTCCATCACGCTGTTAAAAGAGATTGAGCAGGAAATGCGCGAACTGCGCCACCAGATCCATGCCAACCCTGAACTCGGTTATCAGGAGGTCGAGACTAGTGAGTTGGTAGCCGAACGATTGATCAAATGGGGTTATGACGTGACGCGCGGCTTCGCCGAAACCGCGGTCATCGCCACGCTGAAGAAAGGCACCAGTTCGCGTGTGATCGGCATACGGGCTGACATGGACGCACTGCCTATTCTGGAAAAAACCGGGCTCCCCTATGCAAGCCGGATACCGGGCAAGATGCACGCGTGTGGCCATGACGGGCATACGGTCATGCTCCTCGCCGCCGCCTATGCCCTCGCCCATGGCCATCCGTTCGATGGCACGGTCCGCCTGATTTTCCAGCCGGCCGAAGAAGGTCTGGCCGGCGCCCGAAGAATGATTCAGGAAGGCGTGCTGCAACAGTTCCCCTGCGATGCAGTGTTCGCTGCACACAACATGCCTGGTTACCCTGTCGGAAAATTCGGGTTCCGAGCCGGGCCCTTCATGGCCTCCGCCGACCAGGTCAATGTCACGATTCACGGAAAAGGCGGTCACGGCGCGATGCCGCATCTGAGCGTCGACCCTGTGGTGGTCTGCGCAAGCATCGTCATGGCCTTGCAGACAATCGTCTCGCGCAACATTTCACCTCAGGAAATGAGCGTTATCACCGTCGGAGCCATTAACGCAGGTAAGGCGTCCAACGTGATCCCGGACAGCGCGCACATGCTGATTTCCGTCCGCTCACTGAACAACGCCGTCCGGGACCGCCTGGAGAGCCAGATAAAACACCTCATTCACACCCAGGCGCAGGTATTCGGCGCGACCGCCGAGATCGACTACAGTGCCGACTACCCCTTGCTGGTAAATGACGAAGAAATGACCCGGTTTGCCAGCCAGGTGGCCATCGACTGGCTCGGTGAGGACGAGGTGATGAACGACATCGTGCCCTTCAATGGCAGCGAGGATTTCGCCTACTTCCTGCAGCAATGCCCTGGCAGCTATCTGATCATCGGCAATGGCGACGGTGAAAAGAGCTGCATGGCTCACGACCCTCGCTACGACTTCAATGACGACATCCTGATTCGGGGCGCTGGCTATTGGGTCAAATTGACTGAGGCCTTTTTGACACTCGACGCTTGAGCAAAGACCTGCCAAACCGTGAAAACCAATAAAAAACGAGGTCATCATGCAACTATGCAAATTTCAATACATCACCCTGCTGTTCGGATTGATCATCACCCCGCTATCGCAGGCAGAACCGGTGATCAAATTCGGCGTCGACCCTAGCTACCCACCTTTCGAGCAAAAGCAGCCAGATGGTTCATTGAGTGGTTTTGATATCGATCTGGGCAATGCCCTATGTGCCGAGTTGCGGGTCAAGTGTATTTGGGTCGAGCAGACCTTCGACAGCATGATCCCGGCGTTAAAGGCGAAGAAATTTGACGCCATCCTGTCTGCATTCAGCGCCACCGAGGCACGTCGCCAGCAGGTCGATTTCAGCCACAAAATCTACACCGCGCCGTCTTCTCTCGTTGCTAAAAAAGACACCGGATTGCTGCCGACGGCAGAATCATTGAAAGGCAAGTCGGTTGGGGTGGTTCAAGGCTCACTACATGAAAGTTATGCCAAGTCGCAATGGGGCCGCCAAGGCGTCGATATCCTCTCCTACCAAACCCAGGACCAGGTGTTTTCAGACCTCATCACCGGACGCCTGGATGCCTCGTTCCAGGCCTCGGTACAAGCCGACATTGGATTACTGCAAAAGCCTCAAGGCCAGGGCTTTGCCTTCGCCGGTGAGCCCATCACCGACAAAAGCATCATTGGCGATGGCGTTGCTATCGGTGTCCGAAAAAACGAGCCTGATCTCAGAGAGCAGCTGAACACGGCCATTGCCAGTATTCGTCAATCAGGCCAGTACGACCAGATCGCGAAGCAGTACTTCAACTTCGATATTTACGGCGAATGAGGTAATCCCCATGAACGAAATGACACAACGCGGTGAATCTCGTTTTGCCTTCCCCGTCAGCGACGAGACTGTGCGTGCCTTTCAAACTGATGGTGCAGTGTGTATCCGTAATGCGTTTACTGCGCAGCAAATCAGCGAACTGACGCAAGGCATCGAGCGCAACCTTGCCCATCCCAGCCCTCGCGCAAAAGTGGCGAGCAGCCCAACGGATCCTGGATGGTTCTTCGAGGACTTTTGTAACTGGCAAGAGAATACACACTATCGCGACTTCATCTTCAACTCCGCCATCGCCCCCATCGCGGCCGCCCTGCTGAACAGCCAACAGGTGCGCCTGCACCATGATCACTTGCTGGTGAAAGAGCCCAATACGCGCCAACGCACGCCTTGGCACCAGGACCAGCCTTACTACAACATCACGGGTTCAGACACCGTGAGTTTCTGGATTCCAGTTGACCCCGTGCCCAGGGAATCGACCCTCGAATTCATCGCCGGCTCACACAAGGGCCCCTGGTTGATGCCTCGGTCCTTCATGGACAGCCAGGCCAAATGGTTCTCCGAGGGAACACTAGGCGAGCTACCGGATATTGAAAGCCATCGCGAGGACTTTCCCATTCTCGGATGGACGTTGTCGCCGGGGGACATGGTGTGTTTCAACATGTTGACCTTGCATGCCTCTGCTGGCGTGGGCGGGCATAACCGTCGCCGCGCGTTTTCAGTGAGGGTCATAGGCGATGACGTGCGGCATGCGCCGAGACCTTGGGCCACCTCACCCGACTTTCCAGGGCTTAAAGATGCTCTGGCATCAGATGTACCTATGGAGCACGAGCTTTTTCCGACGCTCTGGCATCGAGAAACCATAATGTCCGAGCGATAGGTTTGGGTCGGTTTCAGCCGATCGGGGAAGGCAGAAATCGGCCGATTCTGTTGAAAAAGCCGGATTTTCAGCTCGCCTGAACTCAGGCAAGACCACCACCAAAGAACCTACTCATCATATTGAGTGGTTTCTCGGCCCTTCATTGACCTTTGCTGCTCTGTCATTGGGTTGGTTTGAGGTTTTTTGCTTCGTGCAGGCACACCTGTCCCGTAGCAGGCGGACCTTGAGATGTAAGTTTGGCCAGACGCCGGAGGTTCTGTAGCGCGGCCGCCAGCGTGAACTCATCGGTCACGCCACCAACTCCACGGACTTGCGCGCTGGCACCAACACCGCAATAGCGCAGGTGGTCACGGCGTCTGGTGCAGCGCAGCCGGGCTGTGTGCTTTTTTGTTTGCCAACCGTCGCACCAATCATTTGAAAGTGCTAGTCCATCACGGATTAACCCGCGAGCTTTACTGCAAGCTCAGCGACGTGCTTACCCTGGAAGCGCGCAATATCCAGTTCATTCTGTGACGGTTGTCGTTTTCCGTCGGCACCTGCCAGGGTGGTCGCGCCATAGGGCGTACCGCCGGTGATCTCGCTCATGTTGGTCAGCCCTGCACAGGAATAAGGCACACCCACGATGACCATCCCCTGATGCAGGAGTGTGCTGTGGAACGACGTAATAGTGGTTTCCTGACCACCATGTTGGGTTCCCGTCGAAGCAAAAACGCTGCCGATCTTCCCAACGAGAGCACCACTCATCCACAGTCCGCCGGTCTGGTCGAGAAACGTACGCATCTGTCCTGCCATATTGCCGAAGCGTGTCGGTGTGCCAAAGATGATGGCGTCGTAATTCGCCAGTTCGCCAGGTGTCGCCACCGGTGCCTTCTGGTCGAGTTTGACGCCGATGGCAGCTGCCTGTTCGGCCGGGATGGTTTCGGCGACACGCTTGAGCGTCACGTCGGTGCCGGGTACGGATCGTGCGCCTTCGGCGACTGCGCCAGCCATCGTTTCGAGGTGACCGTACATTGAGTAATAGAGAACAAGTACCTTCGCCATGATTTTTTCCTCGGTTCAGAACCATTCGATCGGTTTGAAACACCTTGGATTACCCCGCCGCCGATGAACAACAGCGTAGGCATAGCGCCCGATGCCCCATGAGACTGCTGAGACTTTGACGGCGTGCTGACTAACACTAGCAGCTCAGTAGTTTGCCTGCCGTCAGACATGGCATGGCGCTTCTGAGCAGGATCGTAGCCATCGCCCTTTAAGCGTGATGTTCAATGCGATGCTATGTAACCGTCTGGCCTCCAATTGAGTCATTCATTCGGTGAGCGTCGGCTATGGGTCGGTCGCAGCCCTTCGTGACAGGCAGCCACAAGCAGTCATTCGTTTTGCGGTAACAACGCTGGAGAGTGCGTTTTAGAAAGTGCGCAGGAGCTCTCCGGTATCAACCAGGCTCTCTGCGATGGCTGCCGCTGCTGCCATGACTCGACTCATCAAATGGGGTCCACTGCAACCCTGGCGCCCTTCGAAAATGCGGGCTACCGTCATGGTCAGCCCGCCCTCGCCTGCCTTCTTAAGCAGCCGCTACGCGTCCATTGCTGTTGTTGCTCACCTCAAACTGCCCCACCAGTTTTTGCAGTTTATTGGCATTGAGCCTCACGGTCTCGGCACTGCCTTGCAACACCACCACCGTCTGACGCATTTGCGCGGAAGACTGGTCAACCTGTTTGATAGTCTTGCCGTAATCGAGGCTGCGTTTGTTGAGCTGCTGAATGATCGCAAACATACTTTCCACCGCGTGATGCAACTGCACGTTTTCCGAGGAGGCATCTTCGGCCAGGCGCAGGCTGTTATCGACATCCTTGACGCCCTCCTTCATGAAGCTGACGGCGTTTTGCGTTTCGTTCTGCAAGCCTTCGACCATCTGCCGAATGTCGTCGGCAGCCCGAGAGGTGCGTGAGGCAAGACTGCGTACCTCATCGGCAACCACCGCAAAACCTCGCCCATGTTCGCCCGCGCGCGCGGCCTCGATGGCGGCATTGAGTGCCAGTAGATTGGTCTGGTTGGTGATATCACTGATCAGGCCGGTAATGTTGCCGATTTGCGTCATGCGGCTGTCGAGCAACTGCACGCTTGAAGAAGAGCGTTCGACCACATCCCGAATCGACTGGGTTCCTGCCTGCACGGCGAGAAACTGCTCGCGGGCACGGGTAACGACTTCGTCCATTGCCTGCTTCATTTGCTCGGCGCTGGCAGAGGCCTGCTGGATCTCGCCCAATTGGTCTTCAACGATAATCATCATGTGATGCACAGCTTCGGCCACCTCAGCCGAAGTGACGCCAGCTTCCTGGCTGCGCCCCAACATCATCTGGTTGGTGGCGCCGACGGTGCGACTGGCCTTCACCACTTGCCCGACAACCGAGTCCAGATTATCGATGAAGCTGTTGATCCAGCGCCCCATGTCACCGGTCTCATCGTTGGCCATTCGTGTGGTGTCCAGACGTTGACGAAGGTTGCCCTCGCCCTCGGCGATGGTCCTGATCACACCCGTCATCTCGCTCAACCTTTGCGCAAGCCGTTTAGGCCCCAACAGGCTGAACAGCACAGTGGCGCAGACCATGCCCAAAACCTCGACGGCATCGATCATCCCCTGTGCCAGGCCGCTGTAATGCTGGACCGTGTAGTTGCAGGCAAAGAGCCCTGTCATGGTTGCGAGATAAGGTTTCATCAAGCCATAGCTGAGTGAGCGTCGGCGGTAAACTTCCTCCAGATCGGCCTCACACATCATTCCCCAGCGATCAGGTGATCCTGGCAACTGGAACGTAACCCCCTTGCCAACCACCGGAATGTGCCGATAGTCCGAGTAACCGGGATAAGTCACGAACAGATTGGAGCCCATGCGGATAGTTTCGCGCACACCAGGGTGCAATTCCTGGGTCGCTGGGTCAGTGAAGCGCAGTTCCAGCTCAGTATGCCTTTGAATCTGCACCGTCTTATAGGGCGTGTGCACGCCACTTTTCAGGTTTTCGCCGTGGGTGAAAGTACCGTCCTCGAAACGTGAGCGCGACAACGCGGTGCCCGGTGCAATCGCCGGATCAAAGCGTGATTGCGCCATGAACAAATAATTGTCGCCCGATTCAGCATAGATGTGCCCGGCCTCGCGTTGGATAAGATCGCCCAACACATCGTTTGGCACGCGACCGCAGAGACAGCCAAGGACTTTTCCATCAGCCTTCAAAGGCTGATAAAACATCAACGTGATTTCATCGTGAAAGCGTGAAGTCGATGGACCGATTTGCAAGGTTAATGAATCGCTGTAAGGACCGTGAAGAAACGGTGCCTTCAATCCTTCGGCCAGAGCACGAGTTTTCTCAAGCTGATTTATACCGCGTCCGCTCCAGGTGGAGGCGATGACGGCGCCGTCGACACCTACGACAAATAGCTCGGAAAAATCTTCGGCCTGGCTGAGCTTATCCATCAGCGAACTGCGGTCGATATGGGCAAAATCCCGACCGAGATTTTCCGCCAGCTCAGCGAGGTGCTCCCATTGCTCGCGCGTCCAGTTATGTAGCAATTGCGCACGGGTTTGTGCAATGGCTTCAAAGGTTTGTTCGATCACCGGGTATGTCGATTGATTGAGTCGGCATGACCAACCCATCGCAATTTTTCCAGTTTTGCCGAACCAGGGTAACCAGTGCTTCTCGCTAGAGGATAACTGCATGACCTTACTTGAAAGCGACATTTGCCTCTCCAACCGCGACATTCGGATGTCGAGTTGATAGCAAATACCAAGCCAAGTCGTAAGCAGCCTAACCATTTGCACTGTTCGAAGGATATTCTGCAGTCGACAGCATTCTGTTTGCTTTAGCCCGCAAGACCGCATGCTCCAACTCAGTGCGCCAAGCGCCACATGCTCTGAAAAAGCGCTGATTTCGGACTTAGTTTCGAGGGTCCGGCATACGTGGCATTATCGGGATGCAGCCTACCGCCCCAGAAGTCGGAGCTATGTCGTTCAATCGTTTTCCGCATGGACCAAATCTGATTCATGCAAGGAGGATGTAAACAGCGTTGGCTTGCTCCATTCGTTATCGATACGGGCCGTGATGCGAAATCGAAATTGCACTCCGGCAGAGAACGGCCGAGAGTGTATAAAAACGAAAGCCATAAAAATCGGAAGCGAATAACTCAACATTGCTGCCGCAGGTAACTAGTAGTACCCAAGCGTTTGCAACGTTCTGGCAAGATTCAAGACAGGTTGTAATTTTTCATCAAGTACTACTCACCCAAACGGATACATGCTGTCCAACACACGGATGGAGATCGCCACCATGGTCGGTTGCACAAGAGAGATGGTCGGGCGCGTACTGAAAGAACTCTCTGTGGCGGGCTTGATTTCCATCCACGGGCGGAAAACCCTGGTGCACGTGGCTGCCAGTCATTGATGTGCTTGCCCCAAACTCCCCTGGTATGTGAGGCAGGCCTGCAGTAGGGCCGGCCTCTCCCACACTCCACTATCCACTTCCCCCAGTCCCCTCCCCAGAAACCCCTCTTGTGAAGCGCCAGGGTGTTACGGCGAAATTGTACTCCGATGGCCCTAGCGTACTCTGGCGCACCTGCCGTGATCGAAGCGTTCCATAGTCGGCCATGATAGGCGCAGACGTTACGAAGCAGGGTCAAACTCTGTAGCCAGATCGACAATACGGATTGCCAGAGGAATGCACAGCCCTCGCACCTCTTTTTACAAACTATATGCATACAGGGCCAGTTGCACAACCAAACCAAATAATTACAGGGATTCCAGTAATAATAAGTGAGACCGCCCCCAAAAAACACCAGATAAAAAATGACGTAATTTTTAATCGTACTTTTTTTGCCAAATAAATATATGTTGCTAGAAAAACAAGCCATGTAATTGCAACTGGTATCTCAAGGCGCAACCCCCGAAGAATGGGAATCAGATTTACTAAAATCTCAGCAGTCACTAAAGAGAGAAGTGATACACCTACACACAGCAGCATTACAACTAACAGACTAAAACCATTCTCATTGCGCGCATTTCGATATACGCTAATCAGTGCGAGTAGCAATATGACGAATGGTATTGCTGTAACAATAAAGACGTAAGGAGTAAGTGGATAATACACTTTGCTTGATCCTCATGATTAATTCACGTGATCGTGGTGGCCGATCGCGCCTCAGTGAACAAAAATCAGTGATTTAAGGTACCTGACCAAGCATAGCCACTAATTTGCCATTATTATTCACGACGGCAGCCATGGCCGCTTTTTGCCTGTCTGGACTGACCGCCATGGGTCGCACGCAGCCCTTCGCGACAGGCAAAAACCGGCCATTTGCAGTCGTTAGCGAACGGCTGCAATGGGTCGAACTCTGCCGGTCAGGACAGGCAGAAACCGGCCAGTTTTGTTAATAAAACTGTCAATGGCATACCTCCGCCGCGCGGTGCACCAAGCTGCCATTTCTTCCGCTCGCATTCAGCCAGCGGAATCTCGTCTTGTCATGTCGACGGTATCGCTTCGGCGTGCCTGGGCAAGGCGATAGAAATCAGAGCGGCCAGCATTACAAAGACCGTGGAAACCCACAGACAAGCCCCCAGCCCACAGGTCTGGTAAATCCAGCCGGACAGCACGGTGCCGAGCAGCCGCCCCAGCGCGTTGGACATGTAGTAGAAACCAACGTCCAGCGATACTCCGTCCTCTTTGGCATAGGAGACGATCAGGTAGCTGTGCAAGGATGAGTTCACCGCAAACAGCGCACCGAAGATCGTCAACCCACCCAGGAGTACAGTCTGGGGCGACAAGCCCGCCGAGAGACCGAGGGCGATGGCCGCCGGCAGGCCGGCCAGCAACGCGGCCCAAACGAAGGCCGCTCGCCCATCCGGGACGTGGCCATGCTTCTTCCCGGTGACGTTCGGGGCGAGAGACTGGACGATGCCATAACCGATGACCCAAGCCGCCAGAAACCCACCCACCCACCAAAAGTCCCAGCCAAATACTTCACTCAGGTACACCGGCAAGGCGACGACAAACCACACATCGCGAGCACCAAAGAGAAACAGCCGTGCCACCGAGAGGATGTTGATCGCTCGGCTCTTGGAAAGCATCTCGCGGAACTTTGGCTTGGCCTTGGCTTTGCCCAGGTCCTTTTTCAGCAGGAGCAGGCTCGCAATCCAGACCAGCGCCAATACCGTTGCCATCAGTAGCACGGCCCCTCTGAACGTCAGCCACGCCAGCAAGGCGCCACCCAGGAAGAAGCCCACACCCTTGAGGGCGTTTTTTGAGCCGGTGAGGATGGCTATCCACTGATAAAGCGTGCCCTGCTGCTGGTTGGGCACCAGGAGCTTGATCGAACTCTTGGCACTCATCTTGTTGAGGTCTTTGGCGATACCGGACAACGCCTGAGCGCCCATCACCCAAGGGATGGTCAGCCATGCGGCTGGCACTGTGAGCATCAGCAAGGCGGCCACCTGGAGGCCCAGACCGATGTTCATCGTGCGATTCAAGCCCAGGCGAGCGCCGAGGTAGCCACCCACCAGATTTGTGATGACGCCGAAGATCTCGTAAAACAGGAACAGCGCGGCAATTTGCAGCGGTGAGTAGCCCAATGTGTGGAAATGGAGCACCACCAACATGCGCAGCGCACCATCGGTGAGGGTAAAGGCCCAGTAATTGCCGGTGACCAGCAGATACTGCCGGACTTCCGGGGAAAGGGCTGGCAACGCCTTCATGATCGCTCCTGTTAACCGGCCGAACCAACCAGTCTGGCCAGTTCGACAACACGATTGGCGTAACCCCACTCGTTGTCGTACCACGCGTAGATCTTCACTTGGGTGCCGTTCACCACCATGGTCGAGAGCGCATCGATGATCGAGGAGCGCGGATCGGTGCGGTAGTCGATCGAAACCAGCGGACGCTCCTCATAGCCGAGGATGTTTTTCAGCGGGCCGGCGGCCGCAGCTTTGAGCAGGGCATTGACCTCATCCACCGAGGTCTCACGCTCCACCTCGAACACGCAGTCGGTAAGAGAGGCATTGGCCAGCGGTACGCGCACGGCGTGGCCGTTCAGGCGGCCACGCAACTCTGGAAAAATCTCAGCAATCGCTGTCGCCGACCCCGTACTGGTCGGGATCAGGCTCATACCCGAAGCACGGGCTCGACGCAGGTCCTTGTGCGGCTGATCGAGAATACTTTGGGTATTGGTCAGGTCGTGGATCGTGGTGATAGAGCCATGGCGAATACCCAGGTTTTCGTGGATCACTTTGACCACTGGAGCCAGGCAATTGGTGGTGCAGGATGCAGCGGTAACAATACGGTGCTGCGCCGGATCGAACAGGTGCTGATTGACGCCCATGACGATGTTCAGCGCCCCCTGCTCCTTCACCGGTGCACAAACCACCACGCGCTTCACACCTTGTTCCAGATACGCCTGAAGCACGTCAACGGTCTTCATTTTGCCACTGGCCTCGATGACCAGGTCGCAGCCGGACCAGTCAGTGTCGGCGATGGATTTGTTGGCTGTCACCCGCATGCGTCGACCGTCAATGACCACACAATCGCCATCGGCGCTGGCTTCGTTGTGCCAACGGCCATGCACCGAGTCGAAATTGATCAGGTGCGCATGGGTGGTAGCGTCGCCAGAAGGGTCATTGATTTGCACGAATTCAAACTCGGGCCAGTGCCAGGCCGCGCGCAAGGCAAGACGACCGATTCGACCGAAACCGTTGATACCTACTCTGATGCTCATAGCGTTGTTCTCTTTCGTGTGCTGTCTTCGGAGGAGCAGGACTGGCCTGATCGAATTGACTGTTACGTTAGCAGCAGGCTGCCCTGCGCTCAGGGCGGCCGCCCATCTGATCAAGGCGCTTTTCGTCCTGGCTCAGCCAGTGTCGGTTGGCTTCGAGTGTCACCTGGAGTATGTCGACGACCCACTGTGGAAGTTCAGGGTGCACTCGATAGTAAATCCATTGATCCTGACGGCGATTTTCGAGCAAGCCGCAGGCGCGCAACTGAGCCAGGTGGCGTGAAATCTTGGATTGACTGTCATCTAGCGCCCAGATCAGTTCACACACGCAGAGTTCGCCTTGGGCACAGAGCATCAGCATGATTCTGGCACGGGTTTCATCACCCAGGCATTTGAAGACAGTGGCAGGCAGGAGGCTCATAGCACAGCTCGTATATTTGATAATTCGAATATACAGATATTGGTGAAATGAGTAAGCCCCCTGTGAATGTCCAAACGCGGTCATGTAGCACTAGCATTACCAGTCGCGCGTCCTGGCCGGCCTTGGTGTACTCCAGCATTTGCTTATCACCGGTGGAGTTGCCGAAGGCTGCGTTCAGCTGGCGGCCGGTCATCAGGTAAATGTTCTCTGGCTTGCCTGCGTCGTTTTCGTTGAGCATGATCTTGGGCTGCTTGATTAACTGCGGTTTACCACTATCGCCTGCTTGGCCGCACCTTCATTCCATGATGGCAAGGGATCGGCGGCCCGTGCGGCGGTCGTCACAATGAAACTCAGGCCTGGTACGGCAAGCGACGGACCATAACGCCGTGCAGCATAATCATAAGGGCGAATCGGAGACGCAGCGGTGTTCCATGCACGTTTCCCCAAGCCTGAAAGCTTCATGAGGTGCACCTCTGTGTTGAATTTGTTTGACTCGATCAGGAGTCTCGGGGCCTGACCGGCCCTTAACCGCCCTGCGGTAGCACCCGGGCATTATTTCCCGTGCCTTCGATGTAAACGTTCATGCCTTTACCCAGGGCCGGATTGATCGGCTGAGTCACCGATACCAGCACGCCACTTTTTACCCGCACGATGACCTGTTGCGCCGCGACGGGCTGGTCATACTTTTTCTTCTCTGCGTAGTTACCGCCAACCGCACCGGCGAGCGCGCCAGCGACCATGGCAACGTCGCGCCCGGTGCCACTGCCGATCAGGCTGCCGATACCAAGTCCGCCCATGCCTCCGAGTACGGCGCCGACGCCACTGTCGTGATTGGTCTGCATCTGCGTCAGCGATATCTGCTCGATCTTGCCTGAGCGAATCTCCATTTCACCGGCACCACCATCGTTTGACCCCACGGCGGCGCAGGCACTGATCAATACAGTCGCCAACGTCACCGTCAGCCAAGTCAGGATAGCTTTCATTGCTGTTCACCTCGTCATTGGTATTTGATGGCAATGCCTTTCAGCTTGCGCCCTTGGATCGTATCGATGTTGCGGCTCCACAAAGGACCGGTTACGTAAGCGGCGACGGGTTGAATCTGGTCGTAAACCACCACCACCGCGTCTGCACCCAGTTTGGCGCCTTCTTCACGCAGCTTCTGTTCGACCTGGGTGATGGGCGGCGCCGGGTCGACCGTGGCATCGATCAGGATTTCGCCCAAACGCACATTGGGGCGCGTTGGTTCCGTACGTAATATCCGGACTTCGCTGGGTAGGGTCGGAGCGGGATGTTCGACTCCGACGTAAGCGGTCGTCTGCGCATCCACTGACGCGCAGGCGCTTAAAGCAAGCACGCTGGCGATGAACGCTACGAGGCGCAAGGGCCTCTGCCATCTTGAGATTCGAAGCAGTGCACGGGAAGCCATGTCAGCGATTCCTCTACTAAGGGGCGATCCAACTGCCAACGTCTGTTGGTGGCTGGATCAGGGTTCAACTGCGGATGAACGCCCATAGATCGGCGTTCAATTTGTCGATCGCCGCCTTGAAATCCTGGGCGGTGATTTTCTGGCTTTCGTTGGAAAGCTGCTTGCCGAATACCTTGCGCACGACCCTGGCCACGGTCTGGTTGTCTTTCGCGTCGATGAGCTCGGCCTCGATGTACAGTTCGGTGTCCTGATCGCGGTGACCGGTGGCGGCCTGTGTCGCCCCGACTACGGCTGCGATGGGGACCACTTCATACCATTTCATTCCCTCGTTCGAAGCGCTTACGCCGGTAATGGCCGCGCGCAAGATCAAGGTTTTCGAACCCTTTGGCGCGGCGCTCGCGCGGGAGACCATCCGGTATTTCTGCCCCAGTGTCGCCTTGGCCTTGTTGGTCATGTAGTCCCGGATGTCATTGAGCGTTTGCTGATTGACCCGCTCATTGGGCTTGGGCGCCGGATACAGTTCCAGCCGGTCGAATGCTACGGTGTCATAAGCTTTCGGGTTCCACGAAGGGCTCAACCAGCGCATCGCGGTGCCGCCGCTCGGCGTCTGGACTTCCTGCAGGTTGTTGTAGTTGGACAGGTAACCGGAGTACTGCTCCATTTCAGTGACTTTCGAGGTGCAACCGCCTAGCAACAGACTAGCCAGCGCGGTACCGACGAGCAGTTTTCGGGACAGATTCATGATGCTGTGTGCTCCTTGGCTAAAGTCGCTTTTGTGTGGCAAGACACTCAAAAGCGCCAGGTCATATTCCCGGCCAAAGCTTGAATCCAGGCGTTGTCGAATTGACCGGAAATCCGATTGCCCGATACGGTTTTTGCCTGGTCAACCGGCATGT
>NZ_AKJL01000066.1 GCF_000282355.1 Pseudomonas sp. GM49
GCTAGCCAAGCTGTTGGCTGCCTATGCTGCGTTGTTTCAGCCGCCGCGCGCGCCCCACAAGCCAAAAGGGGACGTGACCCAGCCACTGATTCAGGCTGTCAATCTGGATGAAGAGGAGGCTCCGGAAGAGCTGAGTCGGGAAGAGCTGGAGAGTTGGCGTCAGAACCTGAAAGGATTGGCGATCCGGTTTCGTGAAGGGTTGAACGAGTGCTGACATAAGCCGCTGGGTAATGACATCTGGTCAAGATCCCAAGCGAAGCCCGAGCGATGCCTATATAATCCCCGCCTTTCGTGGAGAACAGTCCTTTATGCCAACGTCCTTTCTAGAAATTGTCGAGTTACCAGACGGCCGTATCGAGCTGCGCAGGGCCGAGGACGAAGGTTCTCTGGTTACTTTGGATTTCTCCGAGGACGCCAAGGCATTCCTGCAAGGGCAGCACGTGGAAGTCGCCAAGGCGATGTTGAGCGTGGGTGTTCAGATGGCCGGTCGCCTGGTTGAAGGCGAATTCGACAAGGAAGAGGGGGCGCGGGTTCTTCATTGACCCCCGTCTGTCGCTTTTCTTGATGTTGTTACTCATCGGCTTCTCTGCCCCTGGAGAAGCCTTGCGCGGTGAAGCACGCGTCTTGTCTGCCGGTTAACCCAGTCGAATATTCAGGCTCTGAGCGTCCCCGGTACGGGCGGCGCTGATCAGTTGTTGCCGCGATTGGGGGCTCAACGGATTGATCCAGCTGACCACCGTGTGGCTACGACCCAGGCGCAGAGCTTCGCAGGTCAGTTGCTGGGCACTCTGGGTACCCCGCGGTTGCAGCAACAGAATGCGTTCGCGGTTGAGGCCGGCATCTCGCAGCCAGGCTTGAGTCAGGCTGGCGGGCGGCGCGATCAGTGTCAGCCAGCGTGCGTCCTGGTCCTGGCTCAACTCCCTGAGGATCGGTGCCAGAAGGCTCAGGCAGTTCCCGGCTGCACCACGCAGTGACAGCTCGCTGAAAACGTCAGGTTCGGCGCTCCAGGGGGACTCGACTACGTCTTTCAGAATCGGCGCCAATGGCTGTGCCATGAACGCTTCGAACAACGGCAGTTGGGTTTGCTGTGGTGATGTCTGCGGGAACTGCATGGTGCCTCCTTTAGCGGCGAATGACGCCGACACTCAAGCCTTCGATCACCAGTTCCTGATCTTGAAGGTTCACTTCAATAGGGGCGAACTCGGGGTTCTCGGCGATCAGCCAGACTTTGCTGCCGTCGCGCTTGAAACGCTTGACGGTCACTTCGTCGCCGATTCGCGCCACCACGATCTGGCCGTTACGGGCTTCGCGGGTGGTGTGGACCGCCAGCAGGTCGCCGTCGAAAATGCCGATGTCCTTCATGCTCATCCCATGGACGCGCAGCAGGTAGTCGGCGCGCGGATGGAAGAAGGCAGGGTTGATGTTGCAGGACTCTTCGATGTGTTGCTGCGCAAGAATCGGGGCGCCGGCGGCGACCCGGCCAATGATCGGCAGGGTGGAATCGTCGGCCTTGGCTTCGAAGCCGGGGATACGAATGCCACGGGAGGCGCCAGGCGTCATCTCGATCGCCCCCTTGCGGGCCAGTGCCTTGAGGTGTTCTTCCGCCGCATTGGGTGACTTGAAACCCAGTTCCTGAGCGATTTCCGCACGGGTGGGTGGATATCCGTTGTCTTCCAGGCAGCGTTTGATGAAGGCCAGAATCTCTGCCTGTCGTGGCGTCAGCTTTAGCATATTGATCGCTCTGTTTTTTTATACAGTGACTGGGATTATATACAGTGAGGCGGTCTTGGCAATGCTCCATTTTTCAGTCGCCGCCGGACGGTCAATCAGTCAGTGGATTGAAGCTTCGCCGTTGTGTGGTTAAATGTCTGACCGACCATTCCCGAAACGAACTGCCAGGCTTGACAAGGCACAGGCTGAAACGTATGTTTCAAACAAGTGTTTGTCAGGCGGAGTAGCCATGGCCCAGTCGGAAACCGTTGAACGCATTCTTGATGCTGCCGAGCAATTGTTCGCGGAAAAAGGTTTCGCTGAAACCTCGTTGCGTCTGATCACCAGCAAGGCGGGTGTCAACCTGGCGGCGGTGAACTATCACTTCGGTTCGAAGAAGGCGTTGATTCAAGCGGTTTTCTCGCGGTTCCTCGGGCCGTTCTGCATCAGCCTCGATAAAGAGCTGGAGCGGCGTCAGTCCAAGCCTGACATCAAGCCGACACTCGAAGAGTTGCTGGAAATCCTTGTCGAGCAGGCACTGGTGGTGCAGCCGCGCAGTGGCAACGACCTGTCTATCTTCATGCGTTTGCTGGGACTGGCGTTCAGTCAGAGCCAGGGGCACTTGCGTCGTTATCTGGAAGACATGTACGGCAAGGTGTTCCGCCGCTACATGATGCTGGTCAACGAAGCGGCGCCGCGTATTCCGCCCATCGAACTGTTCTGGCGCGTGCATTTCATGTTGGGTGCGGCGGCGTTCAGCATGTCCGGTATCAAGGCCTTGCGGGCGATTGCTGAAACCGATTTCGGCGTGAACACCTCGATCGAGCAGGTCATGCGTCTGATGGTGCCGTTCCTGGCCGCCGGCATGCGTGCCGAATCCGGAGTCACCGACACGGCCATGGCCACGGCCCAGTTGCGTCCGCGTAGCAAATCGACACCGGTTGCCGCCAAGGTTTAACCGCACACGGGTGGGCGCGGCAGCTGACATCCGCTAAGCTAGCCGCCCATGCCGACTCTCGTTCTGAACCCGTTTCCCATTGATATCGCCAACCTGCCGGGCACAGCGCCTGGCGGCGAATTCGTGTGGGCCGGGTTTTCTGTTATCAAGGAAATTCTATGACTGCTGGCTTGCAAGGCTCGTTGATGGTGGACGTCGCCGGTACCTGGCTGACGGCTGAAGATCGCCAATTGTTGCGCCAGCCCGAAGTGGGTGGCTTGATCATCTTTGCCCGCAACATCGAGCACCCGCGTCAAGTACGTGAGCTCAGCGCCGCGATCCGCGCCATTCGTCCTGATCTGCTGTTGGCCGTAGACCAGGAGGGTGGCCGCGTGCAGCGCCTGCGGCAGGGTTTCGTGCGCTTGCCCGCCATGCGCGCCATTGCCGACAACCCGAACGCCGAATACCTGGCCGAGCAGTGCGGCTGGATCATGGCGACCGAAGTGTTGGCCGTTGGCCTGGACCTGAGTTTCGCCCCGGTGCTCGACCTCGATTACCAGCGCAGCGCCGTGGTCGGCACCCGTTCGTTCGAAGGTGATCCCGAGCGCGCTGCCTTGCTCGCGGGTGCATTCATCCGCGGCATGAACAGCGCAGGCATGGCGGCCACCGGCAAGCATTTCCCTGGTCATGGCTGGGCCGAGGCTGATTCCCACGTCGCGATTCCCAACGACGAACGCAGCCTCGACGAGATCCGCGCCAATGACCTGGTGCCGTTTGCCAAACTGAGCAAGCAACTGGCCGCGGTCATGCCGGCCCATGTGATCTATCCGCAAGTCGACACCCAGCCGGCCGGTTTTTCCCGTCGCTGGTTGCAGGATATCTTGCGTGGCGAACTGCAATTCGACGGGGTGATTTTCAGCGATGACCTGTCCATGGCGGGCGCTCACGTGGTCGGCGATGCCGCCAGTCGAATAGAGGCGGCGCTGACTGCCGGTTGCGACATGGGGCTTGTGTGCAACGACCGTGCGGCCGCCGAGCTCGCCCTGAGCGCTGCCCAGCGTCTGAGGGTCAAGCCTTCCGAACGGATTGCGCGGATGCGCGGTCAGTCGTTTGCCAGTACCGAATACCGTCAGGACCCGCGCTGGCTCACCGCTGTCGGCGCGCTCAAAGAAGCTCAATTGATTGATTAAGGACTGTTCGTTATGACGGTTTACGCGATTATCGGTGGTACCGGCCTGACTCAACTCGAAGGCCTGAGCATTCGTCAGTCACTGACAGTGGATACGCCTTATGGCGCACCTTCGGCCGACGTTCAGATCGGCGAGTATGCCGGCAAGGAAGTGCTGTTCCTCGCACGTCACGGTCATCCGCATCGATTTCCGCCGCATCAGGTCAACTACCGCGCCAATCTCTGGGCGCTGCAGCAGGCTGGGGCGCAAGCCATTCTGGCGGTCAACGCCGTGGGCGGCATCCATGCTGCCATGGGCACCGGGCATTTTTGCGTGCCGCATCAGTTGATCGACTACACCAGTGGTCGTGAGCACACTTACTTTGCCGATGACCTGGAGCAGGTCACCCATATCGACTTCAGCTACCCCTACAGCGAACCGTTGCGCCAGCAACTGATTGCGGCATTGGCGGCTGAAGGTGTGGGGTATAGCAGTCATGGTGTGTATGCGTGCACCCAGGGACCACGGCTGGAAACGGTTGCTGAAATCGCCCGGCTGGAGCGCGATGGTTGCGACATCGTCGGCATGACCGGCATGCCGGAAGCGGCCCTGGCCCGCGAGCTGGAACTGGATTACGCCTGTCTGGCGCTGGTGGTGAACCCGGCGGCGGGCAAGTCGACGGCGGTGATTACTATGGCCGAGATCGAGCAGGCGTTGCATGACGGCATGGGCAAGGTGAAATCGACGCTGGCGCGGGTGCTCAAGGGCTGAGTCCCACTGGATACCGAGTTGACTTCATCGCGAGCAAGCTCGCTCCCACAGTGACCGCGTCGAACGCAAATTCTACGAACGCCACCGAACCTGTGGGAGCGAGCTTGCTCGCGATGACGATCGAATAGACGCCGCAGATATCAGCGTTTTTCGAGATTTTCCGGCAGCGGCGCAAACAACGCCTCGATATCATCGCTCTGCAGTTTCCAGTCCCCGGCCTTGCGCCCATCCAGCACGCCTGCCGCGAGATCGGATTTTTCCTTCTGCAGGTGCTGGATCTTCTCTTCTACCGTGCCGCGAGCAATCAGCTTGTAGACAAATACCGGCTTCTCCTGACCAATGCGATACGCCCGGTCGGTCGCCTGGTTTTCCGTCGCCGGGTTCCACCACGGGTCGTAATGAATCACCGTGTCTGCTTCGGTCAGGTTCAGGCCAACGCCACCGGCTTTCAGGCTGATCAGAAAAATCTGACGCTTGCCGCTCTGGAATTCCTTCACCGGTGTGCGGCGGTCGCGGGTCTGGCCGGTCAGCAGGGCGTAGGCCACGCCGCGTTTGTTCAGTTCGTCTTCGATCAGCGACAGCATTGAAGTGAACTGCGAGAACAGCAGGATCCGCCGACCCTCCTCGAACAGTTCTTCGAGCATTTCCATCAGGCTGTCGAGCTTGCCTGACGTGCTGCCGCGAGTTGGCAGGGTGGCCTCGTTGACCAGGCGCAAATCGCAGCACACCTGACGCAGCTTGAGCAGTGCTTCCAGAATGATGATCTGGCTGCGGGCTACGCCTTTGCGGGTGATCTCGTCGCGGACTTTCTTGTCCATGGCCAGGCGCATGGTTTCGTACACATCGCGTTGGGCCTCGTTGAGCTCGACCCAGTGGATGATTTCGGTTTTCGGCGGCAGCTCGGTGGCCACCTGTTCCTTGGTGCGGCGCAACAGGAAAGGCTTGATCCGGCCGTTGAGGTGCTGAAGCCTGACCTCGCTGGTGCGTTTTTCAATCGGCACGCGGTAATCGCGGTTGAAGCTTTTGACGTCGCCCAGCCAGCCGGGCAAGAGGAAGTGAAACAGCGACCACAATTCACCGAGATGGTTTTCCAGCGGTGTGCCGCTCAGGCACAGGCGCTGCCGGGCATTGAGCTCGCGGGCAGCCTGGGCGGCCTTGCTGCCGGGGTTCTTGATGTATTGCGCTTCATCCAGCACCAGTATGTGCAAGGGCTGCGCCGCCAGGCGCTCGACATCCTTGGGTAGCAGCGCATAGGTGGTCAGGATCAGATCGTAGTCGGCCAGCTTGTCGAAGTGTTTTTTGCGACTGGCACCGTATAGCGCCAGTACCTTGAGCTGCGGCGTAAAGTGCGCTGCTTCGTCGAGCCAGTTGGGGATCAGGCTGGTCGGCATCACGACCATGCACGGCCGATCGAGGCGGCCGGCGTTTTTCTCGCTCAGAACGTGCGCCAGTGTCTGCAGGGTTTTGCCCAGGCCCATGTCGTCCGCCAGAATTCCACCCACTTCCAGTTGCCGCAACGACTGCATCCAGCTCAAGCCTTCGAGCTGATACGGACGCAGCGTCGCATTCAAACCTTCCGGGGCGGTGGCCGTGTGGTCCTTGATGTCGCGCAGGCGCTGGGCAAAGGTGCGGATCTGTTCTCCACCCTCCCAGAGCAGTGGCATGTCTTCCAGCGGGTTCAGGCGCGTGGCATCGGCCTTGCTCAGGCGCAGCGTGGTGTCGCCGGGCTCCTGCAGGTAGAACTCGCCGAGGGTGGCCAGCACCGGTTTCAAGCGGCCGAAGGGCAGGGCGACTTGCAGCGGGCCGTGCTCGGAGTTCGGGCGATTGGGGATGTTGACCAGGATCAACTCGTCGTCGCGTCGTCGGGCCAGGCGTTCCGGGTTGAGGATTTCGGTGTGGGAGCGCATCAGGTTGAGCAGGATCGGCAACAGGCTCAGGCGTTCGCCGTTGACGATGATCCCCAGTTCCAGGTCGAACCAGTCGCGCTCCGGTGCCTGTTCGACCGTGGCGTACCAGTCGTCTACCGCTGTCAGGTCGAAACCGAAGTCCTCGTCGATCTGCAATTCCCAGCCTTGGGTGCGCAGCTTCGGCAGTTCATTGAGGGTAAAGGTCAGCCAGGCGCTGTCATTGACCATCTCGAACAGCTCGCCGGCACTTTCCGGCAGGGCCTTGCTTTGCCGGGTAGCGACTTTGAAACCGAGGATTCGCAACTGTTCCCGGTAGGACTGTTCCACTTCCGGGTGGCGTTTTATCCGCAGCGTCTGGGATTCCTGACGAATCAGGATGTCGGCGTTTTTCTGTCCTGAAACGTACTCGTCCAGGTAACTGAAAGACAGCGCCGCGCGATGCTGAATGTACCGTTGCATTCGGCCGTTGCGCGGTTCGAACGCGCTGAACTCGATGCTGGCCAGCCACAGTCGCGGGACGGGCTGCACATTGTCCACCAGCACTTGCGGCGGGGCTTTCGGGCTGCGGTTTTCCAGGACTGCCTGGAGTTTTTCCAGGAGTTCGGCGTCTTTGGCGGCGGCGGGGTAGTCGAGGGTTTCCTGCACTTGCAGGAGCACCGCTGCGCAATGTTTGCAGTTGTTGTGGACCGGGCAGGAGCAGGTGGCGTCGACCATCAGCAGCGTGCCCTTGGCTGACTCGCGCAGGCGAATGGTCTGGCGGTAAACGTTACTGCCAGAGCCTTCGCAAGCGGCGATGATCGTGGCGTCGCCGGCTTCAACGATCCTGACACGATTCTCCAGCGCGTAACGGCGGCCTCGCTCCAGGCTCTGTTCCTTGAATCGGCTGACCCAGGAAGGTGCCAGGGGTTTGCTCAGGGTCGCGGACATAAGGAGGTCAATCAGTCCGGAATTTCATCGGGGACTGGCCTAGGCGCAGGGGCGGTCAGCGAGGTGATCTTGATCAGCAGGCCGAGGTGGCCGTTGTCGAGGAAGTTCAACTGGCCATTCTTGGTGTGGCTTTCCTGTTTCAGGCGCTCGCTGGCGGTCACCATGCCATTGGCATCGATCTGATTGACCCAGAAATCGGCGTCGACGTCGGTAAAGCGTCCCAGTTTCATGTTCAGCGTGCCCTCGATCGGGAACTGACCATACTGTTCCTTGCCGTCGCTGATCGCCACTTTGCTGGCGTTTTCGCCGAGAGTCTGTTGCCAGGCCTTGTGCAGCAGCACTGTGTAGTCGGCGCTGCTGGTGAGTTTTTCCACCTCGCCATTCAGGCTTGGCGTACGCAGGCTGTCGGGGCTGACGGGTTGGGCGCCTGCCGCCCAGTCTTCCGGCGCGGCGCGGCTGACAATCGCCGGCACGGCGTTTTGACGGACCAGAATCATTTCGACCTGATACAGGTCATCGGCAAATGCCGTGGGTGCAACCAGCGCTGGCATCAGCAGGGACAGCAAGGTCAGTGAGCGAAACAGGCGCATGCGGCGTCCTTCAAGCAGTTTTCGGAACGAGGCGCTCAAACAGCGCCTCTATAGTATTAAAGCGCTCTTCCGGGCGCTCCATCGGAACCATGAACTTGAACATCGTGGCGCCTTCGAATTTGTAGCGTTTTGGCTGGCTCTGGATCAGTTTGATCAGGGTCAGCGGGTCGACCGGCGTCTGTGCGGCGAACTCGACGCGACCGCCTTGCGGACCGCCATCGACTTTCTTGATGCCCAGTTGCTCGGCCTGCAATTTCAATGCGGTGATGCGGATCAGGTTCTTGGTCGGCTCCGGCAACAGGCCGAAACGGTCGATCATCTCCACCTGCAAATCCTTGAGGCCGTCCTCGTCGGTGGCCGAGGCAATGCGCTTGTAGAGAATCAGGCGGGCATGGACATCCGGCAGGTAGTCCTCAGGGATCAACGCCGGTACGCGCAAGTTGACTTCCGGACCGCCGCCGAGCGGTTGATCGAGGTTCGGCTGCTCGCCCTTGCGGATCGACTTCACCGCGCGCTCGAGCATTTCCATGTACAGCGTGAAACCGACGGCCTGGATCTGCCCGCTCTGACCGTCACCGAGCAGTTCGCCGGCGCCACGGATTTCCAGGTCGTTGGTGGCAAGCACGAAGCCTGCGCCGAGGTCCTGGGTGTTGGCAATCGCTTCCAGGCGCTTTTCCGCGTCCGGGGTGATTTGCTGGCGCGGTGGCGTCAGCAGGTAGGCGTAGGCCTGGTGGTGGCTGCGTCCGACCCGGCCGCGCAGCTGGTGCAGCTGTGCCAGGCCGAATTTGTCGGCGCGCTCGATGATAATGGTGTTGGCGCTCGGTACGTCGATGCCGGTCTCGATGATGGTCGAGGCGATCAGCACGTTGAAGCGCTTGTGGTAGAAGTCGCTCATCACCTGTTCGAGTTCACGTTCGCGCATCTGCCCGTGACCGATGCCGATCCGTGCTTCCGGTACCAGTTCGGCGAGGTCGGCGGCGCATTTCTCGATGGTCTTCACGTCGTTGTGCAGGTAATAGACCTGGCCGCCACGCAGCAGCTCACGCAACAAGGCCTCTTTGACCGTGCTCTTGTTCTGCTCCATGACGAAGGTGCGTACCGACAGGCGACGGGCCGGCGGCGTGGCGATGATCGACAGGTCGCGCATGCCCGACACCGCCATGTTCAGCGTGCGCGGAATCGGCGTGGCGGTCAGGGTCAGGATGTCGACTTCGCTGCGCAGGGCCTTGAGCTGTTCTTTCTGGCGCACACCGAAACGGTGTTCCTCGTCGATGATCACCAGCCCGAGGTTTTTGATCTTCACGTCGTCCTGCAGCAGCTTGTGCGTGCCGATGACGATGTCGATCTTGCCTTCGGCCAGGTCCGCGACCGCCGCATTCACTTCCTTGGCCGACTTGAAACGGCTCATCACTTCCACGGTCACTGGCCAGTCGGCGAAACGGTCGCGGAAGCTGTTGTAGTGCTGCTGGGCGAGCAGGGTGGTTGGCACCAGGATCGCCACCTGGCGACCGCCGTGCACGGCAATGAACGCGGCGCGCATCGCCACTTCGGTCTTGCCGAAGCCGACGTC
Source organism: Pseudomonas sp. GM49 (assembly GCF_000282355.1). Taxonomy (GTDB): domain Bacteria; phylum Pseudomonadota; class Gammaproteobacteria; order Pseudomonadales; family Pseudomonadaceae; genus Aquipseudomonas. The sequence goes on from NZ_AKJL01000066.1 coordinate 9,582, forward strand.
GCCGCACACCAGGCGATCCATCGGCTTGGGCGCAAGCATGTCTTCGCGCACCGCTTCGATGGTGGTTTGCTGGTCGGGTGTTTCTTCGAACGGGAAGCCGGCGCTGAAGGTGGCGTAGTCGGCCTTCGGATCGGCGAATGCGTAACCTTCACGGGCGGCGCGACGAGCATAGATGTCGAGCAACTCGGCGGCCACGTCACGCACCTGTTCGGCGGCTTTGCGCTTGGCTTTCTGCCAGGTCTCGGAGCCGAGGCGGTGCAGCGGGGCCAGGGCATCGTCGCTGCCGGTGTAGCGGGCGATCAGGTGCAGGTTGGCCACCGGCACATAAAGCTTGGCGCCTTCGGCGTATTCCAGGGCGAGGAATTCAGCGGTCTGGCTGTCGATTTCCAGGGTCGCCAGGCCCAGGTAGCGGCCGACGCCATGGTCGATGTGCACCACCGGCGCACCTTCGCGCAGCTCGGTGAGGTTCTTGATGACGGCATCGTTGTTGGCATCGGCGCGCTTTTCACGGCGACGACGCTGCATCACGCGCTGGCCGAACAGCGGGCTTTCGGCGACGAGGGCCAGGGCCGGGTCGTCGAGCAGCAAGCCTTCGTCGAGCGGGGCGATGGTGATCGCCAGGCGTTCCTTGCCGGCGACAAAGTCCGGCCAGCTGTCGACGGTTTTCGGTCGCAGCTTAAGGCGTTCCAGCAGCTCCAGCAGCACTTCGCGGCGGCCTGCGGATTCGGCGGTGAACAGCACGCGACCGGGGAACTGGTCGAGGAATTCGGCCAGCGCGGCCATAGGTTGAGTGGCCTTGGCTTCGATGGCCAGGTTCGGCAGCTCCCGAGCGGGGAAGCGCTCGCGACCGCTACCGCTTTCCACGTCCTGTTGACTGGCCACCACCCGCGGCCAGTTCTTCAGGCGCGCGAAGCAGTCTTCCACCGGCAGGAACAGCTCGGCGGGCGGTAATAAAGGGCGGGACGGGTCGACGCGGCGTTCTTCATAACGATTGCGCACGTCGTTCCAGAAATTTTCCGCGGCTTGCTCGATGCCTGGCAGGGAAAACACTTGCGTGTCCTGGGGCAGGTAATCGAACAGCGTCGAGGTTTCATCGAAGAACAGCGGCAGGTAGTACTCGATGCCGGCCGGCGTAATCCCGCTGCTCAAGTCCTGGAAAATCGGGCAGCGGCGGAAGTCGACGTCAAAACGCTCGCGGAAGCGTGCCTTGAAACGGGTGACCGCTTCTTTTTGCAGCGGGAATTCCCTGGCCGGCAACAGCTTGACCGAGTCGACTTTGTCGATGGAACGCTGGTTCTCCGGGTCGAAGGTGCGCAGGGTTTCGATTTCATCGTCGAACAGGTCGATGCGATACGGCAGCTTGCTGCCCATCGGGAACAGATCGATCAGCGAGCCGCGAACAGTGAATTCGCCGTGTTCATACACCGTGTCGACGTAGCGATAGCCCGTGGCTTCGAGCCGGGTGCGCATTTGCTCGACGTCGAGCTTCTGGCCGATATCCAGCACCAGGCTGCTGCCGAGCAGGAATTTGGTCGGCGCGAGGCGATGCAGGGCGGTCGTGATCGGCACCACCAGCACGCCATGGCTCAATTCTGGCAGCCGGTACAGGCTGGCGATGCGCTGGGAAATGATGTCCTGGTGCGGCGAGAACAGATCGTAGGGCAGGGTTTCCCAGTCGGGAAAGTGCAATACAGGCAAATCCGGGGCGAAGAAACCCAGCTCCTGTTCCAGCCGTTCGGCACTTTGGCTGTCGGCGGTCAGCAGCAGGGTAAAGCGCTTGGCAGTGCTGGCGGCCTCGGCGATGGCCAGGCACAGGGCGGCACCGGGCAGGTTGCCCCAGTGCTGTTTACCTGCCGCGGCAGGGAGAAGCGGTAGACGCAGAACGGGCACGGAAGGTTGAGCTCCAAGCGTTGCGACAAAGTCGGTAATTGTAGCGGTCTACGATGCCGCCTGTCAGTTGCTGACTGTGTCTAAAGCGCCGGTTTGGCGAAATGTAGTGGTAAAGACAAGATTCGGCGGTTTTTTACCTGAAATTACTGAATATGTAGTGGCAAATACAACGAGTGTTACGGAGGGTTACGGACAAGGAGGCGTTACCTCCAAAAAATTGACTGCGCTGAAAGCCCCGGTTTTATTGGGCTGGCGCGAGGCGTAATTTTTTTGAACGACGATTTGTTACGTAAAGCACGACGGGCGCGCATTGCTACGGCTGTCACTCGGCGGCATAATGTAGCCCCTTTTTTCTGCCCCTACATGTGGAAGGTTCCCGTGACTCAGAAGCCCGACCAGTGTCTTGGTGAATGGATCGACCGTGAAGCACTCGCAGAAGCGATGATTCCGCTTATCGGTCAGCTTTACCGCAATAACAACGTGGTGAGCTCGATCTATGGCCGCAGCCTGATCAATCGTTCAGTCATTGCGATTCTCAAAGCTCACCGCTTTGCTCGTCACCGTCAGTCCGACGAAAGCGAGCTGTCCGTCCACGAAACATTCCCGCTGATCAAGGCGATGAGCGAGCTCAAGCTCGGTGCCGCTTCGGTGGACCTGGGCAAGCTGGCGGCCAAGTTCAAGGCCGAAGGCAATGGCCGTACTGCCGAGCAGTTCGTCCGTGAAGAACTGGCTGAAGTGGTTGGCCAGCAAAACGCATCCGCCCGCAAAGGCACCGACGTTGTCCTGTACGGCTTCGGTCGCATCGGCCGTCTGCTGGCGCGCATCCTGATCGAGAAAACCGGTGGTGGCGACGGGCTGCGTCTGCGCGCCATCGTTGTCCGCAAGGGCGCCGAGAACGACCTGGTCAAACGTGCCAGCCTGCTGCGCCGCGACTCGGTCCATGGCCCGTTCGATGGCACCATCACCATCGATGAAGCCAACAACACCATCACCGCCAACGGCAACCTGATCCAGGTTATCTACGCCAAGAGCCCGGCCGAAGTCGACTACACCCAGTACGGCATCGAAAACGCTCTGATCGTCGACAACACCGGTGTATGGCGTGACGCTGACGGTCTGGGCCAGCACCTGGCCTGCCCGGGCGCTGCCCGCGTGATCCTCACCGCACCTGGCAAGGGAGCGCTGAAGAACATCGTGCACGGCATCAACCATGGCGACATCAGCCCTGACGACAAGATCATTTCGGCGGCTTCCTGCACCACCAACGCCATCGTGCCGGTGCTCAAGGCAGTCAACGACAAGTACGGCATCGTCAACGGCCACGTCGAAACCGTTCACTCGTTCACCAACGACCAGAACCTGATCGACAACTTCCACAAGGGCAGCCGTCGTGGCCGCGCCGCGCCGCTGAACATGGTAATCACCGAGACCGGTGCCGCCACCGCAGCCGCCAAGGCGCTGCCAGTGCTCAAGGGCAAGCTGACCGGCAACGCGATTCGCGTTCCTACGCCGAACGTGTCGATGGCGATCCTGAACCTGAACCTGGAAAAGGCCACCACTCGCGAAGAGATCAACGAGTACCTGCGCCAGATGGCCATGCACTCGGATCTGCACAAGCAGATCGACTACGTGAGCTCCCAGGAAGTGGTTTCCACCGACTTCGTTGGTTCGCGCCACGCAGGCGTAGTGGACGCTGAAGCGACCATCACCCAGGATAACCGCGTTGTTCTGTACGTTTGGTACGACAACGAGTTCGGTTACAGCTGCCAGGTGGTTCGCGTGATGGAAGACATGGCCGGTGTAAACCCGCCAGCATTCCCGCGCTAAGCCTTAGCTGCAAATGAAAACGCCCCGACCCTGGTCGGGGCGTTTTTGTTTGTGCGTTTGTCAGTAGGGATATGTTGCCTGTGCTGGCCTCATCGCGAGCAAGCTCGCTCCCACATTTCTATCGCATAATGGCTGGCCTTGGCGGCGTGTCAGGGGATGTTTTTGGGGGAGCTCGGGAATTGTTGATCAGGTGGCAGGGAGCGGTGTTTTTGCTGCTCGGCGCACTATCAGGTTGCGGCAACAGCGACACTCTGGAAACCTTCGGCGGCCCGACCATGGGCAGCACTTATTCGATCAAGTATGTGCACCATGCCGGCCTTCCGGCGCCGGACGAAGTCCGCGTCCAGGTTGAGCAGATCCTCGCTGACGTCGACCGGCAAATGTCGACCTACCGTAGCGACTCGGACATCGAGCGCTTTAATGCATTGCCGGCCAACCGCTGTCAGGCAATGCCGGCGTCGATCCTCGAATTGGTCCGCGTAGGCGAGCGGCTGTCAGTGCAAAGTGAAGGCTCCTACGATCTGACGGTGGAGCCGTTGCTGAACCTCTGGGGATTTGGTCCGCAGGCCCGCGAGGAAAAAGTCCCGACCACCGACGCGCTTGCCGAAGTCCGCAAGCGCGTCGGTCACGAACACCTGCATATCGATGGCGACAAGTTGTGCAAGGACGCCGCCGTCGAGGTCGACTTCAACAGCATCGCCGCCGGTTATGCGGTGGACACGATTGCCGCAAGGCTCGAGGCGATGGGCATCCATGACTACCTCGCCGAGGCCACGGGCGAGCTCAAGGCGTCCGGCAAGAAGGCTGACGGTTCGCCATGGCGCATTGCACTGGAAGAGCCGCGGGATGACCGACAGGTGGCCGAGCGCGTCATTGTTGTCGACGGCTATGGCCTGTCCACTTCCGGCGACTACCGGAATTATTTCGAGCAGGATGGCCAGCGCTTTTCCCACACCTTCGATGCGCGGACCGGTTCTCCGGTCTCACACACACTGGCGTCAGTCACAGTGATTCATCCTTCAGCGTTGATGGCCGATGGCTTATCGACGCTGTTGCTGATTCTCGGTCCGGAACGTGGTTGGGACTACGCAGAAAAACACGATATCGGTGCATTTTTTGTGATTCGCGCCGAAACAGGTTTCGTCACACGCAGCAGTCACGCTTTTGAACGCCTCAGTGGCAAAAAAACCGAGTGATTGCGGCAATTTGAGCATTGAAAACTGGCGTTCCAGTGCAGGCAAAAGTAGCCTACGACGCGACCAAGGGTTAATGTGCGCGGCGTTGACGCTTCTATAGACTGTGTCCGGGTTCTGCACTGGCCCCAAATTGTTCCTTCATGCCACGCATTGGTGTGATTTAGCCGCAGGTGCCGAGGGTGCCGCGGCCTGTTCTGAGGAGTACGCATGGCTGTCTACAACTACGACGTGGTGGTGTTGGGTTCCGGCCCGGCGGGGGAAGGCGCGGCAATGAACGCCGCCAAGGCAGGGCGCAAGGTGGCGATGGTCGATAGCCGTCGCCAGGTCGGCGGCAACTGCACTCACTTGGGCACCATCCCGTCCAAGGCACTGCGTCACTCGGTGCGGCAGATCATGCAATTCAACACCAACCCGATGTTCCGGGCCATTGGTGAGCCGCGCTGGTTTTCGTTCCCGGACGTGTTGAAAAGCGCCGAGAAAGTCATCTCCAAACAAGTCGCTTCGCGTACCGGCTACTACGCCCGTAACCGCGTCGACGTGTTCTTCGGCACTGGCAGCTTCGCCGACGAGCAAACCATCGAAGTGGTCTGCGCCAATGGCGTGGTCGAAAAACTGGTGGCCAAGCACATCATCATTGCTACCGGATCGCGTCCTTATCGCCCGGCGGACATCGATTTCCATCACCCGCGTATCTACGATAGCGACACCATCCTCAGCCTCGGCCACACCCCGCGCAAACTCATCGTTTATGGCGCCGGCGTGATCGGTTGCGAGTACGCCTCGATCTTCAGTGGTCTGGGTGTACTGGTCGAGCTGGTGGACAACCGTGGTCAACTGCTGAGCTTCCTCGACTCGGAAATCTCCCAGGCCCTGAGTTATCACTTCAGCAACAACAACATCACGGTTCGCCATAACGAAGACTACGACCGCGTCGAAGGCGTGGACAACGGCGTGATCCTGCACCTCAAGTCCGGCAAGAAGATCAAGGCCGACGCCTTGCTCTGGTGCAACGGCCGTACCGGCAACACCGATCAGTTGGGTCTGGAAAACATCGGCGTGAAGGTCAACAGCCGTGGCCAGATCGAAGTCGACGAGGCATACCGCACCTGCGTGCCGAACATCTACGGTGCCGGTGACGTGATCGGCTGGCCGAGCCTGGCCAGTGCCGCCCACGACCAGGGCCGTTCGGCCGCTGGCAGCATCGTGGATAACGGTAGCTGGCGTTTCGTGAATGACGTGCCGACCGGCATCTACACCATTCCGGAGATCAGCTCGATTGGCAAGAACGAGCAGGAGCTGACCCAGGCCAAGGTGCCGTATGAAGTGGGCAAGGCGTTCTTCAAGAGCATGGCGCGGGCGCAGATCGCCGGTGAGCCGCAAGGCATGCTGAAGATCCTGTTCCACCGTGAAACCCTGGAGGTGCTGGGCGTTCATTGCTTCGGTTATCAGGCATCGGAGATCGTGCACATCGGTCAGGCGATCATGAACCAGCCGGGCGAACTGAACACGCTGAAGTACTTCGTCAACACCACGTTCAACTACCCGACCATGGCCGAAGCCTATCGGGTAGCGGCGTACGACGGCCTCAACCGGCTTTTTTGAGCGGCTCCGGCCGGTGGCCTGAGCCGGCCGGGGAGACCGATTTCAGCAATTCTCGAGCGTGGCGGTGGCCAAACCGGGAAAGTCTGTAATCAGGCTGTCAACGCCGAAGTCGGCGAGTCTGCGCATCAGCGCAGGCTCGTTGACGGTCCACACCGACACATGCAGCCCCTGACGCTGTGCCCTTTGCAGGCGTTCCGGCGTGCACAGGGTCCAGTTCAGCGACAGAATCTCACAGCCATAGCTGGCCGCGACCTTCAGCGGGTCGAGCCAGGCGTACTCGGCCACCAGTCCGCGGGATACGTCCGGCACCAATTCCAGCGCGGCCTTCAATACTTCCCGTGAACTCGACGTAATGGTCACCTTGTCCATCAGGCCATGACGCTGGACCATTTCACGAATCGCCAGCACCGTGGTCGCGGCACGCATCCGTGATGCGCTTTTGACTTCCAGTTGCCAGTGATCGAAGTCGCACTTCTCGAACAGTTCTTCCAGCGTCGGAATCGGGCATGGCTTGATCCAGCCCGGGCCACCCCTGCGCGCGTCGTAAGTCACAAGCTCGGCCGCCGTGTGTTCGACGACTTTGCCGCGACGGTCGGTGGTGCGCTTGAGGGTCGGGTCGTGGATGACCATCAACTCGCCGTCCATGGACAGGTGCAGGTCCAGTTCGCAGCGACGCACGCCGTGCTTGAGACATTCCTGGAAGCTGGTCAGGGTGTTTTCCGGTGCTTCGCCCTTGGCGCCGCGATGGCCGTAGATGAGGGTCACGGTTCTTCCTTAAATTAATTGCCTGATTCGAGTTGTTCGCGGGCCTGGCGTCGTTCCTGGGCCTGCTTTTGCAAGATGTGGCGGGCCAACAGTTGGCGCTGGGCGTCGGTCAGGTGTTCGAACTCGGTGCCGACGTCATACCTATCGCCCTTGCGCTCGCAATGGGTGACACGAGCGCGCAACAGCAGGCCCAGGGCTTGCGGCATCAGCACCAGCTTGACCGACAGGCGTGCGCTGGCGGCAATGGGCGTTGGGTGCTGAAAGTCGATACCGCCTTCGGAGATGATCACCGGCTGCGGTGCGCCGATCTGCCCGAGCACTGTCAGGGCGACGACCTGACTCAGCAAATCGATGCGTTTGTTCTGGGATTTGAGGAATGCGGCGGTCGTGCGGTCGCGTTCGCTGATCTGGCGCAACAGGTGTTGCGACTCGAATTCGCTCAGGTGCAGTTCGCTGAGTAGGTTGAAGAGCGGGGAAGCATCCTGCAACACTTCATGGCCTGCGGCTTCGGGAGCGGACAGGGGCCGAATTTCCAGTGCGATCGTGTCCTCGATACGGTAGTATTCGCGGCGATCTTCTTCATCTAATGTCGACATGGCGAACCCATGGTAGCGGCGGTGGTCTGAGTGTAAAGCTGGTTATCGACCCCCGCCACAAGGACGTTCCTTTTCCCTCCGAACAAGCCCCGACATGTTCAGACCTCTCTTCGTATTTATCGGCACGCGTTACACCCGTGCAAAGCGTCGCAATCATTTTGTGTCATTCATTTCCCTGACTTCGATGATCGGGCTCGCCCTTGGCGTGGTCGTGATGATCGTGGTGCTGTCGGTGATGAACGGCTTTGATCATGAGATGCGCACCCGCGTGCTGGGCATGGTGCCCCACGCGACCATCGAGTCCGGCGAGCCGATCAGCGATTGGCAAAGCCTGGCGGCCAAGGTCAAGCAGAACCCACAGGTAACGGCCGTTGCGCCGTTCACGCAAATGCAGGGGTTGCTGACCAACAACGGCAAGGTCTCGAAAGTCCTGCTCAATGCCATCGACCCGGCGCAAGAGCGTCAGGTGTCGATCATTGATCACTTCATGACCCAGGGCAAACTCGACGACCTGGTGCCGGGTGAATTCGGCATCGTCATCGGTGACAAGGCCGCGGCCAAGCTCGGTGCCGCGATCGGCGACAAGCTGACCTTCGTCGCTCCGGAAGTCACCGTGACCCCGGCCGGGATGTTCCCGCGCATGAAGCGCTTTACCGTGGTCGGCATCTTTCATGTCGGCGCCGGCGAGCTCGACGGCTATCTGGGTGTCACCAACCTGCAGGATCTGGCCCGGCTGCACCGCTGGAAACCGGATCAGGTCCAGGGCCTGCGCCTGAAGTTCGACGACCTGTTCCAGGCACCGCGCACCGCGTGGAGCATCGCCCGCGATCTCGGCGAAGACCGTTTCTACGCCCGCGACTGGACCCGCACCCACGGTAACCTGTACCAGGCGATCCGCATGGAAAAAGCCATGATCGGCCTGTTGCTGCTGCTGATCGTCGCGGTCGCTGCGTTCAACATCATTTCCACGCTGGTGATGGTGGTGAACGACAAGAAGGGCGACATCGCGATCCTGCGCACACTGGGCGCCACGCCGGGCACGATCATGCGCACGTTCATGGTGCAGGGTACGGTGATTGGCGTGGTCGGTACCGCGATCGGCGCTGTGGTCGGCATCTTCGCCGCTCTGAATGTCAGCGCCGCGATCTCGGCCCTCGAAGGCTTGATCGGGCACAAGTTTCTCAACGCCGACGTGTACTTCATCGATTACCTGCCCTCGCAAGTGCAGAGCCAGGACGTCGTGATGGTCTGCTCTGCGGCGTTGGTCCTGAGTTTCCTCGCCACCCTGTATCCAGCCTGGCGTGCCGCGCGCACCCAGCCTGCGGAGGCGCTACGTTATGAGTGAGTCGGGCATGAGTGATAAAGCAATCTTGAGCTGCCGCAGCCTGGGCAAGTCCTACGAGGAAGGCCCGGAATCGGTGGAAGTGTTGGCCGGCCTGCAACTGGAGTTGCACCCGGGAGAACGTGTGGCGATTGTCGGCAAGTCCGGCTCGGGCAAAAGTACCTTGCTCAATCTGCTGGGCGGCCTCGATACACCGACCAAGGGCAGCGTCTGGCTCGACGGTGAAGAACTGTCGGCGCTGAGCGAGAAGAAGCGCGGCCTGCTGCGTAACCGAGCCCTTGGCTTCGTGTACCAGTTCCACCATCTGTTGCCGGAATTCACCGCCCTGGAAAACGTCTGCATGCCGCTGCTGATCGGCAAGACTGCGATCCCGGAAGCGCGCCAGCGTGCCACGGCGTTGCTGGAGCGGGTAGGGTTGGGCCATCGCCTGGAACACAAACCGGCCGAATTGTCCGGCGGTGAGCGTCAGCGCGTGGCCATCGCCCGCGCCCTGGTGAACACACCGGGCCTGGTGATGCTCGACGAGCCGACCGGCAACCTCGATTCTCACACTGCCCAGGGGATCCAGGACTTGATGCTGGAGCTCAGCACCTCGATGCGCACGGCGTTCCTGGTGGTGACCCACGACATGAACCTGGCCCGCCAGATGGATCGTGTCCTGCACCTGCAGGAAGGCTGTCTCACTCCTATCTGATTGGCTGAAACCCGATGTCTGAAAAGGCGTCGGGTCTTTTATTTCCATACGGTGCCCCAGCGAATGTTCAGACCGTTATCGATCTTTATCGGCACGCGCTATACCCGCGCCAAGCGCCGCAATCGCTTTGTATCCTTCATCTCGATGACGTCGATGATCGGCCTCGCCCTCGGCGTGCTGGCAATGATCGTGGTGCTGTCGGTGATGAACGGCTTCCAGCGCGAAATGAGCTCGCGCATCCTCGGCATGGTGCCGCATGCCACCATCGTCGGCGTCAATCCGATTGATGACTGGAAGCCCGTGGCAGCGGCGGCGATGAAAAACCCGGAAGTGACGGCGGCGGTGCCGTTCACCGAGATGGAGGGCATGCTGTCCTACAAGGGCACGATGCAGCCCATCCAGGTCAGCGGGGTCGACCCGGCGCTGGAAGGCCAGGTGTCGATCGTCGCCAAACACATCGTTCAGGGAAGCCTCGAAGCCCTGAAGCCGGGCGAATTCGGCGTGGTGATCGGCGAGATCACGGCACGCCGTTTCCGCTTGAACGTCGGTGACAAGATCACCCTGATCGTGCCGGAAGTCAGCAACGCACCGGGTGGCATTACCCCACGCATGCAACGGCTGAATGTGGTCGGCGTGTTCAAGGTCGGCGCCGAACTGGACGGCACCATGGCGCTGATCCACATGGCCGATGCCGCGCAGATGCAACACTGGGAGCCGAATCAGGTGCAGAGCGTGCGCCTGGCGGTGAAGGACCTGTATGCCGCGCCGCAAGTGTCGAGCGACATCGCCACGGGGCTGGGCGCCGCCTACAAGGCTGACGACTGGACCCACACCCAGGGCAGCCTGTTCAGTGCGATGAAAATGGAAAAAACCATGATCGGCCTGCTGTTGCTGATGATCGTCGCGGTGGCCGCGTTCAACATCATCGCGACCCTGATCATGGTGGTGAACGACAAGGGCGCGGACATCGCGATCCTGCGCACCATCGGCGCCACGCCACGGCAGATCATGGCGATCTTCATGGTGCAGGGCACGGTGATCGGGATTGTCGGCACCTTGATTGGCGGTGTGTTGGGGGTGATTGCCGCGTTGAACGTCAGCGAGATGGTGGGCTGGATCGAGCGGGTCAGTGGGCAGCACATCTTCAGTTCCGACGTGTATTTCGTCAGCAACCTGCCGTCCGAGCTGCAAGGCGCGGATGTGGCGCTGATCTGCACGGCGGGCTTTGTCTTGAGCTTCCTGGCCACGGTTTACCCGGCATGGCGGGCGGCGAAGATCGAGCCGGCTCATGCGTTGCGGTATTCGTAACCAGTAACACCGCCATCGCGAGCAAGCTCGCTCCCACAGGGATCTGCGTCGTACACAGATTATGTGAACGCCACAAAACACTGTGGGAGTGGGCTTGCCCGCGAAGGGGCCGGTACTACTGGCCTCAATCCCCCCTAGGCAACTCAATCACAAACCGCGTCAATCCGTTCTCCGATTCGCAACGAATCTGCCCGCCGTGGGCGCGGATGATCGACCGGGTGATCGCCAATCCCAATCCCGCATGTTCACTGCTGCCTTCGCGGCGTGCCGGGTCGGCCCGGTAAAAACGGTCAAACAAACGCGGCAGCAGTTGCGGATCAATGCCGTCTCCCGAGTTCTCCACTTGCAGGCTCAGGCCATTGGGTTGCTCGTCAATCGTGACCTGCACCTTGCCCTCGGCCGGGGTGAAGCGCAGCGCGTTGTCCAGTAGGTTGGATAGGGCCCGCCGCAACATGCTGCGGTCACCTTCCAGGCGGCCAGACCCTTCGCGGGTGAGCTTGACCCGCGCGTCTTCCGCCAGCGGCGCAAAAAACTCCAGTAACAGATCCGCTTCCTGTCCCAGCTCCAATGGCTCGCGTTTGGGGATCAACAATCCATGATCAGCCTTGGCCAGATAGAGCATGTCGTTGACCAGTTGTGCCATCCATTGCAGTTCTTCGAGGTTGCTGTGCAGGGCTTCGCGGTAGTCCTCGATGGGGCGAGGGCGGGTGAGGGTGACCTGGGTGTGGGTCAGCAGGTTCGACAATGGCGTGCGCAGTTCATGGGCGATGTCGGCGGAGAACGCGGACAGACGCTGAAACGAGTCGTCGAGGCGTCCGAGCATGGCGTTGAAGTTGTGGGCCATTTCCGCCAGTTCCGGCGGCATGTTTTCTTCAGGCAGCCGCGAGTTCAGCGATTGCGCGGAAACACCGCTGGCCACCGCACTGATCCGCCGCAACGGACGCAAGCCGCTGCGTGCCGCCCAGGCGCCAAGCAACGCGGTGGCCAGGGCTGACAGGCCGACGGTCAGCCAGATCAGATGCTGCATGCGTTGCAGAAAGTGCTGGTGGTGGGTGATGTCCAGCAGCAAGGTCAATTGCGGTGAGTCGGGTTTGTCAGGGAAAAGTGGCGCATTCAGGACTCGGTAGTCCGTGCCTTCATGGCTAACCGTCGACAATCCGGGCTGACGCGGCAATGCCTGCGGAATGTTCGTCGAGCTGTCATACCTGCGCTGGCCGTCGCTGCCGGTGATTCGCAGGGACAGATCAGCCTGCCGGCTCAATTCCTCGGCCAGTTTCACTTCGCTGTCGCTCGACTGAACGTCGTGCAGGGCCCGGCGCAGGCCAATCAGCTTGCCGTCCAGCAGTTGCTGGTCAAGCTCAACGAAGTGTGCCTCACTGGCGCGGCTGAACAGCACCCCGGCGAACAACGACACCACGGCGGTGCACGCGGCAAACAGCAGCGCCAGGCGGCTGCTCAAGGACAGACGGCGCATCAGGCGGGGCGCTCTTCAAGGACGTAGCCCATGCCGCGCACGGTATGGATCAGCTTGTTGGGGAATTCATCGTCGATCTTCAGGCGCAGACGACGGATCGCCACCTCGATGACATTGGTGTCGCTGTCGAAATTCATGTCCCAGACCTGGGACGCAATCAGCGACTTGGGCAAGACTTCGCCCTGGCGGCGCAAGAGCATTTCCAGCAGGGCGAATTCCTTGGCGGTCAGGTCGATACGCTGCCCGCTGCGTTCGACCCGGCGACGGATCAGGTCCAGGCGCAAATCGGCCAGTTGCAAGCTGGTCTCCTGAGGCGTGGCACTGCCGCGACGCAACAGGCTGCGGACCCGGGCCAGCAGTTCGGAGAAGGCAAACGGCTTGACCAGATAATCGTCGGCGCCCAGTTCGAGGCCATGAACCCTGTCCTCCACGGCGTCACGGGCGGTCAGAAAAAGTACCGGCGTGTCCAGGCCGGCACTGCGCACCGCTTGAAGAATCTGCCAGCCATCACGACCGGGCAGCATCACATCGAGAATCAGCAGGGCATATTCGCCGCTGAGGGCCAATTGCTGACCGGTGTTGCCGTCGGCCACCAGTTCCGTGTTGAATCCGGCCTCGGCCAGGCCCTGGCGCAGGTAATGGCCGGTTTTCGGTTGGTCTTCGACGATCAGCAGTTTCATGGGCGACTCATGGCAAATGGAACGAACGCTTTATACCGTGGGCAGCGTTCTTACAGGGCAACCTGACAAAGTTGTAATCTGGCTGTCAGGTTGCGGGCAGTGGCAGCAGTTTAGAGTTTTGCCCATGCTGAGCCTTATCTTGTTGGAGTATGACGATGTTTTTACGCAAATCCGTGGCGCCAATCCTGTGTTTGCTGGCGCTGAGTTCACCGGTGTGGGCGGACGCCGGGCAGACCTACGATTTCGGCCAACCGGCCCCGGCGGCCAAGGCGACCCGCAGTGTCGAGGTGGTCATGGGTGATATGTCCTTCACGCCGAAGTCCCTCGACATCAAGGCCGGGGAAACCGTGCGCTTCGTGCTGGTCAATAAAGGCCAGTTGTTGCATGAGTTCAATCTGGGTGATGCGGCGATGCATGCCAAACACCAGCAGGAAATGTTGCAGATGCAACAGAGCGGCATGCTGACGCCCACCGGCATGAAGGCAATGGACCACGGCAACATGGCCGGCATGGATCACGGCAAAATGGACCATGGCATGAAGCATGACGACCCGAACAGCGTACTGGTGGAGCCGGGCAAGACCGCCGAGCTGACCTGGACCTTCAGCAAGGCCACCAGCCTTGAGTTTGCCTGCAACATCCCCGGTCATTACCAGGCCGGCATGGTCGGCAAACTGACTGTCAGTCAGTAAGCACTCAAAGGCGGGAGCAAAGGCTGATAGAATCCGCTGATTCTTCAGTCAGGTTTCCGCCATGCATCCCGCAGCCGAACACTCGCCGCTGGGCAAGTCCAGCGAATACATCGCCACCTACACGCCGTCCTTGCTGTTCCCGATCCCGCGCACCGCGAAGTGGGCGGAACTGGGCCTGACGGCTGAAACCCTGCCGTATAAAGGCGTGGACTTCTGGAACTGCTTCGAACTGTCCTGGTTGCTGCCTTCGGGCAAGCCGGTGGTGGCGATCGGCGAATTCAGCATTCCGGCGGATTCGCCGAACATCATCGAGTCGAAGTCGTTCAAACTGTACCTCAACTCCCTGAATCAGACGCCGTTTGCCGATACCGCGAGCCTTGAGGCGACGCTGGTCGAGGATTTGTCGGCGGCTGCCGG
>NZ_AKJL01000067.1 GCF_000282355.1 Pseudomonas sp. GM49
GAAGTGGGGCGAATTATAGGCCTCCAGAATCTGCCGTCAACCACTATTTACGCCTTTTTGGCAGAAGAGGCCTTTTTAGCCATTAAACGCGGGATTCGACGGGCTAAAGGCGGTAGCCGCAGCACTAACAGCAGCGCACCTATAGATGCATAGATCGCCCACTCCTTCAGGTCCGCACGCACAATCCAGAGCATATGCAGCAATCCGAGCCCAAGAATTACATAACCCAGGCGATGTAACTTCTTCCAGCGAACGCCCAATCGTCGCTGACTATATCGATTGGACGTCACCGCCAATGCCAGCAAACCAAGAAAACCCAGCGCCCCGACAATAATGTAAGGCCGCTTGCGCAGCTCGACACCCAGCTGCGACCAGTCAAAACCTAGAATGAATGCGCAGTAACTACCGAGGTGGAGCAGCACATAGGCAAAACACCACAACCCCAACTGTCGCCGTACGGCAAACCACCCCGACCAACCGGTGAGCTTCTGCAAAGGCGTCATGCTCAACGTTACCAGCAGCAGAACAAGTGCCCCCAAACCCCATCGATCGACCAGCACCTTGCCTGGATCCGGCCCGAGGAGATCCTCCCAAGCCTGGTACAACCACAGCAGCGGCCACACCAACGCCACGACAAAGACGCCGATACGCCAAAACGGATGGCGCATCAGTAATTCTTCCTCAGGTCGAGCCCCGTATATAGAGAAGCGACTTCTTCTGAATAGCCGTTGAACATTTGCGTGTCGCGCACATTGGGCTTGAACAAACCGCTGGGCAAGCGGCGTTCACGAGCCTGAGTCCAGCGAGGATGATCAACAGTGGGGTTCACGTTCGCATAAAAGCCATATTCATCCGAAGCAATACTCTGCCAGGTGGTTTTCGGCTGCTCACTGACCAGACTGATGCGGACGATGGACTTGATGCTCTTGAAGCCATACTTCCAAGGCACCACCAAACGCAGCGGCGCGCCGTTTTGATTAGGTAATTCACGCCCGTACATTCCAACGGCAAGAATCGCCAACGGGTTCATCGCCTCATCCAGACGCAGCCCTTCTATATACGGCCAGTCGATCAAGGCAAAACCGGAACGCTGGCCCGGCATACTTTTCGGATCCAGCAGCGTTTCGAAACGGATGAATCTGGCTTTCGAGGTCGGCTCGACCTCCTTGAGCAAGGCCGAGAGGGGAAAACCGATCCAGGGAATGACCATCGACCAGGCTTCCACACAGCGCAGTCGGTAGACTCGCTCTTCCAACTGATACGGTTTCATGAAGTCTTCCAGCGCATACCGCCCTGGCTTGCCCACCTCCCCGTCCACCACCACCGACCACGGCTCCGTCTTCAGCGCGCCGGCATTGGCGGCCGGATCACCTTTGTCGGTACCGAACTCGTAGAAGTTGTTGTAGTGGGTCGCATCCTTGAAAGGCGTGATCGCCTCATCCTTGACGTTGATCGCGCCCCACCTGGTAGCCGGAAGCTTTTCGCTGAACCAGGAAGGCGCCTTGCCGGATTCAACATCCGGGTAGCGCGCACTGTCGCCAGCGCTGGCCCATTGCGGCAGGCTGCCCAAGGCGAAGCCGGCAACCGTGGCACCGAGCACATTGCGTCGAGATAGATAGAGGGATTCAGGCGTGACGTCCGACTCATGGCAGTCGGACGCTTTGGAGACTTTGATCAGCATGGTTACTCCGCAGCTCTGGAGGACAGATGCACCCATAGACTGCGGAGTATGAGGGAAATTACACGCTCTTGTTACGACGAAGACGTAACAGGTATTGAACCGGGCCCGAGGCTGCATAGGCGAGAAACACCAGCAGCAGGATGCGCGGCGGATCACTGAACACCACTGCGAACACCAGCACCACAGCGAGGATTGCCACGAACGGCACACGGCCTTTCAGGTCCAACTCCTTGAAGCTGTTGTACTTGATGTTGCTGACCATCAGCATGCCGGCCGCAGCCACCATCAACGCAACCAGGAAAGACATTTTGGAGCCCTGGATGCCGTAATCGCTGAACGCCCAGACAATGCCCGCAACAACACCCGCCGCCGCGGGGCTGGCCAGACCGATGAAATAGCGCTTGTCCGCCGTACCGACCTGAGTGTTGAAGCGCGCCAGACGCAACGCCGCACCCGCTACATAAATGAAGGCGACCATCCAGCCAACCTTGCCCATGTCACCCAGGGCCCAACCGAAGGCCAGCAATGCCGGCGCAACGCCAAAGGCAACCATGTCCGACAGCGAGTCATATTCGGCGCCGAAGGCACTCTGGGTATTGGTCATGCGGGCAACGCGACCATCGAGGCCGTCGAGCACCATGGCAACGAAAATCGCGATGGCGGCAAAAGCAAAGTACTTGCTCGCATTGACCGAGTCGCCGGCGCTCAAGGCAGCCTGCGCACTCATCGAGTTGATGATGGAATAGAACCCCGCGAACAGGTTCGCAGTGGTGAACAGATTCGGCAGAAGATAGATACCACGATGCCGGACTTTACGACCTTCAGCGTCATGCCCTTCCTCGACATGTTCATCGATGGGCAGCAGGCTTTCGGCGTCAGAAGCCTGGTTTGGCTCTTCGGGGCGTTCGCTCATGGACATTACCTTGCAACGGGGTGGAAAGTTTGGACAGGTGTCTGGGACGACGGTTCGGCCGCAAACGATGCAGCTTTATACCAGAACCGGCCTCCCAAACGAAAAAACGCGGCCGAAGCCGCGTTTTTCCTACAAGCGCGTGACTTAGTTCTTGGCTTTGTCGACGATCTTGTTGGCACCGATCCACGGCATCATGGAGCGCAGTTGCTCACCGATGATTTCGATACCGTGAGCGGCGTTGTTACGACGCTTGGCGGTCATCGAAGGATAGCCGGTAGCGCCTTCGCTGATGAACATCTTGGCGTATTCGCCGTCCTGAATACGTTTCAGGGCGTTGCGCATGGCCTGACGGGATTCGGCGTTGATGACTTCCGGGCCGGTCACGTATTCGCCGTATTCGGCGTTGTTGGAGATCGAGTAGTTCATGTTGGCGATACCGCCTTCGTACATGAGGTCAACGATCAGCTTCAGTTCGTGCAGGCACTCGAAGTAGGCCATTTCCGGCGCGTAGCCAGCTTCAACCAGAGTTTCGAAACCGGCTTTGACCAGTTCAACCGTACCGCCGCACAGAACGGCTTGCTCGCCGAACAGGTCGGTTTCAGTCTCGTCCTTGAAGGTGGTTTCGATGATGCCGGTACGACCGCCGCCAACGCCGGCAGCGTAGGACAGAGCGACGTTCTTGGCGTTGCCCGAGGCGTCCTGGTAGATAGCGATCAGGTCAGGGATACCGCCGCCCTTCACGAACTCGGAACGTACGGTGTGGCCTGGTGCCTTCGGCGCGATCATGATCACGTCGAGGTCAGCGCGCGGCACAACCTGGTTGTAGTGGATCGCGAAGCCGTGGGAGAAGGCCAGGGTGGCGCCTTTCTTGATGTTCGGCTCGATTTCGTTCTTGTACAGGGAGGACTGGAATTCGTCCGGGGTCAGGATCATGACCAGGTCGGCAGCCGCGACAGCGGAAGCAACGTCGGTCACTTTCAGGCCATGGGCTTCAGCCTTGGCAACGGTAGCCGAACCTTTACGCAGGCCGACGGTCACGTCAACGCCGGAATCTTTCAGGTTGCACGCTTGAGCGTGGCCCTGGGAACCGTAACCGATGATGGCAACTTTCTTGCCCTGGATGATCGACAGGTCGCAGTCTTTATCGTAGAAAACTTTCATGAATTTCCCCTATATCAGGCCGTTCAGGCCGTTCGCTAATTTGGTTTAGATGCTGAGTACTTTGTCGCCGCGGGCAATGCCGGTCACGCCACTACGGACGGTTTCCAGAATCGAGGCGGTGCCAATGGACTGAATGAAGCTGTCGAGCTTGTCGCTGGTACCGGTCAGTTGAACGGTATACACGCTGGCGCTGACATCGACGATCTGTCCACGGTAAATATCGGTAGTGCGCTTGATCTCGGCGCGCTGGGCGCCGGTGGCCTTGACCTTGACCAGCATCAGTTCGCGCTCGATGTGAGCACTCTCCGACAGGTCGACCAGTTTTACCACTTCGATCAGCTTGTTCAGGTTCTTGGTGATCTGCTCGATGATTTCATCGTGGCCAACTGTGGTCAGCGTCAGACGCGACAGGGTCGGGTCTTCGGTTGGCGCCACGGTCAGGCTTTCGATGTTGTAGTTGCGCTGCGAGAACAGACCAACCACACGAGACAGAGCGCCAGGTTCGTTTTCCAGAAGCAAGGAAATAATGTGCCGCATGATTAGGTACGCTCCGTCTTGCTCAGCCACATATCGCGCATGGAGCCGTCTTTGATTTGCATCGGGTAGACGTGCTCGCTGGTATCGACCGAAATATCGATCACTACCAGGCGATCTTTCATGGCGAACGCCTCTTCCATCTTCGACTTCAAATCTTTCGATTCGGTGATGCGTACGCCGACGTGACCATAGGCCTCAGCCAGCTTGACGAAGTCAGGCAACGACTCCATGTAGGAGTGCGAGTGACGGCTGCCATAGCTCATGTCCTGCCACTGACGAACCATGCCCAGCACGCCGTTGTTCAGGATGACGATTTTTACCGGCAAACCGTATTGCAGACAGGTGGACAGTTCCTGAATGTTCATCTGGATGCTGCCCTCGCCCGTTACACAGGCGACGTCCGCATCCGGGAAGCTCAACTGAATGCCCATGGCCGCAGGGAAACCGAAGCCCATGGTGCCGAGGCCACCAGAGTTGATCCAACGGTTCGGCTTGTTGAACTTGTAGTACTGCGCGGCGAACATTTGGTGCTGACCCACGTCGGAGGTCACAAAGGCGTCGCCCTTGGTCACTTCGCACAGGGTTTCGATCACGGTTTGCGGTTTGATCTTGCTGCCGTCGCCCTTGTCATACGGGAACAGGCCGCGATCACCACGCCACTCGTCAACCTGCTTCCACCAGCTGGCAACGGACTCCTTGTTCGGGGTCTCGCCGATTTCCTTGAGGATCGCGACCATTTCAGTCAGGACGCTCTCAACCGGACCAACGATAGGCACGTCGGCCTTGATGGTCTTGGAGATCGAAGCCGGGTCGATGTCGATGTGAATGATCTTGGCGTTCGGGCAGAACTTCGATGCACCGTTGATGACACGGTCGTCGAAACGCGCGCCGACAGCGAGGATCACGTCAGCATGGTGCATCGCCAGGTTGGCGGTGTAGCTGCCGTGCATGCCGAGCATGCCGATGAACTGACGGTCGGTGCCAGGGTAGCCACCGAGGCCCATCAGGGTATTGGTCACTGGCAGATTGAGCATCTTCGCCAGTTCGGTCAGTGGTGCGGAACCGCCACCAAGGATCACGCCGCCGCCCGAGTACAACACGGGACGCTTGGCCGCCAGGAGCATTTCTGCCGCCTTGCGGATTTGACCGGAGTGACCACGAACAGCCGGGCTGTAGGAGCGCAACTTGGCTTTTTTCGGGAAGACGTATTCGAACTTCTCGGCCGGGTTGGTCATGTCTTTCGGGATATCGACAACGACCGGACCAGGACGACCGGATTGCGCCAGATAGAAGGCTTTCTTCATGACTTCCGGGATTTCCGACGCGTGCTTGATCATGAAGCTGTGCTTCACGATCGGCCGGGAGATACCGATCATGTCGGTTTCCTGGAACGCATCGGTGCCGACCATGGTGCTCGGCACCTGGCCGGAAATGATCACCATCGGAATGGAGTCCATATAGGCCGTGGCGATACCGGTGATGGCGTTTGTTGCACCAGGACCGGAAGTTACCAGAACCACACCGGCTTTACCGGTGGCACGGGCGTAGCCGTCAGCCATATGGGTAGCCGCTTGCTCGTGACGAACCAGGATGTGGGTCACTTCCGGTTCTTTGAACAGGGCATCGTAAACATGAAGAAGAGCACCACCCGGGTACCCGTAGATATATTTGACGCCTTCGTCGCGCAAAAAGCGGACGAGCATCTCACCGCCAGATAAAAGCTCCACGTTGCTCACCTCTAAAACGCCAGAATACCGTCCACGAAATATGGGACGGGTCTTAATAGGTTTACTTCTCGGCAGAGCATGAGCGACGGTGGTCGCCGACTACGTCAGCACTGACTGAGCAAGTATTGGGATCGTCCCAAGTGTTGCGGGCTTTTCCCACCCAGCGCGAGGTAACGCGTTGCGGGTGTAACAGGTCGACGCGGATATGCGCCTCATGATCTGCCGAGAGGGTCTGCTTCTGGCAGTCCCTGTACAGCGGACTTTGGATTCTTCTGTTTCGTCCCTCGCAAGTCAAGCCGTCTAAGTGTTTTATTCTAGTAAGCACATGAGAACGCAAGAAAAAACCCATAAACCGCCAGCGCGTTAGCTCCAATTGCGCAACTTTTGCCAAGAATTGGCACGCGAACGCACTGACGCAGCATCGGCCAATGACATACAGAAAGTGATTGTAGATAACTGCCAGCGGGCGCTGGCAGCTTCTGGCTCAGCGGGACGCCGTGATCAACTGATCAAACTGTTTGAGCAATACCTGCAACTGCCGGTCCTTGCCCTGGACATTGCGTCCGGCAAAGACCATTTCAGCCATTTCCTGAATGCCCGAAGCGTTGGGTAGCGGCAAATTCTGCTCAAGGATCATCTTCATGCGTGGCAGGAAGATCCATTGCAGCCATTGCTCGAAATCCAGTGTATCGACCGAAAAAGGCTCGACACTGGAAAGCGCTTCAGCAGATGGCGAGACTTCATCCCACCACCCTTGCACCCGCAACTCACGCTCGATCAACAACAGTTGATCGGCGATTTTCAGAAAGCGCGCGTCCATCACCCCGTTACCTTGGCCTTCTGACGAGCCAATGCCGCGCCCTGGGAGTCACCCTGTTTTTCACGCGCCTGGCCAATCAGCTCCCACAAGTTGGCCTGTAGGGCCGGACGACCATTGGCAAAGGTCAGCCCACGGCGAGCGAACTGCTCGGCTTGGGCCGCATCGCCTTGAGCCATGCGCACCTGCGCCAGACGATAAAGCACCTGCGGCTCACGCGGGGCAACGCGCTGGGCGCGTTCGAGGCTGGAGGAGGCACCATTGAGATCACCGCTCGCCTGTTGCTGTTGAGCGGTGGTCAGCAAGGCCAATACCGGGCCGTCGAGTTGCTCGTCTGCAGAAAGTCCGCCCGAACTGGCCGACGGAATCCCGCTTGGCGACGACGGTATGTTGTAGCTGCCCTGATTGATCGGCGCCGACTGGACCGGCGACGTGTCAATTGGCCCCGGCGTGATCGGACCCGGGGTTATCGGCGTGGTGCTGATCGGCGTCGAAGTCGTTGCAGCGCCTGGCACCATCACCACTACACCGCTGTCACCTTGCGGAATCGCCTGGGTCCGGGACTGACCTTGTGCAGGGCGCTTGACGGTCGTCTGGCGGAAGCCGCCATTGGCCGAGATCCGCTCACTGTTGGACACGGCGGTGCCGGAGTCCACGACCGGGATCGAGCCACGTTGTACGGTGGAGCAACCGCTGAGCAAAGCTACGGCGGCAACCGCTGGAATCAACCACTTGTTCACTTGAAACCCTCTTTGCTTAATTCATCCAGCCCTTGACCCAATCCATCACCGACTCAGCAGGGTTTTCACCACCGCAAGCAGCGCCGGGAGGCGGTTCGCTGCCGCGAATATACGGCATCTGCACGGCACCTGGGCAACCGGCGTCAGAACCTTGCCCGGTACGGGAATCGACCCAGGCCTGAACAATATTATCCGGCTGCGGCATGTCCAGCGGCAACGGGTCGGCCTTGCGCATGAAGCTGGTCCAGACCTGCAAGGCTCCGGTGGCACCGGTAAAAGGCGTCTTGCCGTTGTCATCGCGCCCCAGCCAGACCACCGCCAGCAAGTCCTGACTGAAACCGGCAAACCAACTGTCCCGCGAGTCGTTACTGGTACCGGTCTTACCCGCCAGGGTCAGGGTCCTTGGCAACACGTTGTAAACCGAGCTGCCGGTACCTTCACGCATCACGCGCTGCATGGCGCTCTGGATCAGGTAAATGGAGGCCGGATCGAAACGCTGCTGAATCTGGAACGGATAACGCTTGAGCGGCTCGCCCTCGGCAGTCAGCACACTACGAATCCCGCGCATCGGCGTATTGAAGCCGCCGTTGGCGAGGGTCTGATACATGGTCGCCACTTCGATTGGCGTCATGCCACCGGCCCCGAGCAACATCGACGGGAAGGCCGGGAATTCACGAGTCACACCCAGGCGCTCCAGCGTCTTCAGGACGTTGGGTACACCGACCGCCAAACCGAGACGCGCGGTCGACAGGTTGTAGGAATGCGCCAGGCCTTGATAGAGGAAGACCGTACCGTGAGAACGACGATCGTAGTTCTGCGGTTTCCAGACCTGACCATCGGCGCCCTTGACCGAGAAGGACTCGTCCGACAGCCAACTGGTCAATGTGTACTGACTCGGTTTCTCCAGCGCGGTCAGATAAACCGCCGGCTTGATCAGCGAGCCGATCGGCCGCACCGCGTCCAGCGCCCGGTTGAACCCGGCAAAACTGGCCTGGCGACTGCCGATCATGGCCTGCACTTCACCGGTCTCCGGGTTGGTCACGACCATTGCCGCTTCGACGTCATCGGAACCCTTGCGCCCCGACAGACGCTTGAAGGTGTCGTTGACCGAAGCCTCAGCCTTCATCTGCAGGATCGGGTCGAAACTGGTGAAGATCCGCAGCCCCTCCTCGGTCAAGTCTTCGTCGCGATAGTCTTCGCGCAACTGACGCTTGACCAGATCGAGGAAGCCGGGGAACGAGCTGTCCGCCAGACTGCCGCGCTTGGTCACGCCCAGCGGCATTTTCTTCGCCGCCTCAACCTGCTCGGCGGTAGCGACGCCCTGCTCTTGCAGCACATCGAGTACCAGGTTGCGCCGCTCAAGGGCGCGCTCCGGATTACGGCGCGGATTGTAGGAGGATGGCCCCTTGACCATGCCCACCAGCAACGCCACCTGATGCAGCTTGAGTTCGGCCAGCGGCTGGCTGAAGAAGAACTGACTGGCGAGACCGAAACCATGCACCGCGCGCTGGCCGTCCTGCCCGATAAACACTTCATTGAGGTAAGCCTCAAGGATTTCGCGCTTGTCGTAATGCAGTTCAAGCAGCAGCGCCATCATTGCTTCGGTGAGTTTGCGGCTCAGGCTGCGCTCGTTGGTCAGGTAGAAGTTTTTGACCAATTGCTGAGTCAGGGTACTGCCGCCCTGGCGCATGCGACCGGACGAACCGTTGACCCAGACTGCACGGGCGATCGACTTCGGCGAAACACCAAAGTGATGATAAAAATCGCGATCCTCGACCGCCACCAGCGTTTCAAGCAAGTACGGTGGCACCTGATCGATCTTGATCAGGATCCGGTCTTCGAGGTTTTTCGGGTACAGCCCGCCGATCAGTAGCGGCTCCAGGCGCACCACCGACAGTTTCGAGCCTTTTGCTCCCGACAACTCGGCCACGTAATCGCCGGAGAAGCGCACCCGCACCGGTTGTGCCTGCTCCATGCCTTCATAGAACTGGAAGCCACGGGTGTTCAGATCAACGACATTACCGTTGACCGACGCCGCGCCCGGGCCATTGGCCACGCTTTCACGGCGATAGCCCAAGGCATCGAGTTCGGTCAGGAAATCGTCCCTGCTCAGCTTTTGTCCGACGAACAGCTCGAGCGGACGCGCGTAAACCTTGGCCGGGATAGTCCAGCGCTTGCCGGAGAACTTCTCCTGGACGATTGCATCAAGGTAAACGGCGAATCCGGCCAGCACTACCAGGCCGACCAGACTGAGTTTAATGGCCCAGCCCAGCCACGGGCGCAGGCCCCTGGAGGGTGGTTTTTTTGGGGTACGGGGAGTTCGGGTACGAGTCATGGCGGCGGATTATACGCACTTTATTCATACTCAACAGGAGCGCTCCGAGGTTTGCGCCAAGCGGACTTACGGCCATAATGACGGCCTTGATTTTCCAGACTCTGAAGGATCGCCTGTGAGCCAGTCCCTGATCGCTGCCCTGCAAAACCCTGCCCTCTACCCGCATCCTGTAGACGGATTCCAGGTCATCGAAACCCATATTTCCTGGGTCGTTCTCACGGGCCCCTTCGCTTATAAAGTGAAGAAGCCGGTCAATTTCGGTTTTCTCGATTTCACCAGCCTTGAGGCTCGCGAACACTTTTGCGCCGAAGAACTGCGCCTGAATCAGCGCCTGACCGAAGATTTGTACCTGGAAGTGCTGCCCGTCACCGGCAGCGCCGAGGCTCCGCAACTGGGTGGCGAAGGCCCGGCCATCGAATATGTACTGAAGATGCGCCAGTTCCCGCAAAACGGATTACTGAGCACCCTTCAAGCCAATGGCGAACTGACCACCGCACACATCGACGAGATGGCCGAGCAAATCGCCCGCTTCCACCTCAGCGCACCGAAAGTACCGGCCGGGCACGAAGCCGGCACACCGGACAGCGTCATGGCACCGGTGCGGCAGAACTTCGAACAGATCCGTCCGTTCCTCAGCGATAAAGCCGATCTGTTGCAACTCGACGCCCTGCAAGCCTGGGCCGAAAGCAGCTTCGAGCGCCTCAAACCGCTGTTCGCCCAGCGCAAGGCCGAAGGTTTCATTCGTGAATGCCACGGTGATATCCACTTGGGCAACGCTACCGTGATCGACGGCAAGGTCGTGATCTTCGACTGCATCGAGTTCAACGAACCGTTTCGCTTTACCGACGTTTATGCCGATACCGGCTTCCTGGCGATGGACCTGGAAGACCGCGGCCTGAAGTGCCTTGCGCGCCGTTTCATCAGCCAGTACCTGGAACTGACCGGCGACTATCGCGGCCTCGAACTGCTGAACTTCTATAAAGCCTACCGTGCACTGGTTCGCGCCAAGGTCGCCCTGTTCAGCATGCCGGCCGAAGCCAGTGCGGTGCAGCGCGCCACGACCCTGCGCCAGTACCGCAACTACGCCAACCTGGCGGAAAGCTACAGCACCATTCCTTCGCGCTTCATGGCCATTACCCACGGCGTTTCCGCAGTCGGCAAGAGCCATGTCGCCATGCGTTTGGTCGAAGCCCTGGGCGCGATTCGCTTGCGCTCCGATGTCGAGCGCAAGCGTCTGTTCGGCGAGCAAACCGTCGAGAATGACGTACAGGCCGGCATCTATAGCGCCGACGCCAGCGCGGCGACCTATGCCCGCCTGCATGAAATCGCCGACGTCATTCTGCGTGCTGGCTTCCCGGTGGTGGTCGACGCCACTTACCTCAAGCGTGATCAGCGTGACAGTGCAGCGAAGATTGCCGAGGCCACGGGCGCCCCTTTCCTGATCCTCGACTGCAATGCGCCTCAGGCCGTGATCGAAAGCTGGCTGGCCGTGCGCCAGGCAGACAAGAAAGACCCGTCCGACGCCACCCTGGCTGTTATCGCAGCCCAGCAAGCCAGCCGTGAAGCGCTGACACCCGCAGAAATCCTCTGCAGCAAGCGCGTCCAGACCAATGAAAGCGGGACGCTCGATACCGTTGTCGCGCAAATTCGCCAGCGTCTTCCGGGCCTGTAAGAAACCATTTCAGTCGTGAGGCCCGCGCCGGCTTCACGACTGTCAAATAGTGGCACTATACTGGCGTCATAAAACCATCAGGTGATGCGACATGAGCCAGCCTAAACTTCTCGACACACCGCTTTATGCCCTGCTGCACAAAGACGACATCAGAAGCTTCAACAGTGAGCGCCCCAAGGATGGCCCCATCGATATGGTGGGTGGAGACTTCCGGGGGCTGGACCTGCGCGAACTGAATGCCGACGGTGTGGATTTCAGCAACGCCTACTTCCGCTCCGCCGACTTGCGCGGCATCGACTTCAGCAAAGCGAACCTGGAAGGCGCGAGCCTGGCCCACGCACAAATCTCCGGCGCCTACTTTCCAGTGGAGCTCAGCGCCGACGAAATCCTGATGTCGATGAACTTCGGCACACGATTGCGCTATCGCACCCGCTGATAAACGTCGCGGACTGACACGTCCAGCGCCCCTCGTTGCGCTGGACTGCGGGAATGCTCACCCGTAATTCCTGACTATTCCCCACCTATTCCTCCCGCGTTCGCGGATTTTTCACGCTCTGCCAATACTCGTCTCTTAGAAGCATTTGCGTCGAAAACCAGCAAACAATCACGCGTTTCCTACTGATGGCTACACTCCTCAGAAGATTGCCCACGCTCTCCATTCGGCCATCGCAAGGAGGCTTGATGAATGATGAACTGCAACACCTGAAGAATCTTGGCAAGACGTCAGCGCAATGGCTGCATGCCGTGGGCATCCATAGCGCTTCGGACTTGCGTCGCCTCGGGGCGGTGGATGCTTACCGGGCCGTGCGCACGCGCGGTTTTCGGGCGTCCAAGGTGTTGTTGTACGCAATTGAAGGTGCCCTGATGGACGTTCACTGGAACGACATTCCTGCCGAGCGCAAGGAAGCGTTGAACAAACAACTGGAAGCTATCTCTTCACGCCACAAGAACTGATCCGGCAAATATTTCCGAAGCTTTGCAACCTGAAAACCAATGATTACGGGGCCTGCAGAAGTAAATTCAGCGAATCGCAAAGAAACCAAAAAACAGCGGTTGACTTGGTAATGAGAATCGATATGATTATCGCAACTGGTCGCAAGACTGGTCGATATTCTGAAAAGCCCTTGGTTCGGACTCTCGGATTATCTCCTCATCAGGCTAATCACGGTTATTTGACCCGGCTCTTGCCGGGTCTTTTTTTGCCTGTTGAAAAGTACTGACGGGGTCCGGCGATGGATGCTCCATGCAGAGCACGGCGACACAGGTGTGTCAGGCGCATAAACAGCTTTCTTCAAAGGTTTCCCGGGCATCGAAGGAGCAGGCCAAGTATCCTCGTCGACAGGCACTTGTACCCTACGGGCAAGACGGCCCTTTGATAATTGTTAGTATTTGACCGTCAAGCTCGGACATATCTGCTCACGAGTTGCGGGACCGAGGATAGACATGAAGTTGCTTTGCGCAGGTGCCGAACTGGTCAATGACAGCAGTCGCGGGTTCGACATTGATGGCCAAAAGTTTTTTGCGGTGCGCCGCAGCGGACAGGTTTATGTCTATATCAATCGCTGTCCGCACCGGGGCGTCGGCCTGGAGTGGCATCCCGACCAGTTTCTCGACCCCAGCAACAGCCTGATCCAGTGCGCCACCCATGGCGCACTGTTTCTGATCGAAGACGGTGAATGCGTCGCCGGCCCTTGCGCGGGGCAAGCCTTGACCAGTGTGAGCTGTCGCGAGGATGAACAAGGGATCTGGATCAACCTTTAGCCACCCGGCAACACGTCCAGACGCCGGTCGACCCGCATTTCTTCGTGACTCAAGCGCACGCCGTAAGCCAACACCTCGACCCCACAGGCCATCGCTTCACGCAAGGCCTGCGCATAAGCCGCATCGATTTCCTGCGCCGGGCGCACGGCCTCGATATCGGTCAGGCAGACACAGTACAACTGCACCGCGCGAATACCGTCCCTGGCCAGATGGGCCAGCTCCCGCAGATGCTTGGCGCCACGCTGGGTGACCGCGTCGGGAAACGCCGCCACCGCCGTACCGTCGAAACCCAGGGTCACGCTTTTGACCTCGACGTAGGCAGGCCCTTCGGGGTAATCGAGCCGGAAATCGATACGACTGTTTTCCTGACCGTAAGCCACTTCACGCTTGAGCCCGGTAAATCCGTTCAATTCCGTGATGACGCCCGCTCGCAGCGCCTCTTCGATCAAACCATTGGCCCGGGCAGTGTTCACGCAAAACAGCCGCCCTTGCGGGGTTTCACCAATCTCCCAAGTGCCAGGCAACTTGCGTTTCGGGTCGTTGGAGCGGCTGAACCAGACCTGCCCGCCCTCGACCTGACAATTGAGCATCGAGCCCGTATTCGGGCAGTGAATGGTCAGCAACTCGCCGTCAACGGTTTCGATGTCGGCGAGAAAACGCTTGTAACGACGGATCAGGCGACCTTCTTCGAGGGGAGGATGAAAATGCATCAGCCTTGCCAGCTCCGCAAACCACGAGCGATACGCTCCACCGCCTCCTGCAAACGCTCAAGATTCTGCGTATAGGCAAACCGCACGTGATGCCCGGCCTGATAACGCCCGAAATCCAGCCCCGGGGTGAATGCCACATGTTCGGTTTCGAGAAAGTGCTTACAGAACGCGAAGGCATCGCCGCCAAACTTGCCGATATCGGCGTACAAGTAGAAAGCCCCTTCTGGCTCCACGGCAATGCCGAACCCCATCTCTCGCAAGGCCGGCAGCAGGTAATCCCGGCGCCGACCAAATTCGGCGCGACGCTCTTCGAGAATACTGATGGTTGCTGGCTCGAAACAGGCCAGCGCAGCGTACTGCGCCATGCTCGGAGCACTGATATAGAGATTCTGGGCGAGTTTTTCCAGCTCACCGACGGCAGCGTCGGGAGCCACCAGCCATCCGAGCCGCCAACCGGTCATCCCGAAATACTTCGAAAAACTGTTCAGAACGAATGCACTGTCGTCGACTTCCAGCACGCTGGCCGCATCGGTGCCGTAGGTCAGGCCGTGATAAATCTCGTCGACCACCAGATGACCGTGGCGCTCCTTGATCGCGACAGACAGCTTCGCCAGTTCGTCGCGGGTCAGGATCGTGCCGGTCGGATTGGCCGGCGACGCCACCAATGCACCAACACTGTCGTGATCCCAATGACGTTCGATCAGTCCAGGTGTCAACTGATAACGCACATCCGGACCGACCGGCACCAGTTGTGCCGCGCCCTCCACCAATCGCAGAAAGTGCCGGTTACATGGGTAGCCCGGATCCGCCAGCAGCCAGTGTTTACCGGGATCTACCAGCAAAGCGCTGGCCAGCAGCAACGCGCCGGACCCACCAGGTGTGATGAGGATGCGCCGCGGGTCGATGTTCAAACCGTAACGCTGCTGATAAAAGCCCGAAATGGCCTCACGCAGCTCAGGAATTCCGCGCGCGGCGGTGTAACGGGTCCGCCCTGCCGCCAGAGCAGCCTGGCCGGCCTGGATGATCGGTTCGGCAGTGGTGAAGTCCGGCTCACCGATTTCGAGGTGGATCACGTCATGGCCGGCCGCCTGCAACTCGTTGGCTCGCGCCAACAGCGCCATTACATGGAAAGGTTCGATTGCGCGACTGCGGGCACTGTAGGGCTGAGCCATTGGCCTTCCTTCAACGGGAAAAAAAACGATTCTACCCAAGCGCAGGAACGAGCGAGAACCTAATGCGGTCAGAGGCCTTATAACTCCCGGCCGCAAACGACTCAAGCGCGAGCGCAAGGTTTGACTAAAATCAATAATTGAGCAGGGTTCCAGAGCCACCAGTCAACGGTTTGTCATCATTGGCAAGCACCCTGTGCCGCGAGCTCGACATCCGGGAGTAGCGCGGCCCGAGTTGATCTGGTAAGTTCGCCCGCTTGCAGCCGCAGGGCCGGCAGGTGCCGGTGATGGAGCAATCCTGCGCAGATGGATTACAAGAGTAGAGGCGGTCTATTTCATGTCCACCCAAGCAAAGCAGCAAAACCAGACGATCAGCGGCTTCGAGCCCTATGTTCAGAAAGCCGGCGAAGAGTACATGGGCGAGCCCATGCGCAAGCACTTCACCAAGGTTCTGAATCAGTGGAAAAAAGAGCTGATGGAAGGTGTCGACAAGACCGTGGACCACATGAAGGACGAAGCGGCCAACTTTCCTGATCCGGCAGACCGTGCCAGCCAGGAAGAGGAATTCGCCCTCGAACTGCGTGCCCGCGATCGTGAACGCAAGTTGATCAAGAAGATCGACAAGACACTTCAGCTGATCGAAGACGAAGAGTACGGCTGGTGTGAATCCTGCGGCATCGAGATCGGCGTCAAGCGCCTCGAAGCGCGTCCTACCGCCGACCTGTGCATCGACTGCAAGACCCTGGCGGAAATCAAGGAAAAGCAAGTCGGCAAATAATTGCGACTTGAACGAAGAACGGAGCGTGCGAACGCTCCGTTTTTGTTTCTAAAATTCGCCTAGGCAAAACACTGTGGGAGCGAGCCTGCTCGCGAAGGGTCCATCAACTTCAACATTGATGCTGGCTGATACACCCCGCTTTCGCGAGCAGGCTCGCTCCCACAGGTGCCTGGCGCAAGTCCGGAACAAGTGACATTGCATTCATGACCGCCACCTCCCCCACTTACATCGGTCGCTTCGCCCCCACGCCCAGTGGCCACCTGCATTTCGGTTCACTGGTCGCAGCGCTAGCCTCCTACCTTGACGCGCGCTCGGTGGGCGGACGCTGGCTGATGCGCATGGAGGACCTTGACCCGCCCCGCGAGGAACCCGGCGCCCAGATGGCCATTCTCAAGGCACTGGAAAGCTATGGCTTCGAGTGGGATGGCGACCTGGTTCGCCAAAGCGAACGGCACGATGCCTACGCCGAGGTGCTCAATCGCCTGTTCAGTCATGGTCTGGCCTACGCCTGCACCTGCTCGCGCAAACAGCTGGAACCGTATCACGGGATTTATCCGGGGCTGTGCCGCAATGCCGGCCATGGCGCCGACGATGCGGCCATCCGCCTGCGCGTACCGGAACTGGAATACCACTTCATCGACCGGGTGCAGGGCGAATACCGCCAACATCTGGGCCGGGAAGTCGGCGACTTTGTGATCCGCCGCCGCGATGGACTCTACGCCTATCAATTGGCCGTGGTCCTGGACGATGCCTGGCAGGGCATCACCGATATCGTTCGGGGTGCCGACCTGCTGGACTCCACGCCCCGCCAGCTCTACCTGCAAGAACTGCTCGGCCTGCCTCAACCGCGTTATCTGCACATCCCGCTGATTACTCAGCCTGATGGCAATAAACTGGGTAAATCCTACCGCTCGCCGCCGTTGACCGATGATCAGGCAACACCGCTGTTGCTGCGGGCGCTACGCGCACTGGGGCAGAACCCGGGAACCGAACTGGCTTACGCCACGCCACGGGAAGTGCTGAACTGGGGCATTGCCCACTGGGATGCCTCGTTGATCCCGCGCACACTGAGCCTGCCCGAGGCACAGCTGCTGTGATCGCACTTGCAGTGGCGCGCCCATCCGTTACCATCGCCGCACGTTTTCGGGCACGCGCATAAAAAAGAGAGGCCGGGATGTACATCTATCGCTTGGTCCTGCTTTTGGTAGTGGGGATTTACCTGTTTTCCCCGGCCATCATGGATTGGTGGATCGACGCCACTGGCGCCTGGTATCGCCCTTATCTGCTCTGGCTGATTCTGATCGTCGTGACCTTCATCCTGCAGAGCCAAAAAGATGCCGATGAGCTTTAGCCTGACCCAGATGATCCTGATCAGCGCCGCGTACCTGGCGGTGCTGTTCGGTGTGGCCTGGATCAGTGAACGGGGCATGATCCCCCGGGCGATCATTCGCCACCCACTGACCTACACCCTGTCACTGGGCGTCTATGCCAGTGCCTGGGCGTTTTACGGCACCGTGGGCCTGGCCTATCAGTACGGCTACGGTTTTCTGTCCAGCTACCTGGGCGTTTCCGGGGCATTTCTGCTGGCGCCGGTGCTGCTCTACCCGATCCTGAAGATCACCCGCACTTATCAACTGTCGTCCCTGGCGGACTTGTTTGCCTTCCGCTTCCGCAGCACCTGGGCCGGAGCGCTGACCACGATTTTCATGCTGGTCGGCGTATTGCCGTTGCTGGCCTTGCAGATTCAGGCGGTCGCCGACTCCATCGGCATCCTCACCCGAGAGCCGGTGCAGCATCGCGTGGCCCTGAGCTTCTGCGCGTTGATTACGCTGTTCACGATTTTCTTCGGTTCCCGCCACATTGCCACCCGCGAAAAGCATGAAGGCCTGGTGTTCGCGATTGCGTTCGAATCGGTGATCAAGCTGATCGCCCTCGGCGGCGTCGGGCTGTATGCGCTTTACGGCGTGTTCGACGGCCCGCAACAGCTGGAACTGTGGCTGCTGCAAAACCAGACCGCGCTCGCGGCCCTGCACACGCCATTGCAGGAAGGCCCGTGGCGCACCCTGTTGCTGGTGTTCTTCGCCTCGGCCATCGTGATGCCGCACATGTATCACATGACCTTCACCGAGAACCTCAACCCGCGTTCGCTGGTCAGTGCGAGCTGGGGCCTGCCGTTGTTCCTGCTGCTGATGAGCCTGGCGGTACCGCTGATTCTCTGGGCCGGCCTGAAACTCGGTGCCACCACTAATCCGGAATACTTCACCCTGGGCATCGGTATCGCCGCCAACAGCAAGGCGCTGGCGTTGCTGGCGTATGTCGGCGGGCTGTCCGCCGCCAGTGGCCTGATCATCGTCACCACCCTGGCGCTGTCCGGGATGGCCTTGAACCACCTGGTGCTGCCGCTGTATCAACCTCCGGCCGAAGGCAACATCTACCGCTGGCTGAAGTGGACCCGCCGGGCGCTGATTGTCGCGATCATCATGGCCGGCTACGGCTTCTACCTGATGCTCGGTGCCGAGCAGGACCTGGCCAACCTCGGCATTGTCGCGTTCGTCGCCACGTTGCAGTTCCTGCCGGGCGTGCTCTCGGTCCTGTACTGGCCGACCGCCAACCGTCGCGGCTTCATCGCCGGCTTGCTGGCGGGGATTCTGGTGTGGCTGGTGACCATGTTGTTGCCGCTGGTTGGCAACCTGCAAGGCTTCTACATTCCACTGCTGAACATGATCTACGTGCTGGACGACACCAGCTGGCACATGGCGGCGATTGCCTCGCTGGCGGCCAACGTGCTGATGTTCACCCTGATCTCGCTGTTCACCAACGCCAGCACCGAAGAGGCCAGCGCTGCCGAAGCCTGCGCCGTGGATAACGTGCGCCGCCCGCAACGCCGGGAACTGCACGCCGCCTCGCCCCAGGAATTCGCCACGCAACTGGCCAAGCCATTGGGTGCAAAAGCGGCGCAGAAAGAAGTGGAACAGGCCCTGCGCGATCTCTATCTGCCCTTCGACGAGCGTCGACCGTATGCCCTGCGCCGCTTGCGTGACCGCATCGAGGCCAACCTCTCCGGCCTGATGGGCCCGAGCGTGGCCCAGGACATGGTCGAGACGTTCCTGCCGTACAAGGCTGGCGGCGAAAACTACGTCACCGAAGACATTCACTTCATCGAAAGCCGCCTCGAGGATTACCACTCGCGCCTGACTGGCCTGGCCGCCGAACTCGATGCCCTGCGCCGCTATCACCGCCAGACCCTGCAGGAGTTGCCGATGGGCGTTTGCTCGCTGGCCAAGGATCAGGAAATCCTCATGTGGAACAAGGCCATGGAGGAACTCACCGGTATCGCCGCACAGCGCGTGGTCGGTTCGCGCCTGAGCACCATTGCCGACCCGTGGAAGGAGTTGCTGCAAGGCTTCATCAATCTGCCGGACGAACACTTGCACAAGCAGCACCTGGCCCTCGACGGCCAGACACGTTGGTTGAACCTGCACAAAGCCGCGATCGACGAACCCCTCGCGCCGGGCAACAGTGGCCTGGTGTTGCTGGTGGAAGACTTGACCGAAACCCAGATGCTCGAGGACAAACTGGTGCACTCCGAGCGCCTGGCCAGCATCGGTCGACTGGCGGCCGGCGTGGCCCATGAAATCGGCAACCCGATCACCGGTATCGCGTGCCTGGCGCAGAACCTGCGCGAAGAACGTGAAGAAGACGGCGAGCTGAAGGAAATCAGCGGGCAGATCCTCGAACAGACCAAACGCGTGTCGCGCATTGTCCAGTCGCTGATGAGCTTTGCCCATGCCGGCAGCCATCAGCACAGCGACGAGCCCGTCTGTCTGGCCGAAGTGGCTCAGGATGCCATCGGCCTGCTGGCCCTGAACCGACGCAATTTCGAAGTGCAGTTCTACAACCTGTGCGACCCCGAACACTGGGTCGAAGGCGACCCGCAACGGCTGGCCCAGGTATTGATCAACCTGCTCTCAAACGCCCGTGACGCCTCGCCTCCCGGCAGTGCGGTACGGGTCAAGAGCGAAGCCGGCGAACACACGGTCGATCTGATCGTGGAAGACGAAGGCAGCGGTATTCCGTCGAGCATCATGGACCGATTGTTCGAACCTTTCTTCACCACCAAGGACCCTGGCGAAGGCACCGGTCTGGGCCTTGCACTGGTCTATTCCATCGTTGAAGAGCATTATGGACAAATCACCATCGACAGCCCGGCTGATGTTCAAAGCCAACGCGGCACCCGAATCAGGGTTACCTTGCCGCGTCATGTCGAAGCGACGTCCGCTGTGAACTGAGACCGTCGAGAGTATCGAATCAATGCCGCACATTTTGATCGTCGAAGACGAAACCATTATCCGCTCCGCCTTGCGCCGCCTGCTGGAACGTAACCAGTACCAGGTCAGCGAAGCCGGTTCAGTGCAGGAAGCACAAGAACGCTTCACCATTCCCTCGTTCGATCTGATCATCAGTGACCTGCGCCTGCCGGGCGCGCCTGGTACGGAATTGATCAAGCTCGCCCAAGGCACGCCGGTGCTGATCATGACCAGCTATGCCAGCCTGCGCTCGGCGGTCGACTCGATGAAAATGGGCGCGGTGGATTACATTGCCAAGCCATTCGACCACGACGAAATGCTGCAAGCCGCCGCACGAATCCTGCGTGACCGACAAACGGTACAGGCCGGCGCTGAGCCGGCTGCCGGCAAAGCCGCCAACGGCGCGGCGAAATCCGGTGTCGACAACAGCAACGGTGAAATCGGCATTATTGGCTCCC
>NZ_AKJL01000068.1 GCF_000282355.1 Pseudomonas sp. GM49
CAGCCGAACGCAGCCTCGCGGGCTCGGCAGCTGCTACAGAGGGTGTCGCGGCTGAAATTGCTTAACTGACCGGCATTAGGCTTTGGTACGTATTTTCGGACTTTCAAAATTTTTCGTTGTTTCAGACGACCCGTTAGTGCTGCAGGGCTGATTTTTATGTGATCAGGCTGTTGAACGACCAGTCATGTGATTAATGACCAATAACCATAAAGAGAGAATGCAATGTCTTGGGATGTAGTAGGCATGTTGGCGCTCGTCGCTTTTTGCGCCGGTTTTTTTGATGCGATTGCCGGTGGTGGCGGCTTGATCACCTTGCCTGCACTGTTCCTGGCAGGTGTAGATCCGATCAGTGCGATTGCCACGAACAAGTTCCAGGCCGCTTCGGCAACTGTTTCAGCAACGGTAACCTTTGCTCGCAAAGGCATGATCGAGTGGCGCGAAGGCCGCTTCCTGGTTATCTGCGGATTTATTGGCGGCGCCAGTGGCGCCTTGCTGGTCAGCTCTATTGATAAGCGCTATCTGGAGGTTTGCGTGCCTATCATGCTGATTCTGGTAGCCATCTATTTTGCGCTTTCTCCAAAGCTGGCCAGTGAAGATCGACGCAAGAGAATCGGTGTTCTGCTTTTTTCGTTTACCGTGGCGCCGATCCTGGGCTTTTACGACGGTATATTTGGCCCCGGCGTGGGCTCTTTCTTTATTGTCGGATTTGTACTGCTCT
Source organism: Pseudomonas sp. GM49 (assembly GCF_000282355.1). GTDB lineage: Bacteria > Pseudomonadota > Gammaproteobacteria > Pseudomonadales > Pseudomonadaceae > Aquipseudomonas. Next base: position 719 of record NZ_AKJL01000068.1, read on the forward strand.
GCGGCTTGGGCATGATGCGGGCCATGAGTTTTACCAAACTTGCCAACGCCTCATGCAATCTCGGTTCGCTGTCGGTCTTCATTACCAAAGGTGTGATTATCTGGCCGGTAGCCATAGCCATGGCTTTGGTGGCCTTCATCGGCGCTCAATTAGGTGCACGGGCCGCTGTTCGGGTCGGACCACGGTTGATCAAACCCATGTTGATCGTGGTCTGCTGCGCCCTGGCCATCAAGCTGCTGAGCGTAGAAACCAACCCTTTACGCGTTGCACTCATCCAAGCGTACGCGGGTGTTAATAACGAACAACCCTGAGTCGCAGGACTCAGGGTTTAAAGCCTCTCGTTAACTCGCATCATTCCAGTGGAAAACCAGGTTACGGGCTGCACCACTGCCAACATCTGCAACGTCATGCCGTGTTTCGCCGTTGCGCGTTGCAATGACCGTGTACTTACCGGCAGGCAGTTTCACGTAAACCAGCGGACCGGCGTTATTGAGCGTCAGCACGGTTTGCCCCGGGGCTTTCTGAATAACGACGGTCACGTCAGGAATGTATTCATTCCTCGACCCGACAGAAAACGTCATGTGCAGGTTGTAACCAGTGGTCTGCTGGATGGCCTTGGACTCATCCTCACCGATACCGCCGGACAGGTAGGCGATGCCGTTTTGCTCCTGGCTTTGCACCTGCACGCCCGTGCTGTCGATGGGCTCAAGACTGGTGGCGGGCGACATCGCTGGAAACATCAGCACGCCGACGGCGGTGAGGGGCAATAGGAGTGAATGGAGGTATTTCATGATGACGACTCCCGGGCTCTGCAGAACCCAATCGTTACATCCTTTGGATTTCCAGCCGGAGGGAGGGGTTTTAGATTGATTTGACCTGAGTACGAAACGTACTACGCCATTTGTTCCTCCACCCTCGCCCAGATTCAGACCCGTCCTGCCCGCAAACCCGGCATTTCCTGCCTGTTTCTCAGTAACTCCCGGCATCTTCGAAAGGTGCTCACTTGCCATTCTCTTTCGCTGTTCAACCTGCTGCGGAAGACCTCATGACGACCCTCACACCCAACGACACTCACGACCCATATCTCGCATCACTACTTGGTAACCTTGGTAAATTGATCCATCAGGCACGTCAGAAGGCGCTACGGGCGGTCGATACCGTTCAAGTGCAAACCTGTTGGCAGATTGGTCGGCATATTGTCGAGTTCGAGCAGGAAGGGGCTCGGCGGGCGAGGTATGGCAAAGAGTTACTGTCGACTCTGGCCAAAGTGCTAACGGCGGAATTCGGAAAGGGATTTGACGCTTCCAACCTGCGGTATATGCGTCTGTTCTATAAAGCCTTTCCAATTCGTGACGCACTGCGTCACGAATTGAGCTGGACCCACTACCGCCACCTGCTCCGGGTCGGCAACGACAGCGCCCGTCTCTGGTACATGAACGAATCAGCCACCCAAAACTGGTCAAGCCGCGCCCTGGAACGCCAGATCAATACGTTGTACTACGAACGCCTGCTGGCAAGCCGCGATCGCGGCAGCGTCAAGCAGGAGGCCGCGACCAACATTCAGAACATGAAAGCCCGCCCTCGGGATTTCATCCGTGATCCGGTGGTACTGGAGTTTCTTGGATTACCCAATGCCGGCAAGCTTCAGGAAAGCGAGATCGAACAAGCGCTGATCGAACAACTGCAAGGCTTCTTGCTGGAGCTGGGCAAGGGCTTCGCGTTCATCGCCCGCCAGCAACGCATCAGTACCGACAGCAAAGACTTCTACATCGATCTGGTGTTCTACAACTACTTGCTCAAGTGCTTCGTCATCTTCGATATCAAGCGCGGTGAACTGACCCATCAGGATGTGGGGCAGATGGACATGTACGTGCGCATGTACGACGACCTGAAACGCGGCGTGGAAGACGGCCCCACTGTCGGCATCATTCTCTGTGCGCAAAAGGATGAATCCGTGGTGCGTTACTCAGTGCTCGAAGGAAACGAGCAACTGTTCGCCAGCAAGTACAGGCATGTCCTGCCGAGTGAGGAGGAACTGCGCAATGAACTGGATCGGGAACGGGCGGCTCTTGAAGAGCGGCTGCTCAATCAACCACTGCGTTGACGCCAATGGATTGTTCATCAACGGCATCAAGACTATCGTTGGCAGCTACCCGCAAAGGTCTGACGCCGATGAATTTGCAGGACACGCCTCCACTGGCCCCCACTCGCATCGAGTTGCCGCTGCCGGATACCACCCCCGGCAAACCGTTCAAGGAAACCGCCCCGGACGGCTTCATCCTCGGCGGATTCACCTGGCGACATCCTTCCCAGGACGCCGCTCGTCCGGTCGTGATCATCAATGCCGCCACTTCGGTCCGTTGCCGCCATTACTCGCGCTTCGCCGACTACCTGTTCGCCCACGGCTTCGATGTCATCACCTATGACTACCGCGGCATTGGCGAGTCGCGGCCGGCATCGCTCAAAGGTCTCAAGGCTTCATGGACCGATTGGGGAGCTCTGGATTTCGAGGCGATGCTCAAGCGCGCACAGCGTGAGTTCCCAAGGCAGCCTATCGATGTGGTCGGCCACAGCTTTGGCGGCTGTGCAGCGGGCCTGGGGGCGTCCGGGCACCTGATCCGGCGCCTGGTGACGGTCGGTGCGCAATTCGCTTACTGGCGCGACTATGCGCCGGCCCATCGATGGCGCATGTTCGGCAAGTGGCATGTGCTGATGCCACTGGTGACGATGATCTACGGCTACTTTCCGGGCAAACGTCTCGGCTGGCTGGAAGACACGCCCGCCGGCGTGGTCCGTGACTGGAGCATCTCCACTGCCCGTTACGAAAAACGCTCCAGTGGCCGCACAATCAGCAAAACCACCGGACAGCTGCCCTTTGCCGGTGTCACCGCGCAAACCCTGGCCATCAGCATCAGCGACGACCCATACGGCACGGTCCCGGCCATCGAACGCCTGCTCGGCTACTTCACCGGCAGCACAAACTCCCACCTGCGTATCCATCCCGAAGACATCGGCGAAGAAGAAGTCGGACATTTCGCCTTTTTTCGCAGCGCATACCAAGCCACACTATGGCCCATTGCATTGGCTTGGCTGCAAAACGGCGAACTGGCCCCCGATACCCCCGGGCGGCGAGTGCCACGCAACCAGGCTTTTTGACCTTTCAATGAATACGGAACGACGCCCATGGCTTCCGCCAACAAGCAGCAAAAACGCGCCTCCCGCGCCAAGGCCAAGGCCAAGCAGAACCGCACCCAGCGGGCTGCCGCGCCGGTGGAACTGGACCCGAACGACGATCGCATCGACTTCGAATCGGTGGACCTGACCGAACTGTTCAAGAAAATGATCGACGCCGAAAAGATCAGCCAGCAAGCCATGTGCACGGCCTTCCTCGAAGACCCGTTGCTGGAACTGGTGTATGAGCAGGAAGGCGAAGAAGGCGCGATGGACTTCATCCTTGCCGCGCTGATCGAATATCGCCAATGGTCGGCCGAAACAGACGAAGCCGGCGCCCTGGCGTGGATCGAATCTCCGGCCTTCCAGGCCGACTACGTGGCAGCGTCCGACGCCATTGCCGCGCAAACCCAACAGAAACCGAACTGAGTTCCCATGGCCTCCCTGAACAAGCAACAGAAACGCGCCAAGCGTGCAAAAGCCAAAGCCAAGCAGATCAATATCCACGGCAGGAAACCCGCCGCACTGGACGATGATGAACTCGGCCACCTCGCCGAACCGATCCCGGAATACACTCTGGCGATGTTCAGCAAAATGCGCGACGCGGAAGCCGTCAGCCGCAGCGAAATGCTCTCGGTCCTGCTGACGAACCTCGCCTTTATCATCATCGACCACCCAGAACTGCTGGACATGGAAAACGCCGACGACGAAGGCATGGCCGCCACCCACCTGGCCGCCGACATGCTGATCGACTACCGCATGTGGGCCGACGGCATGGACCGCGACGCCGCCCAGGCATGGCTGAGCGAGCCGCAGTTCATTACTGACTTCGGCACTGCGCTGGACGCCTACCGCGAGTCGCAGGAAACGCCGGAAGAAAAAGCCGAGTAAGTGTTGCTGCTTGAACAAACACGGCCGCTTGTCATCACTGACAGCGGCCGTTTTTTTGCTCTGAATTGGGCGCCTTCCTTCCGTCAGGCACCGTGTATATCCCATTGACATATCCAACACAAAACCTATCCTTTGGACTCATCGCACCAGCAAAGGCGCAGGAGGTCCAAATGGAACAGACAACCCTTTTCATGAGCAATCGAAGCCAGGCCGTTCGCCTGCCAAAAGCCGTGGCCATGCCAAGTGATGTGAAACGGGTCGACGTCGTCGCCGTCGGCAGAACCCGCATCATCACGCCCGCTGGTGAAACCTGGGACAGTTGGTTCGATGGCGAAAGCGTCACTGCAGACTTCATGACCGATCGCGAGCAACCTGCCGAACAGGAGCGTGAGTCGTTCTGATGATCAAGTACATGCTCGATACCAACATCTGCATCTTCACCATCAAGAACAAACCACAGGCGGTACGGGAGGCGTTCAACCGTCATCACGGCCAGCTGTGCATCAGTGCGATAACGCTGATGGAACTGATCTACGGAGCGGAAAAGTCAGCAGCCCCCGAAAAAAACCTGGCGGTCATCGAGGGCTTCGCTGCCCGTCTTGAAGTCCTGCCCTTCGACAACGAAGCAGCAGCGCACACCGGAATGATTCGATCCGAACTGGCAAAAGCCGGCACCCCCATAGGCCCGTACGACCAAATGATTGCCGGGCACGCACGCTCACGCGGATTTATCGTGGTCACCAACAATCTGCGAGAGTTTGAGCGCGTTCCGGGGTTACGTATAGAAGACTGGGTTCACATGGAATGAACACAAAATAATCGATAGAAGCAAAAACGGCCGCTCGTCATCACTGACAGCGGCCGTTTTGCGTTACGCGGGATGGATCAGTTCAGCACTACCGAACCACGTTTTTCCAGTTTGCGACGGCGCGCAACCAGCAAGCCGGCCGCTACTACCAGAGCACTGAGCAAGCCGGTCGCGAGGATTTCCACACGATGGGCATCCTGGAACAGCATGATGGTCAGGGCCGCAACGATGAAGACGATCACCGCGTAGGTCAGGCCAGGGAACAGCCACATGCTGAAGACGATTTTCTCACCACGAGCCATACGCTGCTTGCGCATGCGCAGTTGCGAAATCGCAATCACCAGGTACACCAGCAATGCGATGGCGCCGGAGCTGGCCAGCAGGAATTCGAACACGGCAGCCGGGGCCACGTAGTTGGCGAATGTTGCCAGGAACGCTGCGCCAGTGGACAACATCACCGCCCAGTAAGGCGTGCCACTTTTGTTGGTGCGCGTGGACATGGCCGGTGCATCACCGCGCTTGCCCAGGGAGAACAACATACGCGACGAGGTGTAGAGCGCCGAGTTCAGGCAGCTGGTCACTGCAACCAGTACCACGATGTCGACGATGATCTTGGCATTCGGGATGCCCATGCGCTCAAGCACGGTCTGGTAGGAGCCCAGGCTCGCCAGTACCGGGTCGTTCCATGGCACCAGCGCTACAACGATGAAGATCGATACGAGGTAGAACAAACCAATCCGCCAGATCACCGAGTTGGTGGCCTTGGAGATTTGCTTGCCAGGGTTTTTCGATTCCGCGGCCGCGATGGTCACGATCTCGGTGCCCATGAAGGAGAACATGGTAGTCAGGATCGCGCCCAGTACTGCGCCCATGCCGTTTGGCAGGAAGCCCTGGGTGTCGAACAAGTGCGAAACGCCGCTGACCTGGCTGTTCGGCAGGAAGCCGAAGATCGCCGCTACGCCGAGAATGATGAAACCGATGATCGCCAGGACTTTGATCAGGGCGAACCAGAATTCGAACTCACCATAGTTCTTGACGCTGAACAGGTTGGTCACCGTCAGCAGCATCGTGATCACCAGGGCGAAGGCCCAGATGTCCACGCCAGGGAACCAGGCATGCAGGATGGTCGCGGCGGCGTTGGCCTCCAGCGGGATGACGAGCACCCAGAACCACCAGTAGAGCCAGCCGATGGTGAAACCGGCCCAGTGACCGATCGCGCGGTCGGCGTAAGTCGAGAACGAACCTGTGTCCGGCGAGGCAACGGCCATTTCGCCGAGCATGCGCATCACCAACACCACCAACATGCCGGCGGCGGCGTAAGCCAACAGAACAGCCGGACCTGCAGCGGCGATGGCGTGACCCGAGCCGACGAACAAGCCGGCGCCGATAACCCCGGCAATCGACAGCATGGTCACGTGGCGCGGTTTGAGCCCCTGTTCGAGGCCATTAGAGCTTTGGGTACTGCTCATTAAAACTACCTTTGTAAGGAGAAGCGAATGCATGCATCCCGTTCGGCGATCCTTCTCGTAAAAAGAAGCCAACGGGGCGTTCTGGATTCTGCACGCAATAATTGCGCCAAAATGTTTCAAATCCCTCTAGCCCGGCGATCTCGCTTTGACCGGACGGTCATCGCAACCCATTGAATTTAATGGCACTTCGCCAGAACGTTACCCTGCGACCCACTTTGCGTGACAAATCAACGCACCGGAAACACACCTGAAAATGGCCCTGTGCACATTAAAAGTGCACAACCTGTGCATTTGGCCGGATAGCGCTTCCAACACCCCGTCAAAGCTGGCAACATCGCGCCTTTTTTTGCGACAGCCGCCGCGCTTTTTATCGACGAGCAAGGTTCAAACGGCTGTTCGGTTGTTGATGGGGCGACAGTCTGCTGCGCCGATGCGACAACCTGCCACACGCCAGCCGTTTACCGTCCGTAGCGCTGTTGGCTGCCATTGAAACGCTATGCTAGGTTGGCCGCCTCGTCAGGAAAGCCGCCAACAGCAGGAGCGCAACATATATGAGGAACGCACATGGCTGAGGCCACGCCCGCGCTTGAAATCCGCAACTTGCACAAACGCTACGGTTCGCTGGAGGTGCTCAAAGGCATCTCGCTGACCGCCCGCGACGGCGACGTGATCTCGATCCTGGGTTCTTCCGGCTCCGGCAAGTCCACGTTCCTGCGCTGCATCAACCTGCTGGAAAACCCGCATCAGGGTCAGATCCTGGTTGCCGGGGAAGAACTCAAGCTCAAAGCCGCAAAGAATGGCGAACTGGTTGCCGCCGACGGCAAGCAGATCAATCGTCTGCGCAGCGAAATCGGTTTTGTGTTTCAAAACTTTAACCTGTGGCCGCACATGAGCGTGCTCGACAACATCATCGAAGCCCCGCGCCGCGTGCTCGGCCAGAGCAAGGCCGAGGCCATTGAAGTCGCCGAAGCCCTGCTGGCCAAGGTCGGCATCGCCGACAAGCGCCACGCCTACCCCGCGCAACTGTCCGGTGGTCAGCAACAACGCGCGGCCATCGCCCGCACCCTGGCCATGCAGCCCAAGGTCATCCTGTTCGATGAGCCCACCTCCGCGCTTGACCCGGAAATGGTCCAGGAAGTACTTAATGTCATCCGCGCACTGGCCGAAGAAGGCCGCACCATGCTGCTCGTGACCCACGAAATGGGCTTCGCCCGTCAGGTCTCCAGCGAAGTGGTGTTCCTCCACCAGGGCCTGGTAGAAGAGCAAGGATCGCCACAGCAGGTGTTTGAAAACCCGCTTTCGGCACGCTGCAAACAATTCATGTCCAGCAACCGCTAACGGAGCTACCCACATGCAGAACTACAAAAAGGTCTTCCTGGCTGCCGCCGTCACCCTGGCGTTCAGCGCCGGTGCCATGGCCGAAACCCTGAAGATGGGCATCGAAGCGGCTTACCCGCCGTTCAACAATAAAGATGCCAGTGGCAATGTCGTCGGCTTCGACAAAGAGATCGGCGACGCCCTGTGCGCCAAGATGAAAGTCGAGTGCTCCGTCGTGACCTCCGACTGGGACGGCATCATCCCGGCCCTCAACGCCAAGAAGTTCGACTTCCTGATTTCCTCGATGTCGATCACCGACGAGCGCAAGCAAGCGGTGGACTTCACCGACCCGTACTATTCCAACAAGCTGCAATTCATCGCCAAGAAAGACGTCGACTTCAAGACCGACAAGGACTCCTTGAAAGGCAAAGTGATCGGCGCCCAGCGCTCGACCCTGGCAGGCACCTTCATGGAAGACAACATGCCGGGCGTTGAAGTCAAACTCTACGACACCCAGGAAAACGCCTATCTCGACCTGACTTCCGGCCGTCTGGACGGCATCCTGGCCGACAAGTACGTCAACTACGAGTGGCTGAAAAGCGACGCCGGCCGTGGCTACGAGTTCAAGGGCGACCCAGTGGAAGAAAGCGACAAGATCGGTATTGCCGTGCGCAAGAAGGACCCGATCCGCGAGAAGCTGAACGCTGCCCTGAAAGAAATCGTTGCTGACGGCACCTACAAGAAAATCAACGACAAGTACTTCCCGTTCAGCATCTATTGATCCTGACTGCCTGACCGGCACCGTCCTTTGGCGGCGCCGGTTCTCGGCCTTGCCTGCCGCGATTTGAAAAGAAATCCATGACTATCGACCTCTACGGATTCGGCCCGGCGCTCGCCGCTGGCGCGCTGATGACTGTGAAACTGGCACTCTCGGCCCTGTGCCTGGGGCTGGTGCTCGGTCTGCTCGGCGCCTTGGCCAAGACTTCCCCGTACAAGCCGCTGCAATGGCTTGGCGGCACTTATTCGACCCTGGTTCGCGGCATCCCGGAATTGCTCTGGGTGCTGTTGATCTACTTCGGCACGGTCAACCTGATGCGTGCCCTGGGCGAGTTCTTCGGCAACCCCGACCTTGAACTCAACGCCTTCGCCGCTGGCGTGATCGCGCTGGGCCTGTGCTTCGGCGCCTACGCCACGGAAGTGTTTCGCGGCGCGATCCTCGCCATTCCCAAAGGCCATCGTGAAGCCGGCGTGGCCCTGGGCCTGTCGAAATGGCGCATCTTCACCCGGCTGATCATGCCGCAGATGTGGCGCATCGCCCTTCCGGGTCTCGGCAACCTGTTCATGATCCTGATGAAAGACACCGCGCTGGTGTCGGTGATCGGCCTGGAAGAAATCATGCGTCACGCGCAAATCGGCGTGACCGTCTCCAAACAGCCGTTCACCTTCTATATGGTGGCCGCATTCATGTACCTGGGCCTGACGGTACTGGCGATGACTGGCATGCACTACCTGGAAAAACGTGCCGCTCGCGGCTTCGCGAGGAGCACCCAATGAACTGGGAAGTCATCATCAAGTGGCTGCCAAAACTGGCCCAGGGCGCGACCCTGACCCTGGAACTGGTGGCCATTGCCGTGATCGCCGGTTTGCTGCTGGCGATTCCACTGGGCATCGCCCGCTCGTCGCGCCTGTGGTGGGTACGGGCATTTCCCTACGGCTACATCTTCTTTTTCCGGGGTACGCCGCTGCTGGTTCAACTGTTCCTGGTCTACTACGGCCTGGCGCAGTTCGACGTGATCCGTAACAGCTCGATGTGGCCGTACCTGCGCGATCCGTTCTGGTGCGCCACGGCGACCATGACCCTGCATACCGCGGCCTATATCGCCGAGATCCTGCGCGGTGCCATCCAGGCGATTCCACCGGGCGAGATCGAAGCGGCGCGAGCACTGGGCATGTCCAGACCCAAGGCGCTGTTCTTCATCATGCTGCCCCGTGCCGCGCGCATCGGCCTACCGGCCTACAGCAACGAAGTGATCCTGATGCTCAAGGCCAGTGCCCTGGCCAGCACCGTGACGTTGCTGGAACTGACCGGCATGGCTCGCACCATCATTGCCCGGACCTACCTGCCGGTGGAGATCTTCTTCGCCGCGGGCATGTTCTACCTGGTGATGGCCTATGTGCTGGTGCGCGGCTTCAAGCTGCTGGAGCGCTGGTTGCGCGTCGATGCCTGCCAAGGGCGTTGAGGTTGGCGTGTTGACGGGCGAGGCCCTGCTCGCCCGCTTCACCGCGCTGGATGCTTTTCTGACAGAGCATCAGGCACTGTGGAAACCCCGGCCATTCACTCATCTGCAGCTTCCCTGGGAAGCGTCCTACACGGAGCTGGCCGCATGGCTACGCGAGCGGTCGCTGGAAGACGCGGAAAACGCTCATAACCAACCCGCCCTCCTGAATGCACCGGAGCCCTTTGCTTCCTTGGCAAGGATGTCCGTTGCCTTGAGTGCCGTGGATGAGTTGCCTGCGCGCACACTCGAAGCGGCCGGCCATCGATTGAACGTCGATGTGCCGGGGCGTAAATGGCAGCAGATTGAAGCCTTCGCCAGTCGATTGCAGTTTTCCGAGGCTCCGCAGCATTGGCTGGACTGGTGCTCAGGCAAGGGACATCTGGGGCGCCGCCTGCTGCAACCGGGGCAACAACTGACTTGCCTGGAATACGACCCGGCACTGGTAACCAGCGGCCAGGCACTCAGCCAACGCCATCACCTGCATGCGCTGCATATCGAACAGGATGTACTCGCGGCAGACGCAGCTTCTTTACTGAGTGCGAATCACACACCCGTAGCGCTTCACGCCTGCGGTGATTTGCATGTGCGGCTGATTCAACTTGCCAGCGCGACAGGCTGCAAACAACTCGCCATTGCGCCATGTTGCTACAACCGGATCAGTCTGGCCGACTACTCACCGATTTCCTCAGCCGCCCAAAGCTCCGGCCTACAGCTTTCCCTCGACGACCTCGCGTTGCCCATGAGTGAAACCGTTACCGCCGGTGCCCGCGTGCGACGTCAACGTGACACCTCCATGGCCCGACGCCTGGGCTTCGACTTGCTGCAACGGCAACTGCGCGGCATTGACGAGTACCTGCCAACCCCTTCCCTCCCCAGCGCCTGGCTGGACAAATCCTTCGCCGATTACTGCCATCACCTGGCCGCACTTAAAGAGTTATCCACAATCGACCCGCAAGATTGGCCAGCCCTCGAAGCTGCCGGTTGGCAGCGACTGGCCGAGGTGCGCAACCTTGAGCTATTACGTGGACTGTTCCGACGTCCGCTGGAGCTTTGGCTGGTCCTTGACCGGGCACTTTTCCTCACCGAGCAGGGCTACAGTGTCCGCGTCGGCACCTTTTGCGAAACCCCACTCACCCCGCGTAATTTCCTGCTCCTGGCTGAACGCACTTAAATACACCCAGCTTGTGGATAACTCTGTTGATGAAATTATCGTGGATCCAAGATCCACGCCTGTTTCAGGGCTAAAATCACGCTGTTCATTTTTTGTACACCTGCATAAAAAATCGAAAAAACAGGTATTTGCGGACAAATGAGAACGGATCCACAAATTCGACCTAAACCCAGTGCGCTGCCAACTGCATTGTGCATAAGCATTTAATGAAAACGACATAAATGCCTAATCCCGGACCGCAGACGGGGGAAATTGCACCGATTCATTACTCTTGTTATACACACACGCAAGGGCGCCAGCAGCGCGGCCACGAACAAGAACATTCTTACGACAGGATGCGCCAGTGACGTTCATTTCCTACGCACAGAATTTCGAAGACATACGCCTGTGGCGCGCCCTCAAAATCGTCGAGAACGGCTTCTACGTCGACGTCGGGGCAAACGATCCTACCCATGACTCAGTCACCAAGGCGTTCTACGACAACGGCTGGACCGGCATCAACGTCGAACCGATGCCCAACTACTACGAAGCCCTGTGCCAGCAACGCCCCAAAGACACCAATCTGCAATGTGTGGCCGGCGAAAACGCCGACAGCCTGACCTTCTACGGCATCGCCAATACCGGCCTCTCGACCGTCGACCCGGCCATGGCGCAGATGCACAAAGACGCCGGTATGGACGTGCGCAGCCAAACCGTCCAATCGCGTACCCTGACGTCCATTTGCGAAGAACACGCCCGGGGCCGCGACATCCACTTCCTGAAAATCGATGTCGAAGGCCACGAAGAAACCGTCCTGCGCGGCATGGACTTCACCCAGTGGCGGCCATGGGTCATCCTCATCGAAACCCCGTGGGAGCGCGACCAAACCTGGGAAACCCTCGTCACCGACGCCGGCTACCACTCCATCCTGTTCGACGGCATCAACACCTACTACCTCGCCGAAGAACACCTGAACCTCAAACCCGCCTTCGACATCCCGCCGTGCAACCTGGACGAATTCCAGTTCTGCAAAGGCCACAACTTCAGCCACCCCATCGGCGATGCCGAAAACCAGCTCGCCGCCGCCCTGCAACGCGCCGAACAGGCTGAAGCACAACTGCGCGCGATGCAAAACAGTCGAACCTGGAAAGCCATTCAGAAACTCAAGAAAACCCTGATGCGCGCCTGACCCGAAGCCCGCGTAAAAATAGTCAAAATTCAGGGGTTTACAGAACCAATCCAATCGCTATAATCGTCGCCCTGACACGCCGGTATAGCTCAGATGGTAGAGCAACTGACTTGTAATCAGTAGGTCCCGGGTTCGATTCCTGGTGCCGGCACCATACAAGGTTCCATAGAAAGCTTTCAAAGTCTCTGGACCCCCCGAAAAACCCGCCTTCTGGCGGGTTTTTTCGTTTTGGCGTTCCATCGGTTTCCGTCAGAAACTGGTGGATTCCAACCGTTTTAAGGGTAGAGTTTGGGGTACAGGTCACTTCGATAAAAGGGAGTACCCTTATGTCGCGCACCACAGCCCCGCTCTCCGACGCAGCTTGCCGCTTGGCAAAACCTACAGACCGCGCCTACAAGCTTTTCGACGGCGATGGCCTCTACCTCCTAGTCCAACCCAATGGCCGCAAAGGCTGGCGGCTCCGTTACATCAAACCTGACGGACGCGAAGGACTGACCTCGTTCGGCAACTACCCCGTCATTGGCCTCGCCGATGCTCGCCGCAAGCGCTTGGAGGTCAAGCGAATGCTGGCGGATGGCATTGATCCCATAGAGAGCAAGCACCAAGCCAAGGCGGAAGCTGTGATCAAAGGCAGAACCTTTGAAAGCGTTGCGCTGGACTGGCACACGGAAATGTCGGCCAAGTGGGCACCAGGCCATTCCAAGACAGTGATGAGCCGCCTAAAAACTCACGTATTTCCGCTGATCGGCGCACGCGCCATTGTTGATCTCGACACCCATGACCTTATGCAGCCCTTGGAAGCGATCAAAAAGCGCGGAACGATAGACGTTGCTTTAAGGGTACAAAACTACCTGCAGAGCATCATGCGCGAGGCAAAGCGCCTCCGGCTTATCACCATAAACCCTGCTTACGATCTCGAAGGCTCGATCAAAGCCCCGCGGGTGGTACATCGCCCCGCTCTACCCTTATCGCGACTGCCGGAACTGCAGGAGCGGATCGACACCTATAAAGGCCGGGCACTTACCCGTCTGACAGTGATGCTGTCGCTGCATGTGTTTGTTCGATCCAGCGAGCTGCGTTTCGCGCGCTGGAGCGAGTTCGACCTCAAGCGCGGCACCTGGGAGATACCGGACACTCGACCCGCGTTGGAGGGAGTACCCTTTTCCACAAGGGGTACGAAGATGGCAGGGGATATCCATTTAGTACCCTTATCGCCGCAAGCAGTGGCGCTACTCGAAAAAATCCATGCACTCACAGGCAAATTCGCATTGGTCTTCGCAGGTGATGCCAAACCCTGGAAGCCCATGTCCGAAAATACCGTGAACAACGCGCTACGGACCATGGGATACGACACCAAAACCGATATCTGCGGGCATGGGTTTCGTTCGATGGCCTGCAGCGCACTGATCGAGTCAGGATTGTGGTCGGAGACAGCCATTGAAAGGCAGATGAGCCACAAGGAACGCAACAACGTCCGCGCCGCTTACATCCACAAAGCAGAGTTCATCGAGGAGCGCAGGCTGATCATGAACTGGTGGAGCCGGTACCTGGAGGCCAACCGGCAGGAGCATGTCACTCCACACGAATTCGCGAACCAGACCGGGGCGAACGTTGAATCGCCCCGGGTTTCGTAGACACCTCCATGCCTTA